>JBLIOI010000062.1:0-27070 GCA_047639675.1 Planctomycetota bacterium | reverse complement strand
GGCGCGGGAGCTGTGATCGCCAATCTTGCGATCAGCTTGTCAGGACGTTCGCCGATCAACCTGAACTACTCCCTCGGCCATGCGGAGCTTCAAGAACCGATGCGACGTGCAGGCGTCAAGCACGTGATTAGTTCAGCGCGCTTCCTGAAAGCTCTGAACATTGATGCGCCCCTCGCAGGGGAGGCTACGATCATGCTCGAATCCCTGGCAGGCGAGCTAACGACAAAAGACAAGGTCCAAGCGGGTGTCTTGTCATGGCTTCCGACTTGGCTCCTGACGCGACTCGTGCGCTCAGCCAGTGGTCCCGAGGCGCTCGCAACGATTCTCTTCTCCAGCGGGAGTACGGGCGAGCCCAAGGGAGTGCTTCTATCGCACGGGAATATGCTCTCCAATGCCTTGGCCTTCACACAAGCTGTGGCGATGGATGAAGACGATAGGGTCTTGGGCGTGATGCCCTTCTTCCACAGCTTTGGAAATACAGGCACCCTGTGGGCACCTCTGATGGCCGGGGCTAGCATTGTCTATCACTCCAGCCCCGTGGACTCCAAACGCATCGGCGAACTCTTGGAGAGCGAGCGGGTCACGATCAGCTTGGCTACGCCGACCTTCTACCAATCATGGATGCGGCGAATCCCGAAGGAGGCTTTCGCTCATGTACGCCTAGCCGTCGTAGGTGCGGAGAAACTTCAAGCGCGCTTTGCTGAGGCTTTTGCAGGCAAGTACGGCATAACCTTGCACGAAGGCTACGGCTGCACGGAGCTAGCGCCGGTGGTCAGCGTCAACTTGCAAGACATGACCAAGACTTTGGAACGCGATAGCGGCTTTCGATCGGGCAGTGTCGGTCGTCCTTTGCCGGGCATTAGCGTGCGCATTATCGATCCCGATAGTGGCGAGGAGCTGGCGCCCGATGTTGAGGGTTCCGTGCTGGTCGGCGGCCCCAACGTCATGCTGGGCTACTTAGACGATCCGCAACGAACCGAGGAAGTCATGCGCGGAGATTGGTACGACACCGGGGATGTCGGGCTAGTCGATCGGGATGGTTTCTTGATACTTACAGATCGGCGCTCACGCTTTTCAAAGATCGGCGGGGAAATGGTGCCCCTCGGTCGAGTTGAAGAAGTCTTGAACGATCTCTTGGCCGGCCTCTGCGATACCAACGGCGTCGACCAAGATGAGCGCCCGAGTCTCTCCGTGACATCGGTGCCCGACGAGCGCAAGGGCGAACGATTGGTTGTCTTGCACACGCCCTTCAGTTTTGGCGCAAGCCAACTTGCTGATGCCTTGCGGGAGAGCGACCTGCCAACCCTTTACCAACCACGCGCTGACCAGTACTTCGAAGTCCCTGCAATCCCGACGCTCGGCACAGGCAAGACCGACTTAAAAGGCCTCAAGGATCTAGCCTTGGCCTGGGCCGAAGACTAGATCCCTGAAGCGCGGGCAGGCAGAAGCCCCTGGAACTATTAGAGCGTGAAGGACACGGTCACCGAGTTCGTCGTGTTGAAGCCGAAGCCACAGGGACCCGTCGGATCGCGGAACCAGCATTGGAAGGTCCAAACATCTGTTGGCACGATTCCGAAGGTGCCAGCCAGTCCGGGGCCTGCACTGAGCGTTCCGGTAGCACTGGTCAAGGTCGGTGAAGTGAAGCGCACAATGTTGCCACCAGCGCAGCGCAGTCCGTCGCCGAAGGGGAAGGGACCGACAAAGGCCGTTCCGCCGAAGATGATGGCCGGCACGGTGGCTGGCATCTCAGTGGCCAAGAGGACCAAGTCGTCTGCGAAGACACTGTCTGAACCTATTCCGCACATCGCAGCGCCGAGGCCGGTGGAGTTGCGGCAACCAGCGGTCGGGAAAGGGTTGGCACAGGGAGCCAAGAAGTTCGGGCAGAAGCAACGCTTGATGCCAACTGTTCCACTGCACTCGTCCGGAACTCCGTCGAAGTCCGCGTCGGCTGAAGTGCCGTTCAAGATGTCGATGAAGTCATCGACGCCGTTGCCATTGCAATCGTTGTAGGAGAGGTTGATGGTATCGAGTGCGTTCAGGTCGTCGATGAACCCTCCAGGGATGCGTATGCTGCTAAGGCCAATGTTCTCGGCTGCGCAGAAGATGCCGGGGAAGGGCGACACTCCGCCGAGGAAGGTGGGCAGCGGTGTTGTCAAGATGTCGCCTTCAGTGATCGGAATGCCGAAGATTGAATCGGGCATGCCGATGACTGAACTACCGCGACGAACCGAGAAGAGCAACATGTCGGAACCGCCAGCGGGGACCCAGTCGTAGGCCTGTTGTGAAGGCTGGTAGCCAGGCACGCCGTTTTCGGCGAGGGCCAAGGCATCCAAATCGTCCTTGCCGCCGAAGAGGTCGAGGCCGAGCACTGGGCCCGGTGCGTAAACTGCGGGCGGTCCACCGGGGGCCATGCTGATCAGGACGTCTGAAGAGGCGACTCCGTTGGCAATGTCCGCTGCGGAACCGGCCGTTCCGGAGAGCGGGTCGAAGATGAAGCCTTCAACAGAGAAGTACACGCCGGTTGTAGGGAAGCTGCCGCTACCCAGGCTCTCGTTGAAGTCGTAAGCGTCCAAGTTGTCGCCGGTGTTCGGCGGGGGGCCGGGGAAGGTCGGCTCTAACAGGCCTGTGCCCGGGTAGACCATTCCACTGCCGCTCAAAGTGCCATCGCCATCGATCGCAGCCGTGTGACCGACTGCCGCAGAGAACGGCGGGAAGGGACCGAATCCCATGAAGTCACCGTTGACCCAAACGTCTGTTGCGGAGTCGCCGACTGGCGCTTCGGTGTTGATGCTCGGAGCGAGTAGCGGCGGCACACCGGCGATGGCAAATTCATCGGTGGAGAAAAGGAAGTCGCCGGGTGACGATGTGACTGATCCCAAGCTGTAGTCGCGGCCATAGGACAAAGCGTCGACTTCAATGCGGCAGGGCGATCCAGCCGGGTGTCCGACGCAGGTAGCGTGATTGAACAGCCCAAGGCCGCCAGCGCCGCCGGGGATCGCAATGCAAGGCGTTGGGAGCGGGCCGAAGGCTGTCATTCCACCGGCTGTGATCAAGATGTCGCCTTCCGTGATCGGAACCCCTGTGCAGGAGTCCGGGACGGCGAGGGTTGGGCTGTGCCAATCGATAGAGAAGGTCGACTGGGCGGAGCTGACAGTGGCCAGACCCGCGGCGGCGCAGGAAGAGAGGGCGAGGCGGAGAAACTCGCGGGTTTGGATTCGTGAACTCATCGGAATGCAGGAGGCTAAATGTGGGCTTGAGGCTGCGCAGGGCATTGCGCCCGCGCTTCACCCTCCAAATGAGGCTTGTCTGGCGGCTTGGACAAAAAGCCTCTGCTTTTTTTGAAGCTGATCACATTCGCTGGGATTAGCGCCCTAGAAGGGGGCCAGGCCAGCCTGGCCGCCGCCTCAATTGCCAAATGCGGAGACTGCATGGCATCGGTGTGGAACTGATCGTCAGATGAGGCTGTGTTTGGCTTCTAGAGCGCACCTTACGCCGGCCATCCAGCAGAGGACCTCCTCCTCGTACGCGTACCCATTATTAGTGCCGGTCGAATTCCACACTGAACCCAGGTAGTCTCCAAAATACGCCTCTCAGGAATCTTCGAGCCTTGAGGCGTGCCCTCTTCATGTCATTCAGACTTGGCGAGGGAACACGATGTCCTGGCTGTCCGCGCGTGGCGGGCATGGGCAGGACCGGCGAGGGATATCTCATTTGTCGCGAGCTAGCTGACAGACAGCTGGAGGAGACGCCCTATCCCTAGGACTTCTTAACGAACTTGGTCAGGATCACGATGCGTTGACCACTGACGCGGCCTTCGATGTGATCGGCGTTGTCTGCCACCAGGGATATTCCGCGCACGGCCGTGCCGCGCTTGGCGGTGAAACCTGCGCCCTTCACAACCAGGTCCTTGATCAGGGTCACCGTGTCGCCACCGGCAAGGGCGACGCCGTTGCTGTCCGTGTGGACTACGGAATTGCCTTTGACGATCTCTCCTGTAGCGGCTTCGGCCCAAGCGAGCGTTTCTTCGTCGAGGTACAAGGTTTCAAGTAACTCGAGAGCCCAGGGTTCAGCGTGTGACAGGCGCGAGAGCATGCGCCAAGCGGCGACTTGAACAGCAGGCACGTCGCTCCACATGCTCTCGTTCAAACAGCGCCAATGATGGGGGTCCATCTGGCTCACATCCTCTATCTGCTCGCTGCATGTATTGCAGCACCAGATATTCTTGTCGGTGCTCGCGTCTGCATCCGGAGGAAGGGCGTAGACAGTGAGGGCTTCCGTATTACCGCACAACTCACATTTTTCCTCGGCGCGCGCGGCGAGGGTCTCTTCGATAGCCATTTAGTTCAGTCGCTAGAGAGCGCTTGAAGGTGTTTGCGCAAAGCGCGCAGGATTGAATGCTTGTTTCAGTCGTTCCTCGACTTGTTCGCCCTGCAACAGCTTGGCGGCGAGCCGTCCAACTCCAACCGAGGTGCTCATACCGTGCCCGCCGAGTCCGGCGACCCAGAATAAATCACGGACGCTCGGGTCGTAGCCGATGGTGAATTCATCGTCGTCGCTAAAGGTGCGCATGCCCGCCCAAAAGTGCGCGGCGGAAGCGTCGGAGAATCCAGCGAGCAATGCGTCGGCACGTTGTGCGATGAACTCGCAAACCTGCGGCAGTACTTCACAACTGTCCGCATCAACGACGTCCTCGTCGCAGGCGCAAATCATCAGGCCGCCGCTTTCAGGACGCGTATAAAACTTGTCCGGTTCGGACCACAGGATCGGCCACGAACGATCAATACGTGATTCCGGAGAGGTCACCAATAGGTGCCGCCTACGAGCCTCGAACGATAGGCCGGAGCCTGCGTGTTGGGCGAGGTTCCTTGCCCAACCGCCAGCGGCGATCACCGTCGTGTCGGCTTCAATCCGTTCGCCATCGGCGAGCTCGACAGCGCTGATGCGTGGACCCTCGCGATGCAACTTTTTGACCGTCGCAGCGGTCCTGATGCTCACTCCAGCTGCACGTGCGGCTCGCAACATACCGTCGATCAAGGCGGCGTTGTCGATGTGACCTTCGTCGCGAATGAGGTACGCGCCGGGTCGTGCGATACGCACATGGGGGGCGAGTTTCGCAAGTGTCGAAGGGTCGAGTTCGACGACGGAGCCCTCGGCCTTGCAGGAGCGCCAGGCGTTGAAGGCTTCGCTTGCACCGTCCGCAGGAATCAGAATCAGGCCGACGGCATCGAGAAGGGGCAACTCGCTAAAGCCAGCGGGAGCGTCGCGCAAGAAGTTTGCCGTCAGAAGCGCCAGTGCCGTGGAACCGAAGCTCCCCGTGAAGGTGCGCAGGATGCTTGCATTCTTGCCTGTCGAGTGCGCGGCCAGTTGCGATTCGCGTTCGAGCAGAATGACTTCGAGATCGCTCTCTTGGGCTAAACCCCATGCGGTCGCGATTCCCGCGATACCGCCGCCGATGATTACGATGCGGCGTTTTGTTCCCAACCGATTGCCCATTGCGCGGTCAGTTTAGTGACCCTGAAGAGCTAGTGCTGCATCCACCTGCAGGAAAGCGGAACCCCAAGCACACTGATTTGGTCGGCGGCACTCCAGACCGCGCTGCCCGCGTCCCAGGAGAGGTTCCATTCGACTTCGAGCGCCAGCCAGCGGCGTTCCAATGCGTGCTCGCGCGCCTGCTCCCGAACCCAGTCGGCGAATTCCAGCGCCCCAATTTTCTGTTCGGAGCTTTTGGGATCGACCCTTCGGTGCACTTCAGCGCGATCCTTGTGTCGCGTTTTCGACTCCTTCCTTGTCGTCAAATCCACGAATGTGGCGGAGTGGGTACCGAAATTCCAGCCATCGCCCTCCGCCAAGAGGTGTGCCCGAACTCCGTCAGCGTAGCCCTTTCCGCGCCTGGCTTTGCGAAGGTCGAAGATGAGGATCTGGCCGCCGCCCAAGACCTGCGCCGTGTTTGTTTGTCGGGAGAACTCCAGGGCTACGGGACCGACGAAAAGGAAGCCAAGGTCTGCGTGGGTCTTCCACAATGCCCGCAAGATGCGCAAGGGGGCGCCCGCTTCCCAATCTTCAGAATCGAATAGAGCGTTCGGTCCCACGGGCAGAGCAACGCGAGCCTTGTGTTCGTCCTTGTCGTGCGGATTGCGTTTTCGTTCGTCGAGACCAGCCTCGAGTTCTGCCACCGGTAGCGCAACGCCGCCAGAAAGGAATTCGGTCGCGCCGCCGTAGGCGATGAGCGGTCTTTGGGAGCGCAGGTACTCGCGCAGTGCACTCGCCAGGTGAGTCTTCATTCCGCTCGGGTAGACAGTCTTATACCAACCGATGAAAGTCCCACCACGCAGAACAAGCACGTCGGCTTCCAAGATGGCTTTGCAGAGAGCTCGATCGTTCGCGCCAGCGAAGTCTTCCGGTGCGATGCAGTGGTCGACGCCCTTGAGGTCTGTAGCTTCTGTTAGAGCCAAGACGAAGTGCGTCGCGTCCTTTCCTCCGATGGCATTGAGTGTTTTTTGCAACTCCGCGGGCTGCTCGCGATCTGTGGGGACGAAGGTCAAGGTCCCCTGCGCGCAGAGAATTCCTTGAAGCCATACCAAGCTTAGTAGTCGCAAAACGCTTCTAATCCAGTCTTGGTGCTTGCTCATCATGTCGCTTTAGGGGCGCAGGTCCATCACTCGCGACAGGGCTGTGATAACCAAGGAGTGGGCGATGTCGCCGCGTTCGATGTACTCCTTGATCTCGTCCTCCTGTATCAAAACGATGGCGATGTCTTCACCATTGTCGAGATCTTGTGACTCGCTCTGTACGACGTTCTCGGCCAAGTAGTGATGACAGCGGTTGTCGTGAAAGGCGGGGTTGGGTTGGACGCTCCCAAGATAGGTCCATGAGTCCGAGCTATAACCCGTCTCTTCTCGCAACTCGCGCCTTGCTGCCAATGCGTGCTCCTCACCGGGGTCGACCATTCCGCCGGGGATCTCGTAGGTCATGTCCCAGGCGCCAAAGCGAAACTGCTTGGCAAAGACGAGCTCTCCTTCGCTGGTGCGGGCAATCACGTTGACCCAGTCCGGCGTTTCCAAGACCAGTCGCTTGAGGCTCTCGCCGCTGCGCGGATTGATGACCGTGTCCGTGCGTGGAGTGAAGAGCATCATCGGCTTGCCCAACTCGCTTTTGGTTCGCTCCCATGGCTTCAGCCCTTCGGGGTCGTTGTTCACGTTTTTGGAACTGGAAGCGTGGGGGAGATCGTCTTGCATGGATTCGTCGCGATTTGGCGGAAGTAGAGCGGGGCCGTAGTTTGCCCGCCAGAGGCTCACAAGCCATTCTTCATCCGCCGCATTTCCTGCGGCATCTCCAATAGTCGCTCAAGCTGCTGGTTCTACAGCCCGCGCGCTACCCTTTCTCCAACTCCGGCTCGAAGGCTAGGCAAACTTGCCAACCGTATACTGGATAGGCGATCTTCGTCCGGTAGCCGCGGAATTCATCCGATTTCCAGCCGAAGCGATCGCAGAGGTGCTGCAGCAGCGGGCCGTAGGTTGGAATTCCTGGGGCTTCAAAGCGGCTGATGTCGAGGCCGAGGACTTCGACCGATTCCTTGAGCGGTACTCGATCGATCTGACGGGCCGGGTCGTTGACATCGACGATTCCGTCATAGCCCGTGTCGTAGATCAAGAGTTCCGGATCGGCGCCGGGAAAGACATCGCGGTGCAAGATCGTGTCGAAGGTCAAGTTCGCAACGGGCATTGCTGGCTCGACGAAGAAGGATGTGCGACGACCCTTGGGGCCTGCCGATTCTCTGCGAACGCTGGCCGGGTGATGGTCGACCACAAACATGTCGACGGTTTCCTGCGGCCCGACCAGATCGTCGGACAGGGTGTAGTGAATCGTGTCGCCGGTGACGTGAGCTTCTAACTGCGCCGCAGGGTTGACGCAAAATTGATCCAAGGGCAAAAGGCCGAGAGTGGGGAGTGAGCTCTCTATTTCGCTCGTACCTTCATTATCCAAACCTTGGCGATAGGAGAAACGCACGGTCGCACCGGGCCGCAAGCGTTGCATGGCGACGGCACCGTTCAGCCAGGTTAGGTCGTGCTTCTTCGCGTTTTCATTGGAGGGACTGAGGATTGCCGTGCCCAACCAGTGCTCCGCCTGAACACCCTTGAGTTGTGCAAGGCCTTTGTAGACAGAGTACTTGCTAGCCAGCTCAAAACGCTCACGCGCGCCGGGCAGGCTAGAGCTAATCAAGGCATCGAGAGCAGCGCGGTTGCCGGCTTCATTACGAATGACGTGATCAAAATTCGCGATGGCCTCTTCGGCCGCGCGCGCAAGCGCGGAGGTGGCTCCCAGTCCTTCCGCAGAGCGCACCAGCTTTCGTAAAGGTTCTGGTCCGGGAATGAGATGCAAGGTCTCGAGTGGGTCCGTTTTCACGATGGCAGCGAGCACTTTGCTGGCTACAGCGCGGTTGACTCCGAGCTCTTGTGCCAAGCGGCTGGGGCGATGGGGATAGCCCGGCAGGGACTGCAAAATGGCCACCAAAACCTGGCGTAAGTCGGCTCCGACTTCCCTCAGGCGCCCTTCCAGCTTGCTGCTGGTCTCTAGCTTCGGTGCTTTCATGGGCTAAGCCTACCCGATCCTAGGCCAAGTCTCGATGAAATAAAAGTGCGATAAATTACGCTTGAACCTGGCTGTGATGAGCTATACATGGGATTCATAAGAACCGCTTCAACCCACCCAGAATCTTCGAACATGAATCTGCGCACACTACTCGCCGTCACGCTCACTAGCTCAGCAGCCCTCGCAGGCGGCGGATATACCTATACAGACCTTGGAACCTTGGGCGGCGATGGTGCCGGAGCTCTCAGTCTCAATGATCAGGGCCAAGTGGTCGGCTGGTCGACGATTCCTGGATGCACCACGATGAATGGCCAGCCTTGTCGTCGCGCCTTTCTCTGGGAGAAGGGCGTGATGACAGATCTCGGTCTGTTGGCCGGCGATGAGGAGAGCACTGCGCGCGCGATCAATAACAACGGTTTGATTGCTGGCACCTCCCAGAACAATGTGAACGCTGGTTCGGGCACTTATCACGCGGTTTCTTGGAACGGCGCTGCGGGTGCGACGGCTCTGTCTGACTTGGGCCAAGGCACGAGTTGGGCGAATGACGTCAACGACGCCGGCACAATCGTTGGATACTCCAACGACATCGCTAACAACAAGGACAGTGCGGTCACTTGGCAAGCTGGCGTGCTCAGCGACGTTGGTGCCACTGCTTCGCAATCGAATTCACGTGGCCGTGGAATCAACGAATCTGGTCATTTGATCGGTATGGGTTGGGAGCTCTTCCAGCCCAACGATTCGATCTCCTTCGACGGCGGTTGGATGCAGCTGGGCGGCTTCGGTCAGTTTGAGAACTCAGAGGGCTTCGACTTGAACGACACGGGCCTCGCCGTTGGAACGCAGGCCTTTCCGAATGGGAGCTGGCATGCGACCACTTGGGACTTGAGCCACGGTGGTTCAGCCCTTGACCTGGGCGCATTGCCTGGCCATGAGTTGTCCTATCTGGTCAGCGTGAACGATTCTGGAGCAGCCGTTGGCCACTCCATCGATGAAGACAACGGCGTTATATTCCGCGGCATCTACACCGATGGTACGACGCTTACAGACATCAACGATCTGCTTCCTGCGGGAACCAATGCAGTCGTCTGGGAAGCGACAGGCATCAACGAGGCTGGCGACATCGTGGGTACCGCAGTGGTCAACGGCTTCTTTCGCGCCTTCTTGCTCGAAGTCGATGATGGCGGTGGCAACTACTGCACGCCGCTGGCGAACTCTACAGGGCAAGCTGCTGTAATGAGCATCAACGGCTCCGTGAGCTTGGCTGACGACAACCTTGAGCTCGTAGCAGAACCCCTGCCGAATACACCGTTCCTGTTCTTCTACGGGCCGAGCCAGGTTGAGCTTCCCTTTGGAGATGGCGTGCGTTGCGCAGGTGGTGGTATCACTCGCGTTGGTCCGCCCGCAGTCGCCAGTGGGAACCGCGCCGCTCGCGTTCTCGACCTGGGCGCCTTGGGAATCCAGCCAGGAAGCCAGAACTTCCAATGCTGGTTCCGCGACACCGCAGCCGGCGGCGCAGGCTTCAACACTTCGGATGGCTATGAAGTCATCTTCACTCCGTAATCCTTTTGGTGGGGGATCCCAGGGACCCTTGGCTCTAAAGAGTTGACGTTTCCCCGGGACTGGCGCGCATCGACCCAGCGGTTGGTGCGCGCTTGCTATTTATCAGAGGGCGCAGTGTCCAAGCCGCGTCATGAGCAGCGGTTATTTCTTAAGAAACTCGAGTGCGATCAAGCCCAGCGCCGTGCCTGCATGCCTACCGATGAGTTGATTGTCTAAGAAAGATCCGTCAGCGCGGCGGGTCTCAAGAACATCCTCCAGGATCAACTGCCGTAACTTCTTGGTACGGCTACCCGAGAGTGCTTTCAGAGCTTGCGCTGCTGTTGCGTAGTCAAATAGGACCCAGTGCGAGCCCTCCGCGTGCGGGCCCGCGTGCATCAACGCACGGCCCACTTGATGGGTGAGCCCGCCGTGATATTTTGCGTAGGTTTTTAGGGCGAGCGCCAAGTCCTTTATGCCGCCCTGACCATGACGCAGGAGCGCGTAGTTGCAAAGCGGCCCACGACCTGCGGCGGTTTCAACCGTCGTCGCGCGCCCCTGGAATTCGTTCGCATGGTGCATCATGTAAATGAAGGAACCGTCTGGATTCTTCATGCGCTGCAAACAGTCGACCCCCGATTCAATCAACCCGTCTGGAACATCGACATCCAAGCCATTGACACCCGCGAGCGCTAACATGACGTACGCTGTGGTGAAGCTGATCGACTGGCTGACTGGACTGTTGGAACCCTCGATCGATCCGCTCAAAAGGTAGGACCAGCCACCCTTCTCGTGTTGGCGTTCACGCAGATCTACGAGGACCATCTCGACTGCGTTCTCCAGCCTCTCTCGAGGGCCCACGTCGCGACGCAAGCACTCCGCGAATAGGTTCAGCTGGCAAGCACGATTCCACACCGCGTAGTCCATGTACATGGATTGGAGATCTTGATCCAGGTCAAACTCCAAACGATCAAGGATGTGATCCAAACCCAAATCAACGGCACGTTCGGCTTGCGGGTCGTCTTGGATGTGAGCCAAGAGACTGCGAACGGCCAGCGAGCTGATCGCTTCCGTCAAGTTGTTGGGGACATCACTCCAGGGCTTGTCAGCAATCTCAGCAGCACAGATCCAGCTGCCATTCTCGAGTTGTCCGTCGAGGAGGAAACGAACCGCATCCCCGGTCACCTGGTCCAACTCGGCAGTCTTTCCTGGCGCTGGCTCCGGGTGGCGGTGCGCATCAAAGTAATCCTGGACGGGCCAGTGCACACGTCCGCCCAGTCCGATTTGAAAAGCGGTGGATTGTAGTCGCGCGGCCGCGATCCATGCCCAACGACTCTCCGGATGCTCTCGGCACAGCTCCCACCAGATCTCCTTGGCTTCAGTGATTCTCTCGCTACTGGCCTCCGCGTTGCCGAGGAGGTAGCGCGCTTCCTGCATTCGCAGGCTGTTCGGGAACCTCCGTATCCAGTTTTCATAGCGCTCCTTGCCTTCCGCAGAGCGGCCCATGGCCAAGTCGTACTCGGCTAAAGCAAGCTCCAAGTCTTCCTCTACGTCGGCGAATTCCGCCGCATCCTGAGCGTGTTCTAAGGCGCCGGCCCAAGCCTCGCGATCTAAATCTCGTTTTGCGAGTTGGGCCTCTAATAGCCAAGCTCCCGCGGATTGGTTGCCCGTGAGAATTCGTCGCGCTTCCGAAAATTCTCCACGTCGTGCGTACTGCTTGGCTTGATCGAGTGGGTCCGATGCTTGCGCGGAATCAGAGGGCCGCTTTCCCTCGGGTTCAAGAAAACGCTCTTGCCGCAGGAACTCGTCGAAGCCTCCAAAAACCTCACCAGCGACTTGACCCTTCCAGTTCACGACCAGCAGTGTTCTCCCGAAACTCTTATCGCTCATGCCGTAGACGTCTTGGGCTTGAAAGGGAGCTTCTAAGTCGTGCCGGAAGGGAAGCAGGATGTAACGTTCCTGGATCAGCTCCAGTAGATCCTGTTGCATGAAGGTCACCGTCATCCATGGGCTCTCGAGATCGAATCCTGGATATAGGTACACAGGGACCAAGATGCACTTGCCTTCCTTCTTCGCTTGCTTGGAGGCCTCCTTCCAGCTTTCTGCAATTTCGAGTTCACTTCCACACATGGCGGACAGGTCCTGGAGTAGCAGCTGGTTTTCGCTGGGTTGGGGCGCTTCACCGAAATCAAAAGAGGCCCAGGCGATGTCGGATGACGGGGACAATTCAGCGGCACGCTCTACTAGGTATAGGTCTTCGAAGACGAAGCGCCGACCACCATCCACTGCAAAGTACGTGTGCAGGCGGTAGTCCAAGCCATCGGACTCTACGAGTAGGGATAAGCCCAACGTTTCCTTGCCACCGATTGAGCGCGTGACCTCTTCGATCGCGGAGACTCGAGGTTCTTTTCTGAGTGCCTTCAGGTAGAGACTTCGCAGGCCGTCAGCTTGGATGGTGTTGGTGTCCAGCGAACATTGGACCGAGACTCTTGCCTCGATCGCAGTCGTTCCCAGGACATATTGGATGTGACGCTGGAATTTAGTGTCGGAGGGACCCTTGGTGAGGGTCCAGTTGGGAGCGGGGGGGTGGAGTTCGAACCCGAATTGTGGGTCGGGGTTGGGGGAGTCTTGTCCGTGGACGATGGATGCTGCAAGGACGAGGGTTGCAGTTATGGCCAGGGTTAGTCTCCATCCACTCCGAACTTGGTTGTTAGGCATGATGCCTTTACTAGATAGCGTATGAGAGCGGGGATGGCACGGAGATTTGGGTAGAGGGGACTGGTTGGGTGCGGGAGGGGGGATGGGTCTTTTGGGCGGTTAAGGGGTGGACGGTCACGCTTGCTCCGCAAACCTACGCTTCTTGGTTCGGGGGCTTTTGGCGGGGCGGCGTGAGCTACGGGTTGATTGGTTTTGGTTGGTTGCAGTTGGAAGGCAACTGGGGATTGAAAATCGCGGGGGCTTCGCAGAGGACTTCTACGGGAGGGTCTGGAGTTTGCGGGGGCTTTGAACTCGCGGCGAGTTTTGAGATGCGATTGTTGGGCGGAGGTCTCGGATAAAACTCATATTCGGGGGGCTTTCGGCCATCGGAAAGAGTGCCGAGTTCAAGTTGGGCATAGGTTGTCGCAAACGGACTCTATTTGCCAGATAGAGCTAATCTTTGGCACTTTCGCTGGGAATGTGAGGGGCCCATACGTCTTTGCATGTATGCAGAGTCAAATGATGTTTCCGAATGGTTGGGGTGGTTGGAGAAAAGGAAGTGGTCCTCGGAGGCGCAAGTCTGGGGTGGCGCATGTGACGCGGCCGCGAGTTAAGAAAAGTGATGTGATGCATCTCACTTGGAAGTTGCGGAGGGAGTTGCCGTCACTGCGCAGCAGCCTGGCGGCTCGTGCAATTTTTGATGCGTTACGGAAGGCGAAGCTCGAGGGGCTACGAGTCATTCACTTCTCGATTCAGAACGATCACATCCACATGATCGTCGAGGCTCCCAATCGCGAGCTCTTAGCCAACAGCATGCGCGGACTCGGCTGCCGGATCGCTAAGGCTTTGAACAGGGTCTGGGGTCGCACGGGGAAAGTATTCGCCGAACGGTTTCACCAAGTGCTACTCGAGGGATTTCAGCAGGTGCGCAATGCGTTGCGCTACGTTCTAAACAACCACTTGAAGCACAAGCAGGAATCAGAAAGAGGCCGTCCGGATCGCTATTCCTCCGGCGACTACTTCGACGGCTGGAGCGACTTCAAACGCTTGCGCGACCCAGACGGCAAGAACTCTGTCGTCTCCACAGGATCTTGGCGAGTCACCCTCGGCTGGAAGAGGCGCTGCGCTCCATTCTCCCTCCGCCACATCCCCGGCTAATTCTTCTCAAAGCAACCGAACCTAAAAACTCGCCGCGAGTTCCCAACCCCCGCAACTCCAGACCCTCCCGTAGAAGTCCTCTGCGAAGCCCCCGTTAGTCCCAAATCCCAGTTGCTCTTCAACTGTGACCAACTAGGACCAATCAACCCGTAGCTCACGCCGACCGGTCAAAAGCCCCCGAACCAAGAAGCGTAGGTTTGCGGAGCATGCGTGGCCGTCCATCTTTGATGGGTTCGTGAGGTTCAGGCTTCTTGGAGGCCGGCTTATATGCGGTTCCCTCTCATATACCTAGGTGGTGCCTTGGAGGCTTCTTGTGCCGTGACACTGCCTCTAGAATTGGTCATGTTCCAGTGTGCCTTGCCACAGTGGCCGGCCAAGCAGATCTTCCTTTGATCGACAATCCCTAGTCATCTCCTTACGGATTCCAGAGGGTTCCAACGCTACACTCTTGCCATGCAAATTCCGGAGATCCCCGAGCTTGGCGCCTTTCGCTTCCAGACCAAGCGCAGTACGCGTTGGAGCGATGAAGACACGCAAGGTGTCGTCAATAACGCCGTCTACATGACGCTGCTTGAAGAAGCTCGTTTTGATTACTTCTCGAGCTTGGGGTTGGTGGAGGACAACGCTTTTCCATTTGTCCTCATGCAGACGAACATTCGCTTTCTTTCGCCCTTGCGGGGGGGGCAGAAAGTGACTGTAGCTTTGCGTACCTTGGAAATGGGGAACAGTTCGATTCGGCAGGTTTCTCGCATCCTTTCGGTGGACAGCGGTCAGGTGCTTGTCGAAGCGGAAGTGCTTCTGGTTAGTTGGTCGAACGAGGATCGATGCAAGGTTCCGATTGCAGGGGAGTTTCGCGATAGGGTTTCGCTATTTGAGGGGCTTGGGAAGGAATGAAAGGGAATCGTGGTGCGGGTATTGCTGCCCTGGTAATGACGACGGCGCTTTGGGGAGTTTCCTTTCCTCTGGTTGAAGTGGCGGTCGCTGGTGTCAGTCACGCCCAGATCCTGTTCTTCCTTTTCTTGCGCTTTGGGCTGGCTTCCTTGTTGTTTTTGCCCATGACCCGAGTCTTGGTGCGCAGTTCAAAGGGGCTGGGCTTGAGACCGTGGCTCTTGGCCTTTTGCATTGGGGTTCTCTTTTTTGTGGGCTTCTATTTGCAAACTTGGGCGTTGCAGCACACGGACGCTAGTCGGAGTGCATTCATCACTGTACTCAGCGTGCCAATGGTCCCCTTTATGATGGCGATGTTACAGCGTCGCGCCCCTAGCCGAGTGCACGTGATTGGGTCTATGCTCGCGATCTTTGGTATTGGTTTGTTGCTCGCTCCTGAAGGTGATTTGGCGCCGAACTTTGGCGATTGGCTGACCTTGGCCAGCGCTTTTATTTTCGCCATTGAGATTATCCTTCTCTCTTATGTCACGCGCCGCGCGCCAGTTTCTATCATTGCTTTTGCGCAGATTGCGAGCGTGGCATTGATCACTGGATGTGTTTTGCCTTTCGTCAATTTGGAATTGCCTGAGGAATGGCCGGGGCTGTTTGAAGGGGTCGTGATCACCGGGATCTTTTGTACGACCCTAGCCCTGGGCGGTATGACCTGGGGTCAGGCTCGAGTGCGGGCGGAAACGGCGGCGGTGATTTTTGCGCTTGAGCCGGTCTTCACTGTAATCTTCGTCTGGTTCTTGATGGATCGCGGCATGAGCTCTCTGCAAGCCTTGGGCGGGTTGATCGTATTTGGGGCTGTTGTTTACAGCTCCTTGCCGAGAGTCGAAAGTGGCACTTGACGGCCGGCACAGTTCCAGGTTTGTTGGGCGGTCTATGACTCGCATTCTCAGACTCTGTTTGATCGCCCTACTGTTCGTCGGGAGCTCTTCTTTTGGTCGGGCTCAGGTTTTGCGTAAGGAGCGCTTGGTCCTGGAGAACAAGTCGATGCGCATCGATTTTGATCTTCTAGACGGGCGGATTCGCGCAGTTCGGAATAAGACGAGCCAGTTGGATCTCTTGCCCAGTGCGCGCAACGGGGCGAGTCCTCCGCGTATTTCGCTCTTCAATCGGCGGAGCCCGAAGGTTCTCGATTTCTCCTTTGAGGTACTAGAGGAAAGCGCCGAGAAGCAGACGCTTCGCATGACTTGGAAGTTTAGCGACAAGATCGAGTTAGAAGTGCGCGCGGAGTTGGCTTGGGATTCTGAACTCGCGTACCTGTGGCTCAACGTGAAGAACGATGGACCCGCCAAGCTCAATTCGCTCTTTTTCCCGAACTTTAATCGCTTGGAGACCTTGGGCGAGGTCGCCGATGACGACTACTTGGTGCATGGCTTCGTGCGCGGCATGAAGATTCGCAACCCGAAGAAGTCGCTCGACATGCCGCACAATCCGCTTGGGGAAACTTCCTATCCGCAGGCTTACAACGGGATGACGCATCAGTTGGTGGACTACTATTCGGAAGGCCGTGGTGGTTTCTTCTTTGCAGCTTTCGATCCGCACTCGACGGAAAAGAGTGTCGAGATGCCCGTGAAGAACGGGGAGTTGGTGATGAACTGGCGCTACCGCAATTGGGATGAACGACCGGGCCAGGCCATTGAGCTCGACTTCCCCTTTGTGATTGGAGTCAACACGACCGGGGACTGGTATCGAGCGGCGGACTATTATCGCGAGTGGGCGATCACCACGGACTGGTGTACAAGCGATGGGCCGAATGCGACCAAGCCTGCAGGAAAGCGTGCTGATTGGCTTTACGAAGACATTGGATTGGCGACCTTCGGCATGTCGACGCACGTTGACCAGTCTGCGTGGTACGAGGCTTATCACAATGTGATCGATGCACCGGTCTTTCACGTGACCGGCCTCGATTGGATCATGAACCAGGGACGCGACGACAATCCTCTCGACCTTGAGGTTGGCTTCCATCCGGCGAACCTTGCTGCTTTCGAACGCAATGGAGACTATGCGGCGATATTCTTGGCGGACTTGAAGACGAGCTTCTTGCCGAATGTGATGGCCTATGAAGTGGGTCGCCTGACGATCTCCGTCGTGCCGCGGGCTACACCGGAAGCTTGCCCCGAGACAGCGCTTTGGCGTTTCATACACGGCCGGCGTGCGGCGCAGGCACTCGAACTGACGGGGGTAGATTCCTTCTATATGGACGCCTCCGCTCCCAACCGTGGCCTGCTCTGTGAGAGTCGAGTTCACGGCCATCCTCCAGGACGTGGACGGTGGATGAATACTAGTTTTCGCGAACTCTATGCGCAGACTGCAGCGGGACTTACTGATGCCTGCGGTGCGTACACCCCGCTCGGTGTGGAGTTGATGCACGAGGGCTTGATCGACACATTTGATTACTACCAGGCTCGCAACGGCGCGGGCTTCATGGGCGGCTTAGAAGGTGGCTTTTTCCGCGGCTTGCAATTGCGCGGCCTGGCGGAGACCGTGCCGGTCTTTTCGTACATCTACCACGACTACGCACCGGTCGTGCTCGACGGCTGCGGCAAAATTTCCGAGCGCATCGGCGACATTTTCTATTGGATGGCGGCGCGGGTTGTTCTGGCCGGTGGCATCTTTGAAGTCAATAACGAGTTCGCGCCGACGGAGCGCTTTCTTGGGATGACGGACGTGGGGATCTTGCACTACCTCGAGAACGGTAAGTTTGAGAAGGTCCCCATGGACAACCCGGCAAACAGTC
The DNA here is from genome assembly GCA_047639675.1 of Planctomycetota bacterium. Lineage (GTDB taxonomy): Bacteria > Planctomycetota > UBA1135 > UBA1135 > JABACD01. The sequence continues at coordinate 9,417 of JBLIOI010000062.1, read as the reverse complement.
CCTACGACGAACGCAAGGGCGAGTTTGTGCGCGATATCGCAGCTGCGCGGACGTCCTTTGCCATGGACTTCCTGGCCTATGGTCAGATGTTGCCGCCGCTTCCCATGTTGTGCGACGAGATAAAACTCGACTACCACTACTACAACAACATCGATTGGGGCGGGAAGCACAACAGCACGGAATTTGCTGACAAGGCTGGCAGCTATCGCACGCCGGAAGTTCTTTCCAGTGCGTGGAAGTTTGAGGACCGCCTTGGGCTCCTATTCGTCAATCTTTCCGCTGAGCCGCAGAGCACCACAATGCTCTTCGATATGGCCAGCTATGGGCGCTACGGCCTCGAATTTGGTAGCGAGGTCCAGGGCAAGATGGTCACAAGTGACGGTCAGGCGCCGCTCGTTGTGCGGGACGGGGAGCGCCGCGAAGTGCTCCTGCCCGCGCGCCAAGTGGTGCTCTTTGAGTTCTCAGCGCGATAATCCGTTCCTGAGCCTCCGCAAAAGGCTCCCCGTTGCCGAATTCCCGGTATAGACTCCCTCGCAGCGCGCCCTACGGTCGATGATTCAGCGACCTCCCCAGCGCCCAATCCCTCCATGCGAATCCCTCTTCTCAATAGCCTCCTCAAACGCCTCGGTGTGAACCGCGAAGGCGCCCAAGCCGATTTCGAGGCCTGGGAGACGAAGCACCGCAAAACGATCCAAGGCGACTTGGAGGAGATTTGGCAGTACTTGCCGGAGGATCTGACGTTCATCGATGTGGGAGCCAACGTGGGGTTGTTTTCCGAAGCGATCCTCAATCGCTTGCCCAAAGCGCGCGGATTTCTATTCGAGCCAGTGGGTGAGATGCACGCTCGTTGCAGCCAGCGTTTCGGCGACGACCAGCGCGTGACCTTGGAGAACTTTGCGCTCTCCGATGAAGCGGGGTTGGCGACGATTTACAAAGCGCGCTACAACCCTGGCGGCAATTCGCTCGTTCATGAACTGATGTTCGACACGCGCGACGTGTCCGAGGTCAGTGAGAATCCTGAACACGGTGAAGAGGAGATCAAACTTGAAGTCTTCGACGAGTATGCAGCGCGCATGGGCTTGACCCACGCGCACTTCATCAAGACGGATACGGAGGGTTTCGACCACCGGGTCCTAAAAGGAATGATGGGCTTCATTCGCGCCTGCGACCCGAAGCCGGTGATCCTCTCTGAATTCATGAGCGAGGAGTACCATCCTTTCTGGGAGGAGCAAAAAGCGATCATCGACGAGCTCTACTCCTTGGGTTACCAAGAACTCGATCTGTCCGACATGGGCAAGGTCGGCGACTACTTGTTCGTGCCCAAGGGGCGCTGAGCAAGGGGTCAACGAATAATTCGTGTGAGCATCTCCTCGAAGCTCAAAGAGCTAGTTCGCAATAAGTTCCTGCGCGACACTGGTACACTGCAAGTCGGAGCGGCGATGGTTTCGGTCGGGAACTTCGTCAGCGCAGCAGGACTTGCCTTGCTGCTCGGTTCGACGAGCCAAGGTGAGTTCTACGTAGCGATCTCGCTCTACTCCTTGCTGTGGTTTACGGTGAACTTGGGGCTCGTGTCCGTCGCTGTCAGTCACATATCGGCTGGGCTAGCTAAGAAGGACTTAGGTGAAGCCAGTTCGTGGCTCGCCTACCTGCTCAAGGCCTACGCGGTACTTGGCGGCGCGGTCGGCATCGTAGGTGTGCTGGTCTTGCCGTGGATTGCGGTAAACGTTCTCGACGCGAGGTATGAGGTTGGCGTCTATGCCGGAATCTTGGCCTTCACACCGTTGATTGATTTGCCACGAGTGGTCGCTTGCGCTGGTTTTCAGGGAGCTCGGCGCATGATCCCTCTGGCGCAGTCGGATAATGGCTTTGAGTTCGTGCGGGTTTTCTTGGTACTCACAGGAGCGCTCATCACCGGCGATATGCGCGGGCCCGCCATCGGAAGTTTGTTGGCTTCCGCCGTAGGTTCGCTGCTGGCCATGGATCTCTATCATCGCGAGTGCAAGTTACAGCCCAACCTGATCCCATCACTCGGCAGTATTCTGCGCCACGTTCGCGATGTACCGTTGACCAAGGGCTTGGCGGTGGGCATGCGCATGGGGGCGGTCCAGAACCTAGCTGCTCTCGGTGGACAGATCTTGCCGGCGTTGTTGCTGCAGACCTTTGGTTCGCCCGCGTGGGTCGCTTACTTGCGTATCGCCCAACGCATCATGGCCGTGCCGCTAATGGCGATGAAAGCCATTAGCCGGACTGCACTCCCTGCTATGGCAGAGCTCGCCGGGGCGAAGGACATGCGCCGCTTGTGCCAAACTTACTTCCGGACGAGTTTGTACAGCGGTTTGATCATCAGCAGTGGACTCCTCATGATGCTGCCCTTCCTGCCGTTCGTACTGTCGAAGGCCTTTCCAGTCGACTTTCGCGATCCGATCTGGACGATCTGTTTGATTCTGACTCCTGGTTTCATGGTGATCTCGTTCTCGATCGCCAATGACACGTTTTATTTGATCACCAAAACACTACGGATCGGGATCATTGTCTCTGTCGTAGGAGCGCTGATCAACCTGCCCTTGATCGCAGCGCTTGCTTGGAAGTTCCCGACAGTTGGCGTTGCTTGGGGATTGTCGATCTCCATGTTCTGGAGCTTGTGGCATCCAATTTACGTTTATGGTTGGTATCGCAAAAACGTTGTGGCGCCAGATGAGGCGGCTAAGCTCTCATAGATAGCGCGATGCAAGACGAACCTAAGAATCCGATGGCTACGCCGACTCCACTTTGGCGCAAGCTTCTCATGCTGGTTTTGGTAGGAGTTCCACTTGGGCTCGTGCTAGGGGATCTTGGCTTACGTGGACTTTTGATGGCCAAGAGTGACACCTACGATGCGCAGGCAACGAGGGTCTCCATCGTCGAACTGCGCAGCCGCCTGACCGACGCGCTTCCTGGACCCGCCGATGCGGCGAGTGGCGGTCCCGATGTTAAGCAAGTGGCGCGCACGCGAATCATCCACCCCTTTGTGGGCTTTGATGAGTTAGGAACACTCAATCAGATGCGTAGGGACAAGCTCGAACGCAGCGTGCGCAGCTCAGAGGTCTATCGCATCATGATCCTTGGCGGTTCCGTCGCAGGGCTATTCAGCATGCATGGAGTCGGACCCTTGCGCACCCTGCTGCAAGCTTCACCTGAACTCGAAGGCCGCCGAATAGAGTTCATGGGATATGCACGCGGAGGCTACAAGCAGCCGCAACAATTGATGCGGCTCACTCACCTCCTGGTCTCCGGTGTTCGCCCAGATGCGGTGATCAACTTAGACGGCTTCAACGAGGTTGCCCTCGGCAACAAGAACCGTTCGGTCAATATGGATCCGAACTACCCGTCCTATTCGCACTGGATGAGGTTTGCCGGCGCACTGGGCCAGGGAGCGGAACAGCAAAAACTGTTCGCTCGAGCGGAACGTGCCAAGGAAGTCTTGGTTTCGGTCGTCAATGAGACTTTGGCCGATGATCACTTCTGGAGCGCAACGTGGGGTTTCTTCACCAAGCGCCAAGTTGAGCGTGCGCGCAACACCTACGAGAGTGCGCGAGATGAGTACATGGAGCATTTAGGCGGCAGAGACCTCGCCCCTGGCGTTCTAGGCTCTCCATTCGAGGGGAGTGTCGAAGAGGGCATCCAGGAGTGCGTTGACCTCTGGATGGAGAGTTCACGTCAGATCCAATCTCTGTGTGAGCTTTACGACATGGATTACTTGCACGTTCTACAACCGACGCTTCACGACCCGGGCGCCAAGCCGATGGCTCCCACAGAAATCGAAAAAGGCAAGATCAGCGCGCTCTGGAAGGAGGGCGTGTTGATCGGCTATCCGTTGTTGCGGGCGAGCGGCGAAGAGCTGGCTGCGGAAGGCCTCGAGTTTTTTGACGCATCGATGATCTTCAAGGATGTGACTCGGGCGCTGTACCACGACAGCTGCCATTTCAGTAAGGATGGCAACAACTTATTGGCCCAGGCAATTGCCGAAGCCCTCTTGGAGAGCCTCGGTGACGGTTAGGGACACCGGCGGCAAAAATCGAGGGTTGCGAGGGTGGTGCAGCCGGCGATTCCATGCTTCACTTTCATTCAACATCATGAGGAACGACGTATGAGTAGATGGATTCAAATTAGCTTCTTGGCCTGCGCGCTCTTGTTCTGCGGAACGAGCGCGATGGCGGCTTTGGAAGGCGGAGTGTCGGATGGCACTGCTCGCGGAAAAACGGCACAAAAGGGCGGGGCCCGCAAGAAGGTCGCTCGGAAGACCCCAGCGAAGCCTGTTCGGAAGGCTCCATCAAAGAAAGCTGCTCCGAAACAGTCTGGCAAGAAGGCGCGCGGTACAACTCCACGGCAAAGTGCTCAGAGGAAAGTTCAGCAACGCGGAGTGCCTGCGCCGAGCGCCCATGAGATCGCTCTTGAGAAGTACCTCGGTTCCTTAGGAACCTCAGGGAGCATCAGCGTAGCGAAGCGCCAAGCAGTCCTAGGCGCAGCTATACAGCGCAAGAAGATCGCTGAGAAGAAGGTCGAAAAGGCTCGTAAGGAAGTAGCTCAGAAGAAGAGCGCCATCAAGAAGAAGAAAGCTCGGTCGAGTGCCAAGAAAGGCGGCAAGGGCAAGAAGGGCGGCAAAGCCAAGAAAGGCGGCAAGGGCAAGAAGGGCGGCAAGGCCAAGAAGGGCGGCAAAGGCAAGAAAGGTGGCAAGGCCAAGAAGGGCGGCAAGGGCAAGAAGGGTGGCGGCAAAGGCAAGAAGGGCGGCAAGGCCAAGAATAAAAAGCGCGGTTGATACAGGAAGTCGCGCACAGGGCGCAAAGTTGGTTGGGAATTGGGACTTGTCTGACGATAATATCCCCGCGGAATGACTCCGCGCCTCCGACTCCCCTCTGATACGCAGGACTGACGCCTCGATGAGTGCGAGCCACGCTGAAGCCACCCCTCAAACGAATTCCAAGGCGCCTCACCTAAATGGAATTCCCGTAGACAAAAGACGCGCCCTGATCATCGGAGCGAGTTCCGGGATGGGAGCGGCGCTGGTACGCCAGCTTGCAACCGAGGGCTACGCCGTCGCCGCCATCGCGCGCGGCGCGGACAAGTTAGCTGACCTCAAGGATGAGTGCCAAGCAGCGTGCGCTAAGAGCGGCGCAGCGGTTCACACTCATGTTCACGACGTCTCCAACACGGACGAAGTCGCCGAGTTGTTTGAGCGAATAGTGCGTGAACTCGGAGGACTCGATTTAGTGGTCTTCGCCGCGGGCATCATGCCGAAGGTCGAGCCCGACGAATTCAACACGGAGAAGGACATGCAGATGTTGGCGGTCAACATCGGTGGTTGCGTCGCTTGGTGCAATCCGGTTGCTAACTTTTTCCGCAAGCAACGTGCTGGATCCCTTGTGGGCATCTCTTCTGTTGCTGGAGATCGCGGACGGCGGGGCGCGCCGATCTATGGCACGACCAAGGCGGCGATGAACACCTACTTCGAATCCTTGCGCAATCGCTTGTCTGAAAGCAACGTGCATGTGGTCACGATCAAGCCGGGCTTCATCGCAACGCAGATGACCGAGGGCATGGACGGGTTATTTTGGCTGATCACGGCGGAAGAAGCTGCTGCGCAGATTCTATCAGCGGCGCGCTCAGGGGCGCAGGTGCGTTACGTACCGCGACAGTGGTGGCTAATGATGACTGTTATCAAAAACATCCCTTCGTTCCTCTTCCGCAAACTCAACGTTTGAGCCAAGGGATGACAAGTAGCGAAAGAGCAACGACTGCGAACCCGCAATCGGATTACGAATACGTCGAAGGCTGGGGAATGAGCGTCGGTAACTACAACCGAGTGCTGCGTCCGACCACAGTCGAAGAGATCGTTCGTTGCTACGAGATTGCACGCGAGTCAGGTAAGCCCCTGACCTTGCGCGGAACCGGTTGCAGCTATGGCGACCCGAGCTGCAACAGCGAAGGTCACGTGCTTGATATGACTCGCATGAACCGCATCTTGTCCTTTGACAAAGAAAGCGGAGTGATCGAAGTCGAAGCGGGCGCGAGCTTGGAAGATATGTGGAAGTTCCTATTGCCCCATGGCTTTTGGCCCAAGGTCTGTTCGGGAACCATGTTTCCCACAGCCGGCGGCGCTTTAGGCATGAACATCCACGGAAAGAACAACTTCAAGGTCGGCACCTGGGGCGATAATACTGTCGAGTTCGACATCGTTTTGCCTTCCGGTGAAGTGCGCACCTGCGACCGTGAGAACAACGCGGATCTCTTTCACGCGGCGATCGGAGGCATGGGCCTCTTGGGTACCTTCAGTCGAGCCAAGCTCAAGACGAAGCGCGTTCACTCTGGTGAAATCGAAGTGCGCGGTATTTCCACGCGCACCTTGCGCGCGATGATGGATTACATCGAGGAGAAAAAGTCGAGCACGGACTACCTTGTCGGATGGATCGACTGCTTTGCAACGGGCGATCAATTGGGGCGTGGCTTGATTCACGATGCGCGTTACTTGGAGCCTGGCGAGGACGCCGATCCCGAAGCAACGCTCAAGCTATCGCACCAGGAACTTCCCAGCGCGATCCTGGGAGTCGTGCCCAAGGATCAAGTCTGGCGCGGCTTGTACATCTTTGGCAACGATCTCGGCATGCGCATGGTCAACTTGGCAAAGTACCACGCGGGCCGTGTGGAACAGATGCAAGGGCCCTATCGCCAATCGCATGCGGGGTTCAACTTCCTGCTCGACTTCGTGCCCAACTGGAAGTGGGCCTACGGACGTCATCACACCCATGGTTTGATCCAGTATCAGCCCTTTGTTCCGGATGAGTCTGCGCACGCTGTCTACACCGAGATTCTAGAGCTCTGCCATGCCAAGGGTTTCACGCCCTACCTCGGCGTGCTCAAGCGCCATAAGCCTGATCCCTTTTGGCTGACTCACTCGCTGGATGGTTGGAGTTTTGCGCTGGACTTCCAAGTCACTCCAAAAAACCGTGAGGCTCTTTGGAAGCACTGTCACGAGATGACGGAGATCGTCCTCAAAGCCGGAGGGAAGTTCTACTTTGCCAAGGACTTGGTTCTGCGCGCGGAAGATGCGACGCGTTTTTATCCTGAGGGGTGTCTAGATAAGTTCCGCGCACTAAAGCAGGAGTTAGATCCGGAAGGGTTGCTCCAGTCGGATGTCTGGCGGCGCATTTCGCCGGAGTGTTCTGCGCAAGGAAGGGGCTGATTCCTTGTGGGCTACTCGACGTAGCCCAGCTTGCGTAGGACTTCTAATTCTTCCTGTGTCAAGGTCCGCTGTGTACGCCCCTTTTCGCTGTGGAATTTGTACAAGTCTTGAGCGGAGTCCCAGATCTCATCCAGACGCACGCGGCCGTCGTTGAGCTTCGTCTCCGAGAGCATCGATTCACTATCTAGCACTTCGGCACCCGTCGGATCGTCGAAGTAGAGCCAAGTGCTCTTTCCGCTCATGGCAGGTTTCATACCGTCAGGCCCCGGCGCCTTGCTCTCGATGAGTTTGCCATTGGGCGTGATCAGCGCGCGCTTGGCCGCGTTGCCCGTGCGCTTCTCAGCGTAGAGTTCTCCACTGTGCGCCTCGCCGTTGAACAGGGCCTCTCCTTGCGTGGGAACTGGCGGGAGCTCTAGTAGGTCTAAAAGGGTTGGCAGGAGATCCACGGACTGAGTCAAGTCAGACACGGTAACCGCAGCCTTTACATCTGGCGCCCATATGACAAGCGGCACTCGCAAGAGTTCGTTGAAGAGTGTCCGGCTGTGCAAGTAGCCGCCGTGTTCACCGAACTCTTCGCCGTGATCGGATGTCAAGACGACAATTGTATTGGGATGTTCTTCGCGGACGGACTGAATCAACTCGGTGACAACACCATCCATCCACAAGACGGTTTCGTCATAGGTATCGACGGCATCCTCATGGAATTGCAGACCGTATTCCTGGTGCAGGTGGCTAGCGCCCGGTAGCGTGGAAGCAATTTGCGTACGGCTCGTACTTGTGAAATTGCGTTGAAGGTTGGGCGCAAGCTCATAGTTGTGCGGAGCCATTAAGTGGCACCAGATGAAGGTCGGCGCCCGGGCTGCATCCAGAATCTGCGTCGTCGCTTTGATGGCTTCCTCGTCATAGATAAGAGAGCCGGAAAGAACGGAGAAGCTGTCGAATCCCTGACCGAAGCCGATCGTGGGAGTTAGCGTCTGGTTATTGATGAGCGCGTGCGTCGCATAGCCGTACTCTTTCAGGATCTCGGGCAAGGTGCTGAAGCTCTCAGCAAGAATGTCGACCTTGCCCTTACCAGCCAGTTTGAAGTCGCCCCATTGGCAACCGTGGGTGGGCGGCAAGAGTCCTGTGAGAATCGAGGCAACCGAGGGTTTGGTCCAGGGGGCGTTGGCGAAGTGATTCGCAAAAACAGTGCCCTCCTTGGCGAGCGCGTCAATGCCCGGAGTCGTATCTCGATGATAACCACCGATGCCCATGTGGTCTGCGCGGAGCGTATCAACCAGGACAATCAGAACATGGGGCGGCGCATCGTTTTGGGGGCCAGAACATGCGCAGAGGGGTAGGAGGAGGGCCGAAAAAATGGAGTAGAAACGCGACATGGGGGCCAGCCTAGCGTAGGAAGTGCTCTTGACGTGCGCGTTTCCCGCCGAACCTCTTAACAGCCAACCCTCGGGTGTGTAGCTTCTTGCGCATGCCCCTACCCGTATTCACCGGCGACGTGATTGACGCCGTCGAAGAGCTCAACGACGAGACGACTGCTTACCTTAATCCGCGAACAGGGATGATGGTCACGCTGACCGCAGAGGATGAGCGTTCATTGGACGAAGAAGTCGACGATGACATACCCCTGTGGAAGGCCGAACACTTGGCCTTGGTACGCGCCATTTTGGAGGGCCACCTTTGGTTGGCCTTGCCCGCAAGCTTTGATCTCGATGAGAAGGGCGTAATGTTGAGCTTTGCGCGCACTATCAAGAGCAAAACCCAGCGCAAGCAATTGGCGCTGGTCGCTACTCAATCGGAGGCCTTTCGTCGCTACAAGGCTGGAGTCGTTGAGTATGGACTGTCGGCTCCTTGGGCCGAGTTCCGCTCTGAGGCGACAACCATTGTGGCAGTCCGTTGGCTGGCTCAAAACCGAGTGGCCTTCACCACGGACGTGGACGACTGATGGAGCGCTCTCCCATTTGGGTTCGAGCTTTGGCCTGCAGCGCAGGTTTAGTGGCCCTTATGTGGTGTGTTGAATTGGCGAACTATTTGGAAGGCCATGTCTTTTGGAGTTGGGGGATCTTGCCGCGCACCAAGCTTGGATTGCGTGGCATCGTTTTCGCGCCCTTCATCCACTACAGCATCAACCATCTAATTCTGAACAGCGCGCCGTTGGCATTCCTGTCGTGGCTTGTCCTAACCAAAGGAACGACCAACTTCCT
>JBLIOI010000061.1:0-27274 GCA_047639675.1 Planctomycetota bacterium | reverse complement strand
TTCGAGCCAATCGTGCCCGAATTGAACTCTGCCCAAGACTTGCCTATTCGCTATGTCTTTCCCAACGCTCCTTCGATTCCAGTCACGATCAACGGGGGCATGACGATGCCCGCTTGGTATGACATCCGGAGTATCGGGGTGGAGCGCGATTTTGATGAGGGGCAGCTCCTTGCCTCGGCAGCGGCTGTGCATGATTTGATCGATCGCGAAATCGAGCGCGGCATTCCAAGCGAGCGAATTTTGATCGCTGGGTTTTCACAAGGCGGAGCCGTTGGCTACGAAGCGGCGTTGAGCTATGCCAAACCGTTGGCGGGAATGATGGCTCTCTCGACCTACTTTGCGACGAGCGAGAGCGTGGAGATCGCGCCTGCGAACCGGGAACTTAAGATCCTTGTCGCTCACGGATCCAAAGATCCCGTAGTCCCGGAGATTCTTGGGAAGAACAGCACAGAGAGCCTACGCCAGATGGGCTTTGACCCGGTCTATCGCACCTATCCGATGGAACACCAAGTCTGTCAGGAAGAAATCCAGGACATCGCAAGTTGGATGCGTGCCGTCGCCTTCGTAGGTTAGCAGGAATCATGGAACACTCTGCCGTCGTGCGGATCTACGCAACCACACAGGAACCCAACTACAACGCTCCGTGGCAATCTGAAACGCCAGAGAGCGGGACGGGATCCGGAGTCGTGTTGCAGTCGGGCTTGGTTCTTACCGGAGCCCACGTAGTTGCTGATGCCACCTTTATTCAGGTGCAGAAGCTGTCCGATCCAAATAAGTATCTAGCTAGCGTCGAGTCCATTTGTCACGACGCCGACTTGGCTGTCTTGCGAGTCACGGGCGAACACTTCATGGATGATGTAACGCCGGTGGAAATCGGTGTCTTGCCCTCCCTGCGCGATCCAGTTTCGGTGGTCGGTTATCCTGTCGGCGGCGAAGAGATTTCAGTGACCCAGGGTGTCGTCAGCCGTGTGGAAGTGCAGCGCTACGCGCACTCTCAACGGCACTTGTTGGCGATTACTGTCGATGCGGCGATCAATGACGGAAATAGCGGCGGTCCCGTCCTAATGGACGGCAAGTTGATCGGTATCGCCTTCCAGTCCTTGGAGGATGCCGAGAATATCGGAGAGATGGTACCCACGCCGATCATCGATCACTTCCTGCGGAACGCAAAGTCCCAACCCTATGTCCAGGTTCCTGGTTTGGGCCTTATCGTTCAAACCCTTGAGAACCCGGTGCTCTGCCGTTCATTGAATCTTTCTCCGGAACAGAGTGGTGTCCTTGTCGGAGCGGTTCAGTTCGGTAGTAGCTCTTGTGGCAAGGTGCAAGTCGGTGACGTCATGCTCGAGATTGGCGGACATTCAATAGCGAACAACGGGACGGTTCGTTATCGCGAGTTGTATCGGACTGCATTTGATGTGCTCTTGGGCGAACTCGCTGTGGGGGATAGCTTGACCCTTTCTGTTCTGCGGGACGGAGATGTGATCGAGATTGAGCTGAGCTTGACTGCCGCCGAATTCCTCGTACCAAGGAATTCCTTCGACAAGTGTGCCACCTACTTCGTCTTTGGCGGGATCGTCTTTCAGACCCTATCCCGTGACTTTCTTGCGTGCTGGACTGACTGGTGGGATCGTGGGCCCAAGGAGTTTCTACAACTCTACTACGCTGGGATCATCAGTGAAGAACAGCAAGAAGTCGTCGTCATTGGTCAAGTCTTGGCCGATGAAATCAACGTTGGCTACGAGAACTGCAATGCGGAGTCCGTTGTCTGTGTGAACGGAATTCGGCCGCGCAACATGCGGCATTTCGTAGACCTCGTTGGAGAGTCGGAAGGCGTTATCGATATTCGTACATCAGCGGAGAAACGCATTGTTCTCGATATCGATGAAACGCAGCTTGCCGGCCCCCGAATCCTCCAGCGCTACAACATATCTCAAGATCGTTCAGTCGATCTGCGCAGCTAGAGCCAGCCGTAACGCCAGTAGTTGGAGGGGGCGACACGTGGCGCGTCCAAATCGAGCACCAAGGCAATTCCTAGCTTCGAATCAGCCTGTCCCTCTCGTGCGTTGTACTGGGTTTGACCCCAGCGACGGCCCAGGGCAATCATTCGGAACCCAGTGAAACGCACACCATCATGTCGTGCGTAGCCCAAGATCTGGCATTCAAGCCCATTCTCCCAATTAGCCCCGCCCTCGCCCTTTGTTCTCTCGGCTCGCGTTTTTCCCTGGATGGCGAGGATCAGGCTTCCGTCCTGTATCTCGGTGACCACGAAGCTCAGTTCCGCAAGCTTGATATCTGAGTTGCGATAGGCGGGGGTTTGGCCGCGTACATTGTCGAGTAGGTGGTTTGCCGCCAAGCGTTCAACCAGGCTCTTCGGCATCATTTTGCGCGCACCGACCTTCTTTTCCGGCAGCATCGAATCGACCTCCGACTTGCGAAACCAAACGAAGTCCTGGTTCCAAGCGTCGCGCCGCCAATCTGAATCACGCAGCTCTTCTTGCACTTTCATGTCGCGTGAAGTGCAGCGCAGAATCAAGCCGTCTTCTGGATAGAATCGTTCGAAGCGCGCCGATGCTTCGATCTTGTACTCAGCTCCCAGGCGCTCACCTTTTTCCAGCTGATCCCACTTTGCCAGCGCCGTCTCAAGCATCTCGGCCACACGCTTGGCATCCCGTGTGTTGACTGAGGCGAGAAACGCTCCACCGGGAGTGGCGGCATAGATCCCTTGGCGTGTGTTAGTCGGTTCAGTGCGTCCTCGGTAATGACCCTCTTCCGAGAAGCCTTGGAAGAAACGACTTTCCGCATCTTCACCACGTTGCAGGCGCGCCACCTCATCGGCGACGGGCACGAAGTTGGTCAGGAGCGCTTGAACTTCTTTGTTCGACCAGACAGACCGTCTGGTTGCGACGCCATTGTTTCAGACACTGCCAAGGGGATGACCATTCATCGCCCAGAGTAAGATCGGCTTGTCCGCAGTTCTGGCTTCGGCAATTCCCACGCCCAGCGAAACTCGCCAGTCGATGTCCTTCCATTCGAGGTCGGCACGCTCGGGGAGAATCTGTTCGAGTAACCCGTCGAATGTCTTTGCGTTTAGTTCCGGGCTGTCTTGGGCGGAACCGAATGTGGCCAGGCAGAGGAGAGTCGTTGCGGTGAACATCATGGGGACCTCAATCTTGATGAATGGATCGCTACGTACTGGGAGCGATGGAGGATAGGTATTCCGAACAATGAGTACCATGGCTTCACCTTCAAGCTCTGACTAAGCTTGTCTCAACACGCATGCGAGACTTATGGACGCCGAAAAATTTCGAACCCTGGCCCTCTGTTTTCCCGAAGCTTCGGAAGAGTCGCACATGGACCATCCGGACTTCCGAGTCTGCGGGAAAGTATTCGCTAGCCTCGGACCCGATGAGGATTGGGCAATGCTGAAGCTCACACCGCCCGAACAGGAACGGTTGATGCTGGTCGACGCGCAAGCTTACTCGCCGTTCAAAGGCGCGTGGGGAAAACGCGGTTGGACCCGGGTGGAGCTCTCTCGCGCAAAGGTCAAAGCTGTGCGCGAGGGATTGCGACTCGCTTGGTGCAACACAGCGCCCAAGCGCCTCGTTACAGAGCACGAAAACTCCTAGTTCAAGTTCTGCGCAGCCGGGACGCAACCGTGGCTAGCGCCATGCCGACCACCGCATAAGCGCAGCACATCCAGGCGATGTCATCGATAGACACCTGTGAGTCGAGCAGCTTTCCAAAGAGCGCTGGTGATCCCGCGGTACCAAAGACCATTACTGATGTTGTCATGGCGCGGATCGAGCCCAAGTGTTGCGTGCCAAACTCCTCGGCCCACATGCCACCGACGATCGGACCACCCAGTCCACCGGTTGCTCCGAACAATGAAAGGAAAACTACGGCTGTCATGGGTGTCGATGTGGCCCCAATCACTGCGACGCCGCAGGCCATCGGCAGTAAGAAGAGAGGCAGCAAGTTTCGAGCACCAAATCGATCGACCAAAGGTCCGGCGACCAGCCCGGTTAGAACTTGTGCCGCGGCGAAGGCCATGAAGCAGGCGGCGAACCAACTCTTGTCCCAACCCTTCGATTCGATCAGTTGGCCTTGGTGAAAGAAAATGCCGGTCATGATGAACCCGGGCGCCATCACAGCGGGCAGGTAGCCGTAGAAGCGGAAGCTGCGGAGAACCTCGCGCACGGTCCACTGTTTACCGACTCTGTTCCGGGCGGAAGCGTTTTTTTCGGTGTGCTCCAGGTGTCGTGTGTGCCGTTCGGCGTGGCCGCGTAGAAGGAATAGCACCCCCGGGATTAAAAGAAACGCTACGCAAGCACCTGCACCGATCCAGGCTTGGCGCCAACCGGCCATTGCGATGGCCGCGACGGCGATCGAGGGCAGGATCGCTTCGCCCGCCGCATAACCCAAGCCCGCGATGCTCAGAGCCTTGCCACGATTTTCATGAAAGTACCGCGACATGCTCGTCAATGCCGTGTGGCCAAGTAATCCCTGTCCACAGAGTCGTAGCAGGAAGAAGGCGGCGGCTAACATCGCCACGTGCACAGCTCCCGCCAAGAGTGCGCAGGCGAGCATCAATCCGACGCACAGCCACAACGTGAACTTGCGCAGATCGACGTGATCAATCTTGCGCCCCACGTAGATGATCGTCATTCCGCTACATAGGGTGGCTACGGAATAGGTGGTTCCATAGTCCGTGTGCGAGAGCTCGAAGCTTTCCCGAAACTCCTCACCAAATAGTGCGATGAAGAAGGTCTGGCCGAAGGAGGAGAAGAAGGTTAGTGCGAAGCCAAAGGCCAGAAATCGCGGTTCGGCGCGTAGGAAGTGGAGGTAGCCTTTCATGGGGGGCGCATTCTAGCCGCAGCTGATCTCGTAGCCCCGATGAAAAGACTCCCTAGATCAACGAGAGGAGGATCAGCAAGGGGTCAGCCAAGGGGCTTACATGGCACTTGCGCTCCCGACGAGGTGGGAAGATTCAGAAGCTCGCAAGGCTTCAAAGCTCCAGCGTGCGCGTGTCCGCTTTCGATTCGCGCGCGGGCAAGGAGGCTTTGACGCGCTCCATGACCTTCTCCGCGGCGGCACGGTAGCCGGTCAGCTTGCCGCCGTAGATCGCGATGTAGTGCGGATCCTTCGGGTTGTCGCGCCTGTAGATGGTCTCGCGAGTGCGCTTGAAGGCTGAGCCCCTGGCGCGCGGGAGTACACGCAAGCCTGCCCAAGAGTGAAGGACTGTCGCGTCAGCTTGAGGGAAGTGGGCGAGATAGGTTTCGCGTAGATACTCAACCTCCTCTGCAGTGGGGGCACTGCTAGCCGGATCGCCTTCGTGGAAGTGCTCCGTCGTTCCCACCAAGGTGTGTCCCTTCCACGGCATCGTGAAGACGGCCCGCTGGTCGCTCGGAGCCTCGGTGTAGTAGATGCCACGCGCGACCTGTCCGGGGAGCTCAATGTGCGTACCTTGAACGAGATCCACTTCGATACCGGGGGGCTCGGGCAGGACGCGACTGCGAGTGTCATTGACCCACGGACCGGCCGCGTTGACCAAGATGTTTGTTGTGTGTTCGCGCTCCTTACCGGATTGGAAGTAGTTGACTCGATAGCCCGAGTCGATGCGCGTTGCTTGGCGGAATTCGGCCGGACAACAAAATTGGGCGCCAAGATCCATTGCGGACTTCATCACGGCCTGGGTGAGTAGCGCGTCGTCGGTTTGAGCATCGTTGTATTGGAAGACCTGCTGCAATCCGTCGGTGCGCAGGCCGTCGAGATCCTTCCAACGGCTCTTTGGCAAGACGGAGAAGCGCGAGTCCGGTTGGAATCCTGCGAGAAGGGAGTAGAGCGTTAAACCGGCTCGAACCTGCCAAGGGCGCCGCTTAGTCTCCTTGTAGATCGGAATGTAGAAGGGGATGTAGTGGACAAGATTAGGGGCGATGCGCAGAAGCGTCGTGCGTTCGCTGAGCGATTCTCGCACCAGCTTGAACTCGAAGCTCTCGAGGTAGCGCAGCCCACCATGGATTAGCTTGCTGGACTTGCTCGACGTTCCCGCAGCTAGCGACGATTGTTCCAGAAGTACAACCTTGTATCCGGCAGCTGCGGCGGCTTGAGCCACACCGACGCCGTGAATACCACCGCCGATGACTGTGAAGTCGTATTCTGCGGTCAACGTCGTGACCTCTTGCGAGGAGTCTTGTTCAGTCCGAGCGCTGCACTCATCTCTGGATAGTTGAATGTCTCGACGAACTGTGCTCCGCGTTCAACAAGTTTCGTTGCGAGGGTTGGGTCGATGACTTCGTACACCGCTAACTTGGCGTCCATTTTAATCTGGCCCTGCGCCGGGAGCTTCTCATGGTTGCAGAAGATATACTCTCCGTTCAGCTCTCGGGCGTCCGTCTCCAGTTGTTCCCAAGTCTCGAGGATCAAGCCGATGGGGTGGGATGTCAACTCGCGCACGGCTCGCAGGCAAGGGGCGGAGAAAGAGATGATCGCGACTTTTCCCTCCAAGTCCTTGAGGCACTCGGCCACTTTTTCGACCACATGGCCAACACCGAAAGTATCGAGGGCGATCGGTTTGATCTCGACGAAGGTGAAGACTTCGGGACGTAGGCTCAGCTCTTGGGCTAGATGCCGGAGCTTCGCGATCGGCTCGTCGGCGAACTGTTCACCAAAGCGTGCGGCCTCGGAAGCGCGCAATTTGGAGACACCTTCGTCATCAAGCTCCACCAGCTTCCCTTCGAAGCCAGAGACTCGCTTGAGCGATTCGTCATGGAATAGGTAGGGCGTGCCGGAGGTCGAAAGCTGAACATCGACTTCCAGGTAAGTAGCGCCAGCGTCCAAGGCGGCAATGATTCCTGAGAGGGAATTGTCCGGATAGCGCTGGGGGAAGCCGCGGTGGGCGATAAGTTGGAATTCGGGCATGGCCGGGTGCGAGAGGATGACCGTCGGGCAGTGTTCTGCCTGCCATCAGGCGCGTTGAGCCGGGAAGAGTCAATAAGCAGGATCGAGCCGGATGAAGGCGGCTCTCTTGTGGCGGTTGGCCATGGGGGAAAGTACCCTTGCGCCCCTCGGACTAGATGCCGACAGGAGGCGGTCCGGCGAGGACTCAAAACACACCCAAAAGGAAGGAAGCCTGCGCGAGCAGGAATCGTAATATGGCAAGTCGAGAATTGCTTGGATGCCCGGCGACGGCATCGCTAACGACGTAATGGAAGCGGCGACGATTGTTCTCGACCCTATGGAATTTGACGCCGAATACGTCCACGCCGACATCGGTTGGAAATTCTGGAAGCAGGCAGGCAATCCTCTGCCGGATCGGAGCCTTGAGATTCTCGGTGGAGTTGATGTAGCCTTGTTTGGTGCGATGGGCAAGACCACAGCTGAAGGTAAGATTCGGACCTACGACATGGGCGGCATAAATAGCAGCCTTGAAGTGACTGAAGAGGTTGCGCGCAATCTGACCTCATTGGCTGTCTGAGAGCTCCAACCACCTATTCCGCACAAATCGATTTCAAGCACTTCATGGGTACTGTCAGTCAGAAACTCGCCGCTTTTTCTTCTCAGGTCACCTTTGCCGACTTGCCCGCTGAAGTCGTTTCCTCCGTACAACGCTTCGTTTACGACACCGTCAGCTGTGCCTTCGGTGGCGTGCGTACGCACGATTACGGGATTGCAGACAAGGTTGATCGTGAACTCGGCGGTGAGTCTCAGTGTCGAATCATCGGTTCCGGTCGGATGGCGAATGTAGTTTCGGCTTCGTTCCTCAACGCCTTGGCCGTGCGTGCACTCGACTACAACGACATTTACTGGAAGCAGGATCCGAGCCACCCCTCAGACATCATTCCTGGTGTCTGGGCTTGTGCGGAATCGGTGGATGCGAGCGGCGAGGATGTGGTTCTGGCAATTGCCTTGGCCTACGAGCTCGAAATGCGATTGTGCGAAGCGGCCTTCCCTGGAATCCACGAGCGCGGTTGGCACCATGCAACTCTCACCGCCTTCGCAGCGGCCTGGGCTTGCTCTAAAGTTCTCGGACTTACCGAGGATCAAACCATGCACGCCATCGGGATTGCCGGTTCGCGTCACGGGACACTTGGCTGCGTCTCCGCAGGCAAGTTGACCATGATGAAGAACACCGTCGACCCGATGGCTACGCAAGCCGGCGCATGGGCAGCCTTGCTTGCACGCGCTGGTTACGAAGGACCAGAACAGGTTTTCTGCGGCAAGGAAGGCCTAGCCGAGACTTCCGGACCCGAGTGGAAGCTTGAGATCTTGACGGATGGCTTGGGCGATAGCTGGCGCATTCTGAATTGCGGCATGAAGGCTTTTTCGACGGAATCTCTGACCCACGCACCGATCTCCTGCGTACTCACGATTTGTGCCGAGAACGACTTGGCGGCCGAGGACATCGAAGAGGTTCGTATTCAAACGTTGGTCAAGGCCGCGGATATCCTCTCAGATCCGAGCAAGTACGATCCGCAAACGCGCGAGACTGCGGGTCACTCCTTGCCTTATTGCATCGCCGCGGCTTTGGCTTATGGCCGCGTGACTCCGGACTTGTTCGAGAAGGACATCATTCAGGATCCGCGCATTCGCATGAACCTGAATAAGATCAAGGTCTCGGCCAACCTGGACTTCGAGGCGGCTTTCCCAGCGCTCCAGCGCTGCCACGTGGCAGTCGATGCCAGCGCTGGCCGTAAGTTTGAGAAGCAGATAGATTTCCCGATCGGCGATCCGCGTAATCCGATGAGCGACGAGCAAATGGACGCCAAGTTCAACGCCATGTGCGGCTCGGAAGTTCCGGACGGACAGAAGGAGGAGATTCGCGAGGCGATCGCCCAACTCCCCGCCATCTCGGCGCGTCGCTTTATGGAACTTCTGGCCTTCCGTGGTTGAGTTTGATTCGAATCCGGTTCTTCCCGAGGGGGAGGAGTCTATTGAGACTTCGGCGCCGTTCGTCTTACGCGTGCGGAACTTGTCGCGCAGCTATAGTGATACGGTTGCAGTCGATGACTTGTCGTTCGGCATACGCGCCGGGGAAATCTTGGGTCTTGTCGGCCCCAATGGGGCGGGCAAGACGACGGCTTTGCGCTCGATTGCAGGGGTCTTGCCCTTGCAGTCAGGACAAGTCGAGGTCGTTGGCTTTGATCTTCAAAGCGAGGAGGTTGAAGCCAAGAGGTGTCTCGCTTGGGTGCCGGATGATCCGCAGCCCTTCGATACTTTGACCGTGCGTGAGCACGTAGAATTCACCGCGCAGTTGTACGGCATCAGGAATTGGGAGCCGGAATGCGATGCTCTGCTCGAACGTTTTGAGTTGACCGCCAAACGCGATGCATTGGGGGGCGAACTCTCGCGTGGCATGCGCCAGAAACTCGCTTTCAGTTGTGCGTGGATGTCGCACCCGAAAGTGATTTTGATGGACGAGCCGCTTTCGGGGCTCGATCCACGTGGAATCCGGGCAGCCAAGGATGCGATCCGGAGCATCGCCGCTAATGGAGCTGCGGTCATCTTATCTTCCCACCTACTTGAGCTGATCGAGGAGTTGGCGGACAGCCTCTTGATCATCGATCAAGGCAAGTTGGTCTTTCGTGGGAGTTTGGAGGAAGCTCGCGCTTTGCATGTAGAAGGGGGAGTGGGGAGCTTGGAAGAGATCTTCATGGCTGCGACGGGCGATGGCGCACAGGCCGCAGATATCTCAGAAGCCAAAGGATCGTGATCTTCGGGAACCGGGTACTTCTCGAGCTGGCGCTCATGAAATTGCGTGGCTCAGCACGCCGTCAACTACGCAAGCTGAAGTCTCCTTCGGGTTGCTTATTTGGCTTGGTCGGTGCTGGCCTTGGCATCGCTTGGATTGCCTCAATGCTGGCTTGGAAAAACGTCTCGCCTGCCGCTGCCACTAGCCCGGAGATCGTGCGAAATTGGACGCAGGTCGCCATGGGGATCTTCGCCTTGCTCACCATTGTTTCGGCAGTGTCGGTCCGCGGCGTCTATTTGCCCAAACAAGACATCGAGCGACTATTCGCTGCACCCGTTTCTCGCAGTGATCTCGTCCGCTATCGGATGATTGTCGACTTGGCTCGTTCCTTATTCGGAGCTCTGATGTTGGGCCTGTTGACCTTTCAACGCATGCCCAATCCAGTCTTTGGATTCCTGGGGGCGATGACTGCAATAATGACCTTGGGAATCGTTAGGCAGGGTCTTTCGCTCCTCTTGGGCGGTGCAGAGAGTCGCCTCGGGAACTTGTTGCGTCGTCGCAGTCTGACTTCGCTCCGGGTCATTCTCGGGCTTCTTGTCTGGCTCCTGGTGATGGCCGTTATATTTGGCGGACGAATCACTGATCCCCTGCTCGGAAACCTGAGTCTCGAGTTCTCGGGCGAGGACCTCTTCAAGAATCCTGTACTGCAAGCGCTGCTCTTACCCATGCGGCCGTGGGCCGAGATGATGGCAGCTACGACTGTTACAGAGTTCTTAGCGTGGGGTGCCGCTTGCATGGTTCTCGGAGTGATTCTGTTTGAAGTGACGGCGAGGTTGCCGATCGATTACCGCGAGAATTCGCTAGAGACCTCCGAGGCAATCGCGAAGCGCTTGTCGCAAGTTCGTCGGGGAAACTTCTTCACCGGCGGCAAACCCTCGGAGCACACCGTAGGGTGGCGAATTCCGCATTTATTTGGTCGCGGGCCAGTAGGCGCCGTCGCTTGGGTTAAGTTCATTTCAGTGCTGCGCAAGGCGCGCGGGACATTGGCGGCTGGCGTGTTTATTGTGGCTCTAGTTACGATCGGCGTCAGCGTATTGGCGGGCAAGGTGAACGAGGAGGAGTCACTAGAAATGGCTTTGGGTAGTTCTTGCCTGATCTGTTTTCTAGGGATTACTTATCTGGCCGGAATCCTGCGCTTTGACTTTCGATCCGACCTCGATCGAATGGTTCAGATCAAGGCCTGGCCCGCATCGAATGTGCGTATCTTCGTGGGCACACTGCTACCTCTGGTGCTTTTGATTAGCGGATTGCTCTCGATAGCGATCATTCTGCGTATGTTGATTCTGGACCAATTCGTGCCAGCTGTGCTGCTAGTCCCGATAGCGCTACCGTTCATTACATTCGCTTGGTTAGCAATCGACAATGCAGTCTTTCTCTTCGCGCCAGTTCGCTTTGTTCCCGGGCAAGAGGGCGGCTTGCATCACACAGGAAGAACTCTGGTGTTGTTCTTCCTGCGCATCCTGCTGATCGGGACGACCGCTTGCGTAGTGGCGTTGACGGCCGCTGGGATTCTCTACGTTGGGAGTGAGTACCTTGCTGCTTCAATGGAGAGTTCCGCTTGGGTTGCAGCAGCCTTCGCTTTCTGCGTTTTGCTGCTTCTCGATGGATTGCTCGCCTGGATTGGAGGTCGCATGCTGAAACGATTTGATGTGGCGCGTGACTCACGCTGAGTCCCTTAGGTCGATATAATTTGTGTGCGAGCAGCGGCTAGGTGTGGCCCCATACGCCTGGCGCTCGCTTCATTGGCGTAGCCCACGAAGGACACAGGGGTCTTGCCGTCCAAGGGGAAATCAAGCTGATCACCGTTCGCATCTCGCAGCACGCAACCCGCTTCACGCGCGACCAGGATGGCACCGGCTGAGTCATAGGGCTTGGATGTTGTGCAGTCTCCTGTAACGAAGCGCGCGAAGTCTGCTCGCAAGTCGGCGATGAAGCGATAGGTCCCAAGGCACAAGAGCGCCAGTTGACCACCGTTGGAAATATACTGATCGTCGTAGCAATAGTGAGTGTCCGCGCCTTCGTGCTCTTCAAGACGCGCGAAGAACCCAGCTTCAAGTTGGGCTAAGAGTGGTCGCTGGATGGGGGAGTAGCGGAAGATGCTGAAGTAGCCATGCTCGACACGCTGGTCGTCGTCGACGCAGAGTTCGGCGGAACTGCACACTTCGTCGGATTCAACATCTCGCTCTTCGATGCGAGCTCCTGCGCCCAAACTTGCCGACAGAATTCGAAATCTGGCCGCGCGGGAATCAGGCAGCTCACCGATCAGGCCTAGTTGCACATCGCTCATTCTTGGCTGGCCCGATCCTGGTCCGCAAAGTGCAATCACTGTCCAAGCAGAGCGCAGGTCGGCCATCAGGTTGCGAGTGCCGTCCACCGGGTCGATCACAAGCCGGGGACCGCCGTGGTCGAATCCCGGGAGCTCGAGGACTCCGCCGGCCCCATCCGGTCCTCGGTGCGACCAGCCCCTATCTTCGCTAAATACAGATAAGCTTTCCTGTGCCGCAACCCCTTGCACCCAGATCTCCAGCGCGTCCTCGGTAGCTTTATCGAGGGCAAAGGTCACGTCCGCCATGCCCTTGGAGATTGGCGCTCGAACCTCTCCAGGGCGCTTCTCGCCGCGCAGTTGCCGGAGAGCGGCTAGGCGCACAGTCCGGGCCAGGTCATCCAGGCGTGCTTCCCAACCGGAAGCTGCCAAATTGCTTGTCTCGTTTGAATTCATCGCCTCGTACTCGTCCATCCAATTACGGCCCTGAAGCCAGGCCAAGAGTGACACTCAGCCATTCGTCGCTAAACTACCTGGCCACCCTCATCCCGCAAACTAAGCTACTCTTTCTAGCTCAACATGTCCGAAGTCCACGAAGTCGTCATTATCGGTTCCGGCCCCGCCGGTTACACCGCTGCAATCTACGCCGCCCGTTCCAACCTGAAGCCCTTGATGTTCTCCGGCATGCAGCCAGGCGGACAGCTCACGATTACGACGGATGTTGAGAACTTCCCCGGCTACCCCGACGGCGTTATGGGGCCGGAGATGATGGAGCAGTTCAAGGCACAAGCCGAGCGCTTTGGAACAGAGATTCGCGGCGAGTCGGTGTATGAGGTCGATTTCTCGGAACGTCCCTTCACGATCAAGTCCGACTTCGGCGAGGTGAAAGCCAATTCGGTCATCATTTCTACGGGTGCCAGCGCACGTCTTCTCGGCTTGGACAGCGAAACGAAGTTGATGGGGCACGGAGTGTCTGCCTGCGCAACTTGCGATGGCGCTTTCTACCCGGACAAGGAAGTGCTGGTTGTTGGAGGTGGTGACACAGCTATGGAAGAAGCTCAATACCTAACCCGCTTCGCGAAGAAGGTCTCCGTCGTTCACCGTCGCGAAGTCTTCCGCGCCTCGGAGATTATGTTGGAGCGTGCGCAGAAGAACGAAAAGGTCGATTGGATTCTTAATAAGGCGGTGGTGGACATCTTGGCCGACGAGAGCGGCAAGGTGCGGGCTGCCGTACTTGAAGACACGGGAAACGGTGAGAAAACTGAAGTGCCTTGCGATGGAGTCTTCATCGCGATCGGTCACACGCCCAACAGCGAGATTTTCAAGGGCAAGTTGGACAGCGACGAGAACGGCTACCTCGTCGTCCATGATGGAACAAACACTTCGGTGGAAGGCGTCTTTGCTTGCGGCGATGTCATGGACCATGAGTACCGACAGGCGATCACTGCGGCCGGAACGGGTTGCATGGCTGCCATTGACTGCGAACGCTGGTTGGAAGCGCAAGCCGAGTAGTACTCCCGCTTCGAATAAATTGAAGAGAGCCCCTCATCTCCCAGGAAGAGGGGCTCTCTGAATAATTCTATCCAAGGAATTGAACTCTAGTCCTCTTCCCCTCCTAGTGGCTAGAGCATGTTGACCATCGGCGCCCAGAGGGTGCGTTTGATCGTGACTTGATTGTTGTTGGTTACGTTCAGCATGTCTTTTGTACGCCGGTCGTAGTTCAGGCGTAGCCCGACCTTGTAGGGCGATCCCGGAGGATTGCTGCTGGTCCCGATGCCGGCATTGTTTTTGCGGCCGGGCGCCAGGAGTCCCAGGTCCGGGCAGACGATCGAACCGTTGATAAGCAACTGACCTCGCATGCGGTCATTGCCATGGACGATTCCAAAGATCGCATTGTTCGTGTAGAGCAATGCATCGATCTCCATTGGAGTGTCGTAAGTGTGCTGCGTCTCGAAATATTCGATAGCAGCTTTTTGCATGGTGTCCGAGAGCCAACCGTCTTTTGGGGTCAGCGCTAAGATTGCGGCCAAGGGATCTCCTGTGACTGTGTCATAGAGCTCCGGGTTTCCCGTATCGTTCGGGTCCCAGATGGAAAGCATGTCCGCATCCCACTGAAGCGGCACCTCGTCGTCGCCTCTCCAAGTGTCAGAGCTGCTGTCGAAGTAGATGTCGCCCAAGTTGTAGATCGGGATCTCATCGCCTTCGCCGAAGTGGTAGTAGCGTGGAACGTAAGGATCTCCCGTTACAGCGTTCGGTGCGACATAGTTCGGGTTGAGCACAGTCCATGTGCTCGGGTCCAAGTTGTCCTCGCCCAAGCCGGGCAGCATCGGCTGTGTCTTTGCCCACTCTCCTCGATTGAAGAGCGAGAGTTCCGCCAACGCGAAGTTCCAGTCATCGCCTGGGGTACCATCAATGATGTCGTAGGTCCCCGGCGAACTGAATACCGAGGGCTTTAAGTAGTCGCCCAACATGATGTTTGCACCTGCCGCGAGCCCAAGCGCATTCTTCGTGCCGTCCGCGGCAATCCCGAAAGTCCTTGGCCCAGTTGGGCTGCCCGGCGTGTCACCGGACAGATAGGCTTGACCGTCAAGGTAGTGCAAATCAGTTGGGATGTAGATACTCCCGCTGACTAGCAGTGAACCGTCACCTTTGATGTAGCCGTTGATGACCACGTCACCGTCGATAGCTACCGTTCCGTCGATCACGATTGGGTTGTCCGCTGTACCCGAGAGAATCACATTGCCGGATGTCGACGACTGCAATTGACTCTGATTGCCAGTGAACAGTGCATTCGCATACTCTCCGACCGTGTCGATCACGAAACTCGGATCTGTGATGTTGATGATGCCTGCAACGATCGCTCCCTCAGCACTCGCGGCACCCGCCGCAAATTCAAAGGCATCCACGACCTTATTGCCCGCGCCCGAAGCGCTCGGCAGGCCGGTCCCCGGATCAATTCCCCCGTTATCAGGGAAGGGAGGCGGGAAGCTTGTAGGCAACGCGCCATCCGGCATCAAGGCGTAGTCAGTAGGGTAGTTGAAGTAGATATTCCCATTCGGATCCGCCGGATTCGCTCCCGGATCAAAGGGTGTCGAGCTGAGATCTCCCGTCGAGGAGTGCTGTGTCAACAAACCTTCACTGTCGAATTCAAAAGATTGGAAGGTCATGTCGTTCCAGCCACTAGCGATCAAGTTTCCATCCTCATCGGTCAGTGACCCTCTCATGTGCAGGGCGCCTGCAATGTAGGAGTCGGCATCCCAGTGATTGATCGCGCCAGAATTTCCGTCCGCGTTGTCGCGAATCATCAGGCTCTCCAGCGTTCCGACCTTGACACGATCAAAAGAGCTGTAGTTGCCAGGGTCGCTGTTGTAGTAGCGCTCCGTCGAATCGATCACCGTGTGGCAGAAGATGCAGTTGACGTTGTTGGCCAAGACACCGTACTCAAAACCAGTGAACTGCTCCGGTTCGATGGTGTAGACCAGCTGGATCGCGCGGTTGAGTTGCGGATTGATGATCCCTTGACCACGGTTCGTACTCGCCGAAACCGTGATGTAGAGCTGCGTCGCATCTCCGTCATCACGCCGAAAAATCCGCAGTGCATCAATGTTGACGGCGTCGAATTCTGCGTTGCCTCCACCGGCTCCGGGTACATTGACGATTTCGAGCAGGTCAATTCCTTCTTGCGCTGTCGGAGGCCCGCCGACTCCCGAGTCGGCGATGCCAAGATCCGTCAGGTAGTTTTTAAAGCTCTGGTGGTCGCCAGCGGCCCCGCCTTGCCCAGGCTCGGCCAAATAGCCGGACCACAGCATGTCGGTAGCAATGATGCCCACACTTTCGACAGCACTAGTGAGGCGGTACTCGTCACCTTGATAGTTGACCACGCGCGAGCCGTTCAGTGTCGCTGTGAGCATTGAGAGGCCGAGCATTGCCACCAAGGATGCGATCATTAGGGCCGGAATAAGCGCCGAGCCCTGCTTTGTAATTCGTATTTTGTTGTTCTTCATCATCTGCCTTTCTCCCAGACCTCACCAGGTCTGATCTCCCTTAGTTCTCTGGTTCGTTCCGTAAGAACACCATTGATCCGACTCTTCTTACGATCGGTATGCCAGAGACGGCGGTACCAAGAATGTAGAGTCGAATGTGCAACTGACGAGTTCCGTCCATCCACAGAAAGAGGGGGTCGTCGAATCCGTCGCCGTCCAGATCGCCGCCGTAGTTACAGCGCTCCTGGAGGACATTGGTGGGGCCCATAGCCAGGTCTGTCGCAGGGACGTTTGAGTCTGCCGTGTCCCAAACAAGGCGCCGAATCTGTCCAACGTCGAAGACGTCAATGATGTCGCCATCGCTATTGATGTCGTCTCCGGTGTCAGCTTCCTGAATGGTATTTCTCGGCTGAAAGTAGAACGCTGCCCAGCCGTCAACGTTGCCGACGCCGGCAACATCATGTCCCCACTGCAAGTCATTCCCATTGAGGTAATTCGGCGGAACCGAACCTGATGGATCGACCGGGACCCGGAAGGAGAAGCCTGAGCCATCGCCACGAAAGAAGACCGGGCCGGTGGGCTCGAGCGCCTGACCGTCCCAGAGGGCTGCCGGCGGATTCGCTTGCAGTTCAATCGGTTGGGCCATGGAAGCCCACAAAATGTCGATGCCCGCGCCGGCATTGTGTTCGTTGGCTTCCGTGCACTGGACACCACGCGTGAGACCTGCGAAACGGTCCTGGGCGCTGGTAATCGAACTGTAGTCAACCCGCTCCTCGCTACCTGTACCACGTGTCAAGAGCAGCGTTCCGCGCGGCGGAAAGCCCAGCGTTAGATCGACAGCGATTGCGCTGGTCTCGTTCGCAGTCAAGGGGGCTGTCAATGCTGCGACGGGGACAGCGCCCCGCGCATCCGCCAGCTCGCCCTCGATTCGGCGCAGCATTTGCTGTGCCTGCATTTCGGCGACAGCGATGCCAAGCGTTGAGTGTGCTAGTTGAGTATCGCGACGAATTACGCCGAAGATCGCAAGTAGCACCGTCGAGAGAATCCCGAAGGAGATCGTCATCTCAAGCAGCGTCATTCCTCGCCTGCGCCGGAGCGAAGCGGAACGGATGTATCGTGAAGGTTTCATTGCAAACATGGCTCAGTACCCGATCACGTAGAAGGGGTGGTTGATTTGCATATCGCCTGAGACGCCATTCCAACTAGCGGTAACCACCACCGGTAGGATGCGAGCATTCGCGCTTACGTCTGTGTTATCGGCGGCACCATCGCCATTCAAGTCACGGGGCATTCCAAGCTCGAATCCCAGTGCAGCATCCGTCGCGGTTTCGTCGACGATGACTTGGATTGTGCCGACGGAAATTTGACCCGCTTGTAGGTTCAAACCTCTGATATCGAATGTGCTACCAAGCATGCCCCCGCCTGCGACGGCGGCAGTGAATTCCTGGCCCCAATTGCCACCGTTGCGCCGAATCTGATCGGCGGTCGCGTGCAATTGTTCAGAGATTGCACGGATCGTATTCTGCGCTACGGCCCGCTCGCGATTCTGCCTGCGCAACGAACTCATACGTAGCGTCGAGGCACCCATCGCCATCAAGGCAACGAGGAGTACCGTCATGGCCATACCAATTTCGACGAGGGTGAACCCCGCCTGTTTGTTACGTGCCCTGCGAGAGACTTTCCGCAGTCCCTGTGCTTCAACTCTATTTCTCTTTCTACTCATTGCTTGTGTTCACTCTTCCCATCGAGTGTTGATCTAAGCGGCGCCTCTCTCACGGATCCCGTAAGAAGCCTTCTCGGAACTCCTTCACATAGACCTGAACTAGGATGGTGCAAATCTGGATTTTGTGCGTTCGGAGCGGCTCTGGGCGCCTGGGGAGGGGCCAGGCAAAGGAAAAGTAGCCCCGGGTTGCTCACGGTACTGGCTGCCAGCTTCGCCTAAGAGGGCACTTGAGATACCCTGTAGTCGGTAGCGCCCGGCATGTGTCTGGGCCGCCGAATCATGCGTATTGCTCTGGTCGTCCACGCCTTTCCGCCGCACTCGTGTACCGGGGTTGAGGTCTATTCTGAATCCCTGGCAGGGGCTCTAGCGGCGCGCGGTCACCAAGTCGAGGTTTTCGCGATGCGGGTCGATGAGACCTGCGCATTCTTATCGCAATGGCGAGAGGAGCGCGCCGGGTTCTGTGTGACTTGGTTGTGCCTAGACAAGCGCGCTGATCAGGAAAGATCCCGCCGCAAGCTGCCCGGGGCGAGCGCGGCTTTGGCGCGTTTCTTGGAACGTGAGCAGCCAGATGTAGTGCACTTTCAGCACATGATCGGATTCGGTGAGCAAGCTATCGACGTGGCACGCGCCGCCGGCAGCCCGGTGCTGTACACCGCTCACGACATGTTTCCGATCAGCGACGAGTACACCTTATTAGCTGCGGATTTATCCCCTGTTGATCCGACGGACTTCGAGCAGGCTGCTCGCTGTCGCTTGGCGCGTGGTGTACTCGATCAACGATTGACCGCGCACGATGGGTTTCTTGTACCGGGCGACTCGCCAAGCAATTTGGTTGCAGAGGTCTCCCGTGTGCTCAAGGAGGATGGAAATCATGTCCTTGAGCTTGCAGAGGAAATCCGGCAAGACGTGACTTTGCGTGTCGAGGCACTTTCTCGCGTTGATCATCTGGAAGCGCCGACGCAATACTTGGCAGATCTCCTGAGCTATGGGGGGGTACAAGCGGAGATCGTAGTGCAACCCCTTGGAATCGATCAGGCGAGCTTGAGCAAGCAGGGAAGAATTGGGCGCGAGCCAGAGGACAAGCTACGTGTGCTCTACCTTGGGGGGTATTATGAGCACAAAGGCGTTCACGTATTGCTCGAAGCCTACGCGGGCATGGGGGACACAGCGAGCTTGACGTTGCGCGGCTGCTCGGGATCGAGTTCTTACAAGAAGACGCTCAAACGCCTAGCCGAGGGGGCTGGCGCCACTCTAGCGGGAAGCTTTCGTCGCGATGAACTCGACGGGTTGCTCGCCAATGCCGATGTACTTGTGCTGCCCTCGATTTGGAGCGAGAACGCTCCGTTCGTGATTCGCGAAGCCTTCGCTAGCGGCCTGCCGGTGATCGCGAGCGATACCCCGGCCCTGCGCGAGAGTGTTCGCGATGGGCAAGACGGTGTCCTATTTCCGCCTGGAGATGCAACCGCCTTGCGCCTGGTGCTCAATCGCTTGGCTGAAGATTCCGACTTCTTGGCCCGGTTGACGAGCGGCGTAAAAAGCCCCCTCAGCATCGAGGTGGATGCGGAGCGCTTAGAGGGCTGCTATGCAGATTTGCTGCAGGCGCACACGGAGCGCGACTTGCGCAGGCGTAAGCGCTTGCCGGAGAGCCTGCACGGATTCGCCGAGCGTTTCGACGATCTGTCGCGTAAGCCAACCCGCGAACTCATCGAATTAGCGGCCCGGGGCTTGGAGGAACTGGCGGGGAAAGAGAGCGTGTCCGCCGATTCGATCCTCTTGTTGACGGGTTCCGGCCAACGCCTGCGCGAACGTCTTGCGGAGACTCGTCGCGCAACGCAATGGCGTGCAGGAGTCAACGAGGATCGAGAAGCGGCTGCGCGTAACCTCGAACGATCTGTGCGGGATCTTGAGAAGCGCGTCGTTAGCGAAACCAGGCGTGCGGACTGGAAGGCGGAGCTCTTGGATGAACGTGAGGCGCGTCTAGCGTGGAAAGATGAGCAGATTCTCGGCCAAGAGCGAACACTCGAAGCCTTGCGTGGACAGTTGGCCTTAGCGCAAGAGAGCGAGGGATCTTTAGCAGAAGAACTGACCCTCTCGGAACGGACCCGGATCGAGCTCGATGGGCGAATCGCCAACGGCAATTCAGCGTTGCGGGTTCTCGAAACTGAGCGAGATTGGATTCGAGAGAGTCTGTCTGCGAGGGAGGCGCACGTCGGGGAGCTTGGACGCGAAATTGAGGATGAACGTGCGCAGCGCGACTTGCGGGCGATTGAATTCGACGCACTTCAGGTCCGTTGTGATGACTTGCACGCGGAGCTGAGTAGGCTCAGCCTGGACCGCCATGCAGCGCGTGAACACGAATCATTTCTGGAAGAAGAGCTCAAAAGTACGGCGCAGGAATTAGTCACGCTTGGGAAGGAACTCGACTGGCGCTCCACTCAAATGCGCGATGCACTGGGCGAGGGTAGCGGACTGGGGCAGAAAATATTTGGCGCGCAACTCTACCGGCGTCTGGATGCTTGGCGAGAACATTCGAGTGGCGCCGATTCGGAAGGGGGGGACGAGTGATGAGTCTTCAAGTTTCGATCGTCATTCCGACACTTGCAGACCGCGAGTTGTTGAACGTCTGTCTCGCGGCGCTGTTCGTTGAAGTACAGGCGCGTGCCGCGGGGGATGAAATCGTCGTCGTCGACGACAGCGGCAATGCACAACTTGAAGCTTGGATCAGAGAGAGCTATCCGACGGTCGTCTACATCGCCAACAAGCGCAATCTAGGTTTCGCACAGAGCCTACTTGTCGGAGTACATCAAGCCGCCTCTGCGCTGGTCTTCGCCCAGAACCCCGACGTGATTGTTCGTGCCGGATTCTTGTCGCCACTCGTCGAGACTCTTGGCCTGCCGAATGTGCACGCCGTTTCTCCCTATGTGCTCTTGAACGGGGATGTCCTGAGCGATGAGTCGCTTCCGGAACTGATCTTCGATGGGGGGATTCCGCGGGTAAGGCGCAAGAGCGTGGAGCTCACTCCCGGCAAGGTTTGTTCAGCCTATCCCGAGGGAATTCCAGTGGCCTTCGCCCTGGGCGGAGCGTTTCTATTCCGGCGCGCGGACTTTATAGAAGCACCCTTCGATTGCCGCTTCGAACCCTTCTATTGGGAGGATGTTGATTGGTGCCAGAGCGCATTGAGTGAGGGCAAGCGTATCCTGGTCGATCCACGTTCGGTGGTGGAACACCACCATCGAGGAACGATTTCAGCACGTGTACCGCAAGCTCTGGTGCGCGCTGCGATTGAGAAGAATCGTTTGCTCTTCAGTTGGAAGCACGGGGCCGAAGAGTTCCATGCTCTCGAAGAGCGGCTGATCGATCACGCGATCGGAGAGGATCGCGAGGAATTGATCTGGTTGGCCCTGGCCTTAGCCGAGGCTGCGAAGACGCCACTACCGGGAAAGGATGCTGTGGAGCCGGTCTAAATGCCGCTTGGGGCGAAACTCGCGCTCGACACGCTCGAGTCCAGCTTGTCCCATGCGCGCTCGTTCCTGCTCATCCAGAGTGAGCTGATTCATGGCGCTCGCCATGGCTTCAGTGTCTTTGCGAGGACACAGTATTCCGGTTACGCCATCCTCCAGCCACTCTGGAATCCCACCGCAATCGAAGGCAATAACTGGTTTGCCGTGGGCCATCGCTTCGATGCCTACCAGCCCAAAAGGCTCGTTCCAAACCGAAGGGCAACAGACCATGTCGCAGCGCGCGTAGTGCGCTTCGATCTCTTTTGGCGATAGCCATCCTGTGAAGGTCACACGATCTACTAGCCCTTCCGCCCGAGCCTTTTCCTCAAGCCACGAGCGCGCCGGCCCATCGCCGGCGATGACAAGCCGAACACTCGCTCGGGTACGGCCTAGGGCTGTGAGCAAGTAGTCGATTCCCTTGTCGGGGAGCGCCAGGCGGGCTGGCGTGAAGACAGTGGTCTTGAAGTTGCCTGAACTCGGCAAGGTCGGCATTGTCGGGATCTGAACGGAGTTGGTGAAGTACGGCAAGACCTCTATTGCCTCACCGTTCATGCCACTCCGGCGGAGCTCCCCGCGCATGTACTCAGATGCCACAACTACCGCACTCGCGCGCCGCGTCAGCTCGATCTCCTGCAAGCGATTTGAAAGCGCTCGCACTGGACGGCGAAGGGCTGGCGAACCCTGGATCTTCATTCCCGAGCAGCCGCCTCTCAAGTAGTAGCGGGAAAGGCACTCGACTCCCAAGCTCTGATTGCACAGATCTCCGTTCTCATGCTGCTTATTCTGTCCCGGACAAAACAGGGTGTGATCCTGGACAAAGCGCACGAGCGGTGCCCCTCTCAGGAGCTCACGCAGGACGTCCGCCGTGGCATGCGATATGAGCAGCACCCGGTCGATATCCCGCAGCAACTCGCGCAATTCTCGGCGCGTCGTTGAATCCAGCCGCCCGGCGTCCAGCCCCGGCATAGTCCGCACGTGCACTTGCGTGTCGCGCTTGCCGCGCGCGCACAAGACGCTGGTTTCTATTCCGCGCGCCAGGAGCCCATTGACGACCTCGCCCGCGTAGCGCTCGCTACCGCCGACGAGGTCCCACCTGTTGCTGACCACTAGGACTCGCAACTTCAGAGTACTCCGTACGTCCCTAAGAACCGATTTTCATCAGGAACTCAGCGTTGGAGCGCGTCTTCCTCATCTTCTGAATCAGCATCTCCATCGCTTCGACCGGATCCAGCTCGTTCAAAACCTTGCGCAGCATCCAAACCCTGCGCATCTCTTCTTCATCGAAGAGCAACTCTTCCTTGCGAGTGCCGGAGCGGTTGATGTCGATGGCAGGGTAAATTCGGCGGTCTGAGATACGTCGTTCGAGCACGATCTCCATGTTGCCTGTGCCTTTGAATTCCTCAAAGATCACTTCGTCCATCTTCGATCCGGTTTCGATCAGCGCGGTGCCGAGAATCGTCAGCGAACCGCCGTCTTCCATCTTGCGAGCCGAACCAAAGAAGCGCTTGGGCATCTGCAATGCCGTGGCTTCGATACCACCGGAAAGCAACTTGCCGTTGGAGGGTGCCTCAATGTTGCAAGCCCGGGCCAAGCGAGTGATCGAGTCGAGCAAGATCACCACATCGCGACCGGCTTCGACCATCGAGCGCGCCTTGTCGATTGCCATCTCTGCCACTTGAATGTGACGGGTGGCGGGTTCGTCAAAGGTCGAGCTAATGACTTCGTGATGGTCGCCTGTCAAGGTCCGCTGGAAGTCAGTGACTTCTTCGGGGCGCTCGTCGACCAAGAGAATGATCAAGTGTGCGCTAGGCATGTTTTCCGCAATGGACTTTGCGAGCATGTGCAGGAGCACAGTTTTACCTGTGCGCGGCGGCGCGACGATCAAGCCCCGTTGGCCCAAACCAATCGGCGTGATGATGTCGACGATGCGCATCTCCAGCGGGTTATCCTTGGTGCCCTCCAGGATGACGCGGTCGATCGGGTAGATCGGCGTCAATTCCTTGAATGGAGTGCGCGAGGTGACTTCTGCGGGCTTTCCGCCATCGATCTCGTCGATGGTCAGCAATGCAAAAATCTTCTCGCCTTCGGATGCGGCGCGCAACAATCCGCGCACGGTCATGCCCTGCTTTAACCCGTAAGCCTCGACCAAGGACGGCGGAACGAAGATGTCTTGGTAGCTTGTGATGTAGTCGTTGAAAGAGAAGCGCAAGAAGGCGTGACCCTCTTCAACGACTTGCACAACGCCTTCCGCGACCACAGGTACGCGCTTCTCCAAGCGCTTGATCGTGATGCGACGCACCAAGTCGTGGCGCTTGTGTCCGGCGTCCTCGACCTTCTCTTTAGTCGCGAGATCTTGCAACTCTTCGATCTCAAGGGCCTGCAGCTCCTTCAGTTCGACTTTCTTAGGTTTGGTCTTGCGGGTCGATTTCGGCAGCGAAGCTTCAAGCTCCTCCAGTCCTTCCTCGTCGAGATCGCGCGGTAGCGTGGTGTAGTCGAGACGGATCAAACCATCCTCGAAGGTGCTGTTTGCGGGACGCTGCTTCTTCTTAAAGTTGCGTTTATTGAAGGGACGTTTCTTCTGAGCGGTCGCCATAGGTCAAAAGTGTCGAAGGTTTAGAACTTCTTTAGTAGGGGAGTTGTTCAGCCTCGAGAACTTCGTGCACGCGGGCTTCGAGCTCCGCAAGTCCAGCTTTGTTTTCGATGACGTGTTGGGCTCGGTTCCGTTTCTCGGAGAGTGGTATTTGAACCTGTTCCCTGCGTTTGACTTCGCCTGCGGACCAACCACGGTGCTCTTGCGCGCGCCGTTCACGATCCTTGGCATCAGTCTCAATGAATACCAGAAAGTCACACTCTCCGGTCAAGCCATGGGCGTCTTCGTGCTCCAGTAATAAGGGAACGTCGAGGACGATTGGCGTGCGCTGATTGGCGCGCGCCTGCTCCAAGCCTTCAGCTATCCTTTCACGAACTCGTGGATGGATCCAGCTTTCGAGCCTCTCCCTGGCCTCTGAATCTGAAAAAATTACGGCGCCCAGGGCTTCACGGTCCGGCTCGCCGCTGGCCGTCAGGACGTCTGCACCGAATTCCAGGCGCAACCAAGCCGCGGTCTCATCAAGGGCCAAAACCTCCCCAGCTATCCCGTCAGCGGAGATCACAACCCCCAATTTTCCTGCCAAGAAGTGCGCTACGGCAGATTTTCCCGAGGCGACCCCGCCGAGTAGACCAATGACGGTGGATCTGGGGTTCGGAGGCATCGAATCGGGGCTAGTCATGGGGCTGGTGGAGAAATATCCGGAGAGTCAAAGGAAGCTCAGACGGCTGAGAAACCGGGATCTAGAGCGGGGGTAGGGGCTGCGTTGAGTTCCGGAGTCGTCGGGTGAGGTCCCCCGCAGATCAAGATCGAGTCTCTCGCTCCTGATCTGCTGAGACCCAACGTACCCGACGGATACCGGCCGATGACAGCCTACGAGGTGAGCGAGAACGGTCAAGCCAGCCGAATTTCACTTGCCGCGACCCTCTGGAGTCGGGTATCAACTGCCCTGAGAATTCGGCTCTGAGCCGTAACTTGACCCTCGTCCCATATCCTCCCAGCGAGTCCCGTAGCCGAAATGCACCGCCTTTTCGACCGCGAGCAACCAGGACCCCACGAATGATGAATCGTTCCCGCCGTGGCGCCGCACGCGTCAGCATCACTTGGATGATCGTAGTGCTGATCGCCTTCTTTGCCTCCCTTGCCATGGTCTTCGTCTTTGATGGCGAAGTCTCCAAGGCGCAAGCCAGTCTAGCAACAGCGGAAGAGAACGCCGCAGTCGCTGAACAGAAGTACGACGAGGAGCGCGCCTTCAGTCGCGAACTCTCGGAGACCCTCGGCTACTACGACAAGGAATTGGGTTCTGCCCGCTCTGTCAATAGTTCAGCTACTGAGGGCCTCAACCAGTTCAAGGATGGCTTCAACGTGACCGAGGTCAGTGTTGTTGACTTCCAAACGATGGTGGCACGCGCGGTTGATAATCGCGGCACGCTGACCCAGAGGATCCGCGACCTCGAGCAGCAGATATCTACTCTTCAGGCGGACATCGATGTGCGCTCAGCGAACCTCGCCTCGATGACCTCAGATAAGGACGGTCAGATCCGTGGGCTCTCTCAGCAGCTCAACGATGCCATCCAGGCAGCCGCTGACCGCCAAAATGAGTTGGAGCAGGAAGTCGCTTCCGTCCGCTCGACGCTTTCCGAGACGGAAGGCGAGCTTACGAACGCGAAGGGTGACACCGACGACGCACAACGCAAAGCACGCGAGCGCGAGGCTGAGCTTTCGACCCGCCTTGAAAACGTGACCCGCAAGCTTGAGTGGGCTCGTGAACCGGAACGTGCTGACGGCCAAATTCTTGAGACGTCCGAAGCTTTGGACTTAGCTTGGATCGATCTCGGCAAGAAGAACCGCTTGTACGGCGGTATGCGCTTCGCCATCGTCGACGGCCGCGCTGGAGACGACACTGTCAAAGGCTGGTGCGAAGTTTTGCGTGTCGAGGAGACCATGGCTGAGGTCAAAATGTTCGACATCCGCGACGTCTTCGATCCGCCGACCGCAGGCGACATTATCTTCAACCCGCTGTACGATCCGACCGGCCTGCGCAACGCAGTCCTCCTCGGTCGCTTCTCGGGTACCTATAACGAGAAAGAGCTGCGAGCAGTTCTCGACGGCATCAACATTCACGTTCAAGAAGGCCTCGACAAGACCACCGACTACCTGATCGTTGGCGCTGAGCTCTACGTGGACGAAGACGGCGAGCCCCTCGAAGATCCGGTCCAGCCTTCAGACCTTCCGATCTACAAGGAGGCCGAAGCGATGGGCATGCGCATCGTTCCGATCAAGCTGGTCACCGACTACTTCCGCAAGACGCGCCCGTAGTCCGGAAGCACAGGAGTTTTCCAGGGGGAAGACCCGTATGATCATGGGCGAACGAAGCTAGTCAGCTTCGTTCGCCCTTCTTCGTTTCCTCATCTGTTCCCGATGACCTCAACCGATTCCGATAGCAAAAATCTCGACGAGGTTGAGCAGAGTCGTATGACTCTGGCCGAGCATCTCGATGAGTTGCGCCGGCGATTGATCTACTCGGCAATTGCGATAACGGTCGTGTTCGCCTGCGCGTGGGCCTTCAAGGACAAGATTGTCGAGATTGCACTCTCGCCCTTCGAGGACAAGGCACGTGTGTGGCTCAATGAGAGCTTGGTCGAGAAGTACACCGAGCGTTTTGAAGCCGGCGAGTACAACCGCGAGGAGCTCGAACAGATCTTCTTCGACGGTGAGATGGATGTTGCGAACTTGGTGGATCCGGTGCGCTCCGCACGTTCGGACGATGGATCCTCCACTTTCTTCTTCTACCTGAAGTGCACGGGCTATGCGTCCTTCCTGATCGCGGGGCCCTTTGTTCTCTGGCAAGTCTGGGCGTTCATAGCCGCCGGGCTCTACAGGAATGAGAAGCGGGCGATCTATCGCTACTTCCCTAGTAGCCTTGCGTTGTTCTTCGGTGGAATTTGGTTCGGCTACACCTATCTGGTGCCCTACGCCTATTTCTACCTACAGAACATGGGGATCGAGCAGATTCGCCAAGAGACGAACGTTACACCCTACCTCAAGTTTCTGACAAGCCTGGGCCTTGGGATGGGCATCGTCTTTCAGTTACCGATCATCATGATGGCCGTGGCCCGCGTCGGGCTCGCCACTCCTGCGGACTTCGGCAAGTACCGAGGTCACTTCATTATTACTGCGGCGGTTTTCGCGGCACTGATTACTCCGCCCGATCCGTACACGCAGCTGATGATGGCGGTGCCTATGGCTATCTTGTACGAGGTCGGGATTTGGCTATCGAAGCTGGTCGTGCCCAAGGCGGACAGTGACTCTGAATCGAACGGTGTGAAAGCTTCATGAGCCCGGCCACAGCTGCCATCCTCGCGATCGGAGACGAGTTGCTCAACGGCCAGCAGGTCGACACGAATTCATCATGGATCTCAGGTCGCTTGACGGATCTCGGATTCGACGTGCGTGGCTTTTCGATCTTG
>JBLIOI010000060.1:0-28239 GCA_047639675.1 Planctomycetota bacterium | reverse complement strand
GGCTAGAGCCGATTCTCATTGGACTGGCAGGCGGGACTTTCATCTATGTGGCCGCATGTGATCTTCTGCCCGAAGTCTTCCACGAAGTGGGCCGTCCAGCTCCGCGCCTATTCGCTTTGGTGGCCGGCATTTTCGCCGCAGGAATGTTTCCTCACCACGCCACGGCGAACCTTGGCGGGGGAGTTTTCTACCCCCTAGTCGTTGCGTCTTGGGACATGTTCTTGGCGATGGCGCCCTACCTACTCTTCGGATTCATTATTGCTGGCGTACTCAACCAGTGGCTGGACGCTGCGCGCTTGAGTAAATGGGTTGCGCAGGACAACTTGCGTTCGGTGGTGATCGCCTCTGTCATCGGCGCGCCCCTACCTTTGTGCTCTTGTTCCGTTGTTCCGGTCGCAGCCTCGTTGCGCAAGGCGGGCGCATCGAAGGGTGCGACGAGCGCTTTCTTGGTCGCAACGCCCGAAACCGGCGTTGACTCAATTAGCGTGACAATTGGTCTATTGGATCCATTGATGGCCATTATTAGGCCTTTCGCTTCCGTACTCTCGGCGCTGATCACTGGTCTTGGAGTGAATCGGCTGGTTAACAGCGGCAAGGATGACGAGCCGCAGATTGGCATTGACGCGGAGGTGCAGAAGAGTTGTTGCGAGGGCGACGAGGATGCTGGGGATGCAGCCGAGGAGAAACCACAAGGGGGCTTCATTCGTCGCGCTATGCGCTATGCCTTTGTCGATATGCTTGACGACTTGGCGGGCGCCTTGATCGTGGGCATCCTGCTCTCGGGATTGATCGTCGTGATCCTTCCCGATGGACTGTTCGCGGGTTCGATGCTTGGTGGCGCGGGAGAGGTTTTCTTGATGCTTGTGGTTGGAATTCCGCTCTACGTGTGCGCGGCTTCCTCGACGCCGATCGCCGCCAGCCTAATATTGAAGGGGATGAGTCCGGGTGCAGCGCTCGTCTTTCTCCTGGCGGGCCCAGCGACGAACATTGCCACCCTCTCTGTCATGTCCCGTTACCTGGGAAAGCGCACGGTCTTGGTGCACGTCGGCGTGCTTGCCGCGGTGACGCTTGCGCTTGGATTCGCAACCAATGCGCTTTACGGTGCGCTTGACATAACAGCTACCGCGCGCATCGCGAGCGAACATCAGGGGACGTCACATTACTTCCAACTCGCCGTTGCTCTGGTATTCGGTTGTTTGCTGATCGCAGCCCTGTGGCGCGGATTCGTCAAAGAAGACGAAGGCAGAGGCCACGAAGGCCATTCCCACGGCTAGCTCCTAGCACGCATGCCACTTGGTCAGGAGCTCTTGTTCACGCTCCGGTTGCATGCCATAGACTCGCTACTTGTAGTCAGTCCCGCGCGTCTTGAAGTGCCAGTCCGCCGCATTCGAGTCACGCACCTCGTACGTGAAGAGCGCCGTCGCATCAATCAAGGCTGCCTGGTGGCGCGGAGCGTAGGTAAGCGTCGCGTGACGCCCACCTTGACACGCCTCAGCGCCTAAGCCCGCTTCTGATCCGCGAGCAGCAAATCGATGATCCCGTTGCGACGTCCCATAACTTCAGCCTCGAAGTTTTTCTTCCACTCGTGCGGCAAGAGCTTCGTCACACCGGGCTCGGTATCGATCCGCTGCAGCACGTCGCGCAAGTAGAGCTTCACGTTCACGCCCGCAGCCTCCGCCGTGCGGATCACAATACAGAGCCTGCCACTTTGTTGTTGAGGAACAAAAACTGGGTGCCTGGCTCTGTATTGTGGGCTCTGTATTGTGGGCTCTGTATTGCTTGGCTCTGTATTGCTTGGCCTCTGCGGCGAACCCATTCAATGGTGGGACCCTGTGTGTGGCAGCGTCAATTCATAGAACCACCCTGGTGAGCAGCGGCGGCACAAACAGCCAGTCCGGAGATTGCAGCGGTTCAGCCAGCTTCTTCTTCAGCCAGGCTTACATGACATCTGAGTTCCTGCAGCCAGGCACCCCGATCTTCGTCCAGTGGTGGTTCCGCGATCCGAATCATGTCGATGGAACCGGTATTGGTCTATCTGACGCAGTGCACTTCGTCGTGCAAATGTAGACCAAGAGTCTTCAACGCCCAGCTACCCTATGCTGGCATTGTAAAAGCGGGGGTGTGCTCAAGCGCACCCACGCTACCGTAGACATCTACTTAGCCCACTAAGATGTTGAGAAATCGCATCTTTCTTAATTGGGTTTAGCTCTATCTCGGAGCAGATATGATGTATAGCCCGCAGTAGGGCCAGCGTTCTAAAAAGAAATTGCGATTACTTGGCGCGAGTTGACGAGGGAATGCGTTTCTAACTGGGAATGATACCCATGGCCCCAGGCACGAGGTTTCGCATGGCCGCGACACCTGAATTTACGAAGCCCTCTTGGACTGAATCGATGGCGAAAGATGTCACAATTGACGAACTCCTGCGCAATTGGCGTGGCGGTTCGGTGGAGGCGCGCGACGATCTATTTGAACGTGTTTACGGGGAGTTGCGTCGATTGGCGGGGGGGTTGATGCGACATCAATCATCCGCTCACACTTTGAATCCCACGGCGCTGGTGAACGAAGCATGCTTGCGGCTTTGCAAGCGAGATGACGGCGTTGCAACCGATCGCGGGCACTTCTTGCGCATCGCCGCCAGTGCGATGCGCCAGATCCTGGTGGATCATGGTCGGCGCAAGAATTCCGACAAACGTGGTGGGGGGCGCGATTCGCAGTCCGCGTTGGAGGATGTGTATCAGCACTACGAACAGCGCTCGCAGGGCCTGCTCGACCTTGAAGTAGCTCTTGAGCGTTTGGCGCTGAACTCTCCCGAATTGGTGGAGCTTGTGGAGCTGCGCTTCTTCGCTGGTTTGCCGATTGAGGAAGTTGCATCGATCATGGGCATGTCTCCCCGTTCAGTGGTGCGGCGTTGGCAAATCGCTCGTGCCATTCTCCATGAGGACTTGCGCGAATGACGAATGCCAATCAGGACTGGGCGGAGGTCGAGCGACTGTTGTTGCGAGCGTTGGAGCTCGAAGATAAGGAGATCGACGCCTACCTGACGCTCGAATGCGCGGGTAACCAGGCCCTACGCGAACGAGTAGAGCAGCTGCTTGAAAGCCACCGACAGGTGAGTCCTGACTTCTTGGAACCCGTAACAGGCATGGCTAGTGGAAAACCTAGCCCGGTGGGCGAGACTGTATTTGTCGAAAACGAGACTCTTGGGAAGTACCGCATTCTGCGCCGTATCGGCAAGGGCGGTATGGCAACTGTCTATCTGGCGATCCACTCGGAGCTCCGGAACCTGGTCGCTTTGAAGATCATGCAGCGCTTCGCAACCGGATCGAATGAGCGCGTCGATCGTTTCAAGCGTGAGGCGATCACTGTCGCCAACTTGCACCACCCGGGTATTGTTCCGGTACGCGATGTCGGCGAAGAGAAAGGAGTTCATTACATCGTGATGGACTTTGTCGATGGTCCGACTTACGCACAGCACTTGCTCGAAGCGCGCGGCCTCAACACGACGACCGGCGGCAAGCACGTTCGCTCTACCGATTTCATTCGCAGGCAATGCGAGGTCATTGCGCAAGTGGCCGAAGCCCTGCACCACGCGCACCAAAAGGGAATCGTCCACCGTGACGTCAAGCCTTCAAATATCCTCCTCCAGGACGGAAAAGAGCCCTTGCTCGCGGATTTCGGTGTGGCCAAGAACCTGCTCGATCCGAGCGGTACGGCCACTGGCCAGATGTCCGGAACCGCGCCCTACATGAGCCCTGAGCAGGCTCGTGCGGTTAAAAATACGATCGATCCGCGTTCGGACATCTTCTCTTTAGGCACCACTCTCTACGAAGCCCTGAGCTTACGGCAGCCCTTCCGCGGCGAGACCTTGGAAGAGTCCTTGAAGAACGTGCTCTTCAAGGAACCGCCCAGTGTCGGCCAACTCAACCCGAGCGTTTCGCGCGACCTAGTGACCATCGTCCACAAGGCGCTCGAAAAACAGAAGCAGCACCGCTATTCAACGGCAGCGCACATGGCCGGCGACTTGCGCAGCTTCTTGGCGGGTCAACCGATCCTGGCAAGCCCGCCGTCGTACGCGAGGCGAGTTCGTGAATACATGCGGCGCCAGCGAGTGATCGTCTTGTCGGCAAGTGTATTGATCTTGGCCGTGATAGTCGGAGGTCTTTCGGCTTATGTGCACGCGCAGCAACGCGCTACTCAGGGTCTGGTTAGCATCTTCTCGAGTCGGGCTGGGTCAAGCTTGTTGATGCAGCGCCTGAACCTAAATACTCAATACTTCGGGGAATACGAAGACCTCGGCAGCTTGCCGTTCAGTGACTACTTGGATCCGGGGCACTATCGCTTTTCGCTGGTCGCCGGGGGTGACGAGATTCGTGAAGCCTCCTTGATTGTGCGGCGTGACTCAAGCAGCGAACTCCTAGTAGGGCCCGTGCCGGCCGCAGAGACTCAGCGCGACATGGTGCTCGTCGAGGCAGGGGTCGATCAAACTGGTGTGAGAATTGAGGCCTTCTACATCGACTTGCGTGAAGTTTCGAACGAAGAGTATCAGCGCTTCTTGTCAGCGACGGGACGCCTTATCCCTGAGATCTGGGAACCGCAGGGTTATCCGGCAGCCTACGGCCAACATGCAGTCACTTGCATCTCGTGGGAAGACTGCCAAGCCTACGCTCTGTGGGCTGGCGTACGCCTGCCCACACGTGGAGAGTGGGACTTTGCCATGTCACGGCCGGACGGGCGGAGAGTGCCCTGGGGCGACAAAGAGGTCGCTGCCTTTATTCCGCCCTCTGCAGAGGATGCAAGCGACGCGTCATTGGCATTGTTCGATAGAACTTATGCGCAGTATCTCACGTACACCGTGCCTACTCACTTCGACCTGAATCCTAGCTTCCTAGGAATACTGCACGCTGCTAGCAATGTGCACGAATTCGTTGACGCGAGTGACGGGGATACGGTGACCGTGAGCAAAGGGGCAACTTGGCTACAAGACCCGAACGAAGCGACTCTCGATAAGGAGTTCCAATTTCCGATTCGTGGCCGCACAACAAAAGGTGATGTCCGCCCCAAGTGGTCGGCGGGAATCGGATTTCGTTGTGCACGTAGCGTTTCAGTTCACCATCAAAAGAAAAAGGAGGACTAAGCTGTGGCAGAATTCTATCTCGCGTCTCTGGCATTGACCTGTGATCAACGCAGTACATCCCTGCAAAGGGAATTCGCCAAGCGTTGGAAACGGCGCTTGGAGCGTTCCTGGGCGAAGATTCCGCTAGGGACAGCAACTCCGATTGAAGATGCCTTGAATGGCAAGGTCTGGCTTGCTTGCGGCGATGACATTCGAACAGA
This sequence comes from Planctomycetota bacterium, assembly GCA_047639675.1. Classification (GTDB taxonomy): domain Bacteria; phylum Planctomycetota; class UBA1135; order UBA1135; genus JABACD01. The sequence goes on along the minus strand of JBLIOI010000060.1, from coordinate 22,902 downwards.
CACTCCTGGGCTCTCGATGAGTATCGACGGGCTTAAGGCGGGTGCCTGGAAGGTGGCGCCCGACGGAAGCTACTTTCAATCCACGCAGATTCGTGTCCAAACCGCCTTGGGTGGAGACCCTGTCCCGTGGACCTTCAGGGCTACGGATGGCAGTGAGGGGGGCGTGTCGCTATACGCCACTTTCAACTTGGTCAGCTACTAGTATGGCACAGCCCTAAATAATAGAAGGAGATAGTTATGACGGATCTAATCGTGGCGAAAATGTGGCTCTTTGTTGGATCGCCGGATCCTGATGTTCAAGCCCAACTGGATACCCGTTTTCCCCGGAGCCTGGAGCAGAAATGGTTGAACCTCGCGTGGGACAAGGATGTCGCCGGGTTCAGTTTCTCAAGCGTATTGAACGAGCTCTTGACGGTAGATGTAACTTCTATTCTGACCGCGAGCGGGGACGACGGGGATGCTGTGAGTGTGAATGCTTTCTCATCTTTCACAAGTACAGGCACCTGGTCCAATGGACCGAGCGGTCAGCATGAACTGGACCTGGCCGTGAAATACCAGGCAAGCACGGGCGGGCCAACGACGGACAAATTTTGGAAATTCGTTCGAACGAGTGGCGGCAAGGAAGAAGTCAGAGTCAGGCTTCAGTGGTCCGAAATCAAAATCCCCTGATCTAGCTATGAGCAATCAAGTTCGTTGGCGTGGAGAGGTTCCACAGCGTGGCACACGTGGTCTTGAGATCGTGTTTGCACCAACGCGTTCACGGATTGTTGGGATCGGCTGGGGGCCGGAGCTGACCGCGTTGTTCGCTGACAAGAATAAAAACGGTGCCGGCACAGAAGAGCTTATGACCGTGTCGCTGTTGCGGAACGGTCGTGTCATCTTGCGCTGGAAACGGGAGCTAGGGATCGGACGGACCTTTGAAATCGAGCTGCACCACTTGGGCGAGAAGCCGCAGGTTCTTCAAACCAAGTGGATGCTTGCTCAAGAGCAAGAGGGTGAACCTATTCTCCAGGATCCTGACGAGCCCGCGGAGGATCCCGTCGAGGAAACTCCTGTAGAGCCGGATGCTGAAGAGCCGGACGATCCATGGCCGACAGAGATGGACGTCATTGACACCGAGTCGCCAGAATACCTGCTCTACGCTGAGCTCTTGGAGCTATCCGATGCTCCGCACAGTGATGAGAATTTAGAAACTGAGCCCACAGAGGAAGATCATGAGGCCATAGAACTCTCACTTGAGCGAGCTTTCCTATTCGAGCTTGACAAGCAAACACTAGAGCCATACATGACCTATGCGCTGGTGCCGAAGTCAGAGCGCCAAGCACGCACCGAAGGCTTTGAATGTTTGACTCCTTATCTCGCTGAGAAACTGAGAGGCAACTTCGCGGGGGTTCCTTTTGAGGATGCTCCGAATTCATCGGCGATGGTCCGCTTCACCGAGGTTTTCTGGAAGGCTGCGGAGCAGCGCTTTCTTCCGGGAACCAGCCTGAGTGCCGCGGACAAGGCACGAACCCTAGGGGGTACTCTTGAGAAGTTTGCGGGAGGGCTAATGGCGACCACTGTCAATCTCGCTTTGGTCGGCAGTAGTGCGGTTCGGCAGTTCGAACCCGATTCATACTTCGTGTTCTTCTTCGCCGAATTTGCATTCGCCTCGATCGAGCACAGTCCGGAAGACAACCCATTCATTCCGCTACTCCCGTGGCTGGTAAGAATGCAGAGATTCTTCGTCGAGCGTTTCCATCTACCTAAGGCGGTTATTGAGAGTCAGGTCGTGGCCTGCGATTACCAACCGCTCTATGCGCTGGAGCAAGCGCAATTCGACGCTCTACGCTTGGAGTTGAATGGGACCGTGTCAACATCGGCGACCATCGAGGAGCTGAAGGTCTTGGTCAAGGCTCACCTCAAGCTGCTGGTTAATGACGGCCTCTCTTTTGGTCCGCTGCCAACAACCGATGCGAGTTGCCCGACTTAGAGTGTCGACCTTCTCAGGAAAAGACTGTTAGACACCCATGATGTGGTAGCCCGCATCGACAAAAATCGTCGTTCCTGTAATCCCGCGACTGCCGGAGCCAGCGAGGAATAAACACGTGTCACCCACTTCTGCTTGGGTTACCGTTCGCCGCAGGGGTGCCTTCTCGGCGATGTGATCCAGCATCTTGCTGAAGCCATCAACGCCTGATGCGGACAATGTGCGAATCGGTCCAGCGCTAATCGCGTTGACGCGAATACCGCGCGGGCCAAGGTCGGCCGCCAGGTAACGAACGCTGGCTTCTAAGGCTGCTTTGGCAATGCCCATCACGTTGTAGTTGGGGATCACGCGTTCGCCACCAATGTAGCTGAGTGTGATGATTGAACCTTCGCGGCCTTCCATCAAGGGCAAGGCGCGTCGCGTGACCGCAGTCAAGCTGTAGACCGAGACCTCGTGAGCGATCATGTAGCCCTCCTTGCTCGTGTCAAAGAAGTTGCCCGTGAGTTCCTCGCGCTTGGCGAAGGCGACGGCGTGCACGACTGTGTCGAGGTAGCCAAACTCTTTTTTGACCTCCTCAAAAACGGAATCGATGTGCTCGGGCTTGGTCACGTCTAATTCGAGCACGAGGGAATTGGGGCATTCGGCGGCCAGCGCCCGAACTTTCTCTTCCATTCGTTCACCAATATAGGTGAAGCATAGACGCATGCCTTCGCGAGAAAGCGAGTTGGCGCAAGCCCACGCGATCGAACGCTTGTTGGCGACACCCAAAATGATGCCGGTCCGTCCACTCAGTAAATCAGTCACTACTTTTTCCTTGGTTCCAACACTGGAGTTCGCTGATCCTAGCCATTCCGAGTACCGCCAGCCCACCGTGAAATAGGCGGTGCTCGAAGAAATGGGGAAATGCTGGAACTCATAGGGCTCGATGCGTCCTTTGTGCTGAGAACGGGAAGCCTCGTTCTACGCATCACCCCCTCCGCAGATCGTCCCTTTCCTTGGGAGCTTTCTGCCTAGTTGGCTCATTTTCTGAGCCCTTGACAACAAAGATAAGGTGAACGATGGCCGTCGTCGATAGCAACACAGAGTGCCGGAAGGTCTCGAATTTTCACGCAAAGAGAAGTGCCATGGGGCCCCTGTTGCGCGGCTCATCGCGCGAGATTCTCCTGCGCTTGGCTAACGGTGACCCGCTGGAATTGCATGGGAGAGTCAGCGCTGCCCTCCGACGCCAAGATTTACTGCTCAGCCATGAACGCGTATTGATGCGAGCGTGGGCGCTTTGTGCGCGGGAGGCCGCGCGACGCGGAGCTACCAATGTGGGGGGTGCTTGGCTGGAAATGCGTGTGGCAGCGGCTATCAAATCGCTGCTCGAAGAAGGCGCATTGGTGGGGAGCGAGGACGAACGAGCTTGCTCCGAATTCAATCGCCTACCCCGACGCTGCCGTCGATCGTTCTTGCACTTCGTCTTGGAAGGCAAATCGCTCGAGAGTTTGACCTATCCCGGTGGTCCGTCCGCACCGGCCCTGGCACGTGATGCGCGGCGCGCACTTCTCGCACTTTTGCGCTCAGATTCGCTCGGAGTCCACGCATGAAGACACCCCTCGGCCGGCAGACAACCATGGCCTTGGAGCTGCTCTTCCCCGAGGGCGGCTCGCTAAAGGAGCGCGCCCAACAAGCGGTGGAGTTGGCGCATGATCTAAGGCGCGAGTCTGAGGACGAGATTTCTGTGGAGAGCGTTTGCCTGGAGTTCGACCAAGAAGCTCGCACGCGTGCCGGCGGCGCTATCGAAGACCTGCTCGTTCATCACTTGCGAGCCATCTATGCTGGAGGAAGTTTCATGTGCCTGCCGCCTGCGCGCTCGCGCGTGCAAGCAGCCTGGGACATCTTGGCCGTGCGCCGCGATACCACGACGGCCTTGCCTGGCGTGCCGGAGCCAGGAGAGAGTTCCTTGGCGGTCGCAGCGCGCCTGCTTGACGGGCTCTATCTTCTCAACTGGGACAACGACGAACTGGAAGTCTGGCGCGCGCGACTAGAGCATGTAAGTGCCGGAGCGCGCGCGGGTGAGCATGCCTATCGCGAGCGGCTTGCGAATACGCCCAGTTCCGGTGATGGAAGCCGAACCCACGCGGATCTTCAGTGTGGCTTGGTGGCTAGCTTGTTGGACCGTGGCGCGGTCGGGGAGGCCGGCCGGGCATTGGAGCAGTCGGTGGTCATCGAAGGCAAGCGAAGGGATTCGCGGTTGCAGCGATTGAGGATGTGGGTAGCGCTCTTCGCAGGCGATTTGTCCGGGGCGAAGACTGACCAGGAGAGCCTTACCGGAGACGGGGTCGATGAGCCGCGCGCTCTTCTCGAATTGAGAGAAGCCTGGCCTGCGGCGCGCCCCTATGTTGAGGCCGCTGACCTCAACCATTTTAGGGAGTCGAGTTGGGATCCCGTACAGCGTTCGGGTGCGCTACGTGCACGCGGTGAAATTGGGGCGACGGTACTCGCGATCTTCGCCTTCGGTAGCGGGCATTGTCTCGAGGCACTTCACGTTGATGCGGATCCTGCTTTACGTTCAAGACTCTACGGTTGGCTGCGGAAACGTGGTCGAGCTTGTCTCGATCGTTGCCATCCTGAACACGCACTGGTGATCGAGGCACGTCCTCGACGAGTGCACGGCAGGGAGTTGGCTAGTGCGCTTTCCCCGCAATCGGTAGCACTTGTATTGACGCCGCTGCTTGACGATGACGGCGAAGTCGTCGGATGGGTGCATCTTGAATGGGAGCACCATCTCGTCCCGGATGCCTCTCGACTGCGGAATATAGCGATGTCTTGGCAGCTACCTGTGTTGCGCAGAGCCGGGGACATCGAAGGCCGCTTACTTGAGACCTCAGATCGGGTGAACGAAAGCGGGCGCCCGAACGGGGGCTGGCAAGTTCCCGATGCTAGAGCGAGAATAGCAGAGAGGGTTAGAGAGCCCACGCTGAGCCTATCCAGCGCTGCTTTTCGCGATCTGATCGGTGCTCTCGGCTCGCGGATGTCCCAACGTCGGTGGTGGGCCTTTATCCATCAGTGCGGTGTTACGTCCTTTGTGGTCAGCGCTGGGGAAGGGTTAGGGAACGCGACCGATGCACCAGGTGCCGCGCGTGGCCTGGACCGCTGCCTTGCGACTATGGGAGTCGTCCAATTTTTCGAGCCTGATCCGCGGCTCTCGATTCACGCATTGAGCTCTTCAGGAGTCGTTATTCCCCTCGTGCGCGCCGATTGCGTCATTGGATTCTTGGCGATCGAATCGATTAAACGGCGCGATTTCAGTGCTCCAGAAGTGGAGCGGCTTTCGTCTCTAACGGCGCAATTCGCCTTGTCCATACAGCTCTCTCTTTTCCGTTCCTGGCACTTGGAGGCCTTTGGCTTCGACTTGCACTTCGATGCGACGTCGCCCATGTTTCAGAGATTTGCGGCTGACGTCGCGACTGCCGCGCAATCCAAAGCGCCGCTCGTATTGAGCGGTCCGGGGGGGTCGGGCAAGCACGTTGTAGCGCGTTGGATTCAGTGGAGTTCTGGTCGCGCGGAAGAAGGGCTTGATAGCCTGAACTGCGCCTCTGCAAGTTTGCTTCCCGAGTCGCGGGGCGAGTTTGCTGCGCGACTTCGCCGGCCAGGAGGCTTTCTCTTTCTGGAACATCTGGAGTCCTTGCCCGGTACCCATCAAGAGGAATTACTGCTCTACCTTGATGGAGAAGGTTTGCGCTCCGCCGAGGAGAAAGCGGAAGCCGGCGCGCTGATTGTGACCATTCAATACTCTCTCGCTGACTGCGCTGAACGTGGCGATTTGCTTCCCGACCTGGCGGCTCGCCTTGATCGCATTCAACTCTTCATGCCAGCTTTGCGCGATCGGCGCTGCGAAATTCCGGGTCTCGTGTACCACTTCGCCAAGCGCTTTGCTCGGGAGGAACTGCGGGCGGTGCCGCACTTCGACCGCGACGCCATTGCGCTCCTCTGGCGCCAGGAGTGGAAGGGCAACTTGCGCGAGCTCGAAGCCTTGGTGTACAAAATGGTAGTTCTGTGCCCTGATTCAGAGATAGGGGTCGCCGAGCTGCAGGAGATCGCTCGTCGCTTCAAACTTTGCCTCGATAGCAGGCTCCCATCGCGCAGGCCCCGGCGTAGCGATGTGGTGCAAGCCCTGCGCTCGACGCTCAAGAAAACCGGCACTTTCAACAAGCGTCGGGCCTCGATCCACCTCGGTTGGGACCCGGATACGCTGACCGCGCGAATCGCCGAGATGGACATAAACGAGTCGAATCTGGAGCAGGAGCCCGATTCGTGGATTGCGTGAGCTGCAAGCCAGATTCTGGTCAAGCGCGAAGACCACCTTCGGGCTAAGATGGAACGCAGACCCAGCCCCTCCCTCGCTGCTAGCTACAGACATGAACCCGATTCAATCTTCATTACGTACTCTGCTCTTGATCGCAGCCTTTCCCACGCTGGCAATAGCCCAGTGGGATCCTAGCAGCGGCCAGTGGGGCAAAGAGGACGGCCTCGACGTTCGAGTCATGACCTACAACGTGCAAGACGGCTTGTGTTCGACTAACCCGAAGGTTGAGGGGCAAAACAACTGGTGCGCCATCGCGCGTACCATCGCAGCGCTCAAACCTGACGTGCTACTTCTGCAAGAGTGCGGAGATAACAATGGCAATGGCACCGGTGGCTCTTCGGATTCACCCAGCATCCTGGCCAATGTCATCGACTTGCTGTTGACGGGCGGTACGGATCCTTACTTGGGGGGAACGGTGACTTCTTATGTGGCGAAGTATGCCCCCGGTTTCGATATGCCTTTTATCTATGTCACTTCTGACTCGGACGGGTTCAATCGTAATGTGATCGTCTCACGTTATCCCTACACGGATCTCAACGGCGACACACGTTCGACCTACGCCAACATTCCATTCATCTCCGCTGACCAGTACTCGACAGGTGGCGATGGCGGGCTTCGTGGTATTCAATTGGCCGAGATCGACTTGCCCGACGGTTCCTACCCCGGTGACTTGGTGGTGGCGAATATGCACTTGAAAGCAGGTGGTGGAACGTCGAATCACGACCAGAGAATCAAGGCGGCCCAGAACCTCGCCTACATTCTGGACTACTGGTACAACGGCGCAGGCACGGGCTTTCCCGACCCCAATGGCAAAATTTCGGACAGCCCGGCAGCGACGCAAATTCTCGACGGGAACACACCGATCGTGATCGGCGGCGATTGGAACGAGGACGAAATTACGAATGGCACCAAGGGCCCCGCGGATTGGATGACGCAGGCGTTACTCGCTGGTGGTAGCGATGGAACCGATCGAGATGGATCGGATATGACATGGGATTCCGCCGTGCGCTTTTTTACTGGTAGCGACAACACTCAAAGCGGAAGCAAGCTCGACTACATCGCCCACCAAGACAGCATCATCGACAGTGGGGTTGAGAGCGTTTTCGACAGTAACAGCACGCCGCTCGGCAACTTGCCCGCGGAATTCGCTGGATTCAGCAATCCAAGCTCGATCAGCTCCATAGCCTCGGATCACAAAGCGATCATCGTCGACTTTCGCTTTTCAGATACATGCGGGCTTGCCACCAATTTCTGTGTCTCTACGAACAACTCAGGGGGAACGGTTTGCGATATAGGCTTCACCGGAACCTCGAGCATCGCCTCCAATGACTTGTCGTTGACCGCGGTTGGGGCCCCAGCGAGCACCTTCGGGATCTTTTTCTACGGAGCCGCCGAGGCATTCAATCCCTTTGGGGACGGCTTTCGTTGTGTAGGCGCGGGAGGTGCCGGCATTTTTAGATTACCGCCGGCGCAGATGACCAACATCTTTGGTGAGCTGAACAAGCCGCTTGACTACAACACTTCGCCGATGAATTCCGGTGCTGGGCAACTAACCTCGGGTGCGACCTGGTACTTCCAATTCTGGTACCGCGACGTTCCTGCTGGCGCGTCGGGCTTCAATCTGTCGAATGGGTTGTCAGTGACTTTCTGTCCCTGAAAGAGCCTCCACTTGAGCTTTCATGACTCCGAGAACCGAACCGCTGTGCTGTTCGGTGACAGACGCTTTGGTGCGTGCTTCGTCGTGATCTTGCTGGCTACGGCACTCAATGCTTATTGGGTTCCAGCTTGGGAGCACGCAACTACCGTTCTCGCTTCTACTTTGGTTGCAGGGGTTGCTTGGTATTTGGCCATGCAAATCGCTCGCGGGGGGAAGGGCTCCTTGCTGCTGATTGTTCTGGGCGCGATCCTCTTGCGAAGCGTTGGGCTCGCGACTTGGCCCGATCTCTCAGATGATATCTATCGTTACGCGTGGGAAGCTGAGTTGGTGGTTGAAGGTGTCAGCCCCTACGCCTACGCGCCGGACTCATCGGAGCTTGGCTGGTTGAAAGATCGGCGTCCGGAGCTGTTCGCGCGTATGAATAATACGGATATCAGCGCCGCCTATCCGCCGTTGACTCAAGCTGCCTGTGCGCTCGTTGTTGCCGCAGCGAATCAGTTCGGAATCAGCGCCATCTTCCTATTACGCGCATTCTTCACCATCTGCGATTTACTCGTCTTATGGCCCTTATGTATCTTGCTAGGTGCGCTGGGCGTCTCGCGCAATCTGTGCGTCACCTGGGCTTGGTGTCCACTTGTCTTGATGGAGTTTTCTGGTTCGGGCCACTTTGACAGCTTCGGAATTTTGCTCTTGATCTCCGCCTTGGCGCTGTTCGCTTCCAATGCGCGCGTGCGCGCCAGCTTGGGGCCAGCTCTCCTCGCCGGAGCGATCGTCGTCAAATACATCCCACTTGCTGCATTGCCCTTCGCCGTCCGCAAGGAAGGCGGTTGGCGCCGATGCGTCTTGGTCCTGATTCTGTGTGCTGCTGCCTTTGTGCCGCTCTTCTGGATGGAGGGCGCATTCGATGGACTGTTCCACGCGCTGGGGGAGTACGGCTTGCGCTGGCAAAGCAGTGGGCTCGTGCATCCATACTTGGCCGAGCTAGTTGAAGAGCACCTCAATCAAGATGGCGGGCTGTTCGATGCGCGTCGTGTGACACGGATTCTGCTAGCCGGAGCATGGTTCCTAGTCGCGGCGATAGTTTGGCGGCGGAAACTGGATGCTGTGCAATCTACCGGCATACTCCTCGGCGCTTTTCTGATTTTGACGCCCACTTTGCATCCTTGGTATGTGACCTGGATCATACCCTTCATCGCCTTGCGCCCACGCGCTTCATGGTGTTGGTTAGTACTCACGATTCCGTGTTACTATCAGATACTTGAAGGTTGGAAGCAGGACGGCACTTGGGAGCTATCTCCAACTGTGCGCGCCTTCGTCGCTTTACCTTTCGCCCTACTCCTGTGCTACGAAATGCTTCGCAGTGCACTGACCGAGCGCACTTCGTGAAGCTGTCTGATTTCAATTACGACCTCCCCGCAGAGTCCATCGCCCAATTTCCCGCGGAGCCCCGAGATGCCGCGCGACTCTTGGTTCACCGAGTTGCACCTGACGAAACAGTTTTCGACACGGTCGCCGGGCTCGCGGAATACTTAGACGCCGGCGACTTGCTGGTCATGAATGACACGCGGGTCTTACCCGCGCGCATTTTTGGTAAACGGTCGACTGGCGGTGCCGTTGAGTTTCTATTTGTAGAGCCGACAAGCGCGGGTCATTGGAAGGCAATGGCGCGACCTGCGAAGAAGTTGAAACCAGGCGAAATCGTTGCTGCTGCGGATGGCGCCTTGCGCGTACGTATGATTCAGCGCTGCCTCGAAGAAGACGGCAGCCCCTCGCCGCTTTGGGAAGTGAAGTTGGAAGCCGCAGACGGTTCTAATACGAGTGTCGAAGACTTGCTCGAGGAGCACGGTCGGTTGCCCTTGCCGCCGTACATCGAGCGCGATCAAGAAACGACGGACCTAGAACGCTACCAAACGATTTACGCCTGCGAACGCGGTGCCGTAGCCGCGCCCACAGCGGGCTTGCACTTCACATCGAATTTATTGGGTGCCCTCGCCGCCAAGGGGATCGAATCGACGACCGTTACGCTGCACGTGGGCCTGGGGACTTTTCTCCCGGTCAGCGCCGACGAGGTTGATGATCACATCATGCATTCCGAGCGGTACAGCCTGAGCGTGGATACGGTTTGCGACATTCAAGCCTGCCGCGCGCGTGGCGGTCGCGTCATCGCCGTCGGAACAACCAGTGTGCGCGTACTGGAGTCCTGCAGCGATGAGTTGGGCAACTTGCACCCCGGTAGCGGCCGAACGGAGATTTTCATTCGTCCCGGCTACAAATTCCGAAACGTGGACGGGCTCCTGACAAATTTCCATCTGCCCAAGAGCACCCTGTTGATGCTCGTGTCAGCGTTCGTGGGCCGGGAACGAATGTTTGAGCTGTACAAAGGTGCGATTGATGAAAAGCTGCGCTTCTACAGCTATGGAGACGCAATGTTGCTGTTGCGCTAGAGCGTACCTGCGCTAAGTTCTCCACATGCGACGAATCATCACCCCGCTTACTTCCCTCCTCATTGTCTTGGCTAGCAGCTGTTCTGGGAGCGAGGAAGGCGTTCCCGTCACTCCCACGCAGCCCGCGGAATCAGTTGTGGAGGCTCCCAAAGAAGAGTCGGCTCCGACCAAGCCTGCGCCTGCAGAGCAAACGACCTTTGTCCTGCGCGGCACGGTTGGCGATCCGTGGGGAGATCCGATCGAAGCTGCTCGGGTACGCATCGTTCCCTTGGGGGGAGCGGATGACGGCGGGGTGGTTGCAGAAGTTCAGTCCGACGCGAAGGGTGCCTATGAGGTCGAGCTCTCAAGTCGTGGGCCGTGGACTGTCTACGCGTGGCAGGAAGAGATGGGCGCGGACTCGATCGATGTCGCCTTGATGCGCGCGCGGGGTTCGACCAAGGCTCCGAAATTGCGTTTGGCGGGGCACGGGGTATTGAAGGGGCGCTTGCTTGACGCCAGTGGCGAGCCGCTTCCCGAGGTTTTGGTTGTAGCCTTCTCACGCAACATCTTGCACCAAGAAGTTTTTGGCGGCAGCGATCACTTTGAGCTCGAGTCCTTGCCATTGTTCGCGCCGATGCTGGACTCCTCGCACTACATTCGTGGCAAGGGCTTCCAATACCTGGAAACCCATAGCGCCAGCGATGGCAGCTTCTACCTCGGCGGTTTGGCACCTGGCGAATACATGATCTACTCGCCGTCGATTGGTACTGACCCTTGGGTAGATCCCAACCGGGATTGGTACACAGCGAGTGCAGGAGAGATCGAACTGCGGGCGAAGCTCTGCAGTCTGGTTATCTCAATTGCTGACGATGGCGTCGGTGGAACGGGGTCGTCGAAGCGCCGCTTGGGTCCGCTAATGATCTTCCCGGTGGTACCAAATGAACGCGGCGGAGCGGCGGTAATCGGACGGTCCCAAGAAGTTCATGGCAGCGAACGCAATGTGTTCTGGGTCAAGCCCGGAGACTATGTTGCACGTGCGACGACCTTTCCGCCTCAAGGGCAGTGGGACGTCACGCTGCACACGGAGGGTAAACTACGGATTCTTCCTGGGGTGGCGTCGCAGAGCTATCTGCTCGAATTCGCGCCCGAAGACCGGCCTACGGGCCGCTTGAGAGTTAACGTGCAAGTGCCAGACTCTTTCGATAAGCCAAAAGCCTTTCACTTGCTGTCCGTCGAAACAGGCCGGACTGTGGAGTGTTCTGAATACAGCTCCTTCCCCCAGCCGCTCTATGGCGAATGGCTCGACATTCCGGAAGGCGAGTACCTGGTGGCGCTATTTCCTTTCCAGGACTACACCGGCCGTGAAGATGTGGTCGACATGGCGCGGATCTATAGGCGCGTCGTGATCGAAGCGGGCAAGGATACGGAGTGCTCGATCGAGTCCACCTTCGGTGGCCGCTTTCGCTTGAGCCTGGACGCGGACCGCTTTGTCCTCGGTAAAGAGCTCACCAAGCCCGAAGAATTCAGTTCAACAGATTGGGAACTCTTGCTCAGGCAGTTTGCAGAGAGCACCGGCGCAACCATCGTAGTTCATCGCGAGGACGGCGGACCTGCCCTCGACTTGCGTATGGAAGATCCGAGTGACTTCATGGGCAAGCGCCGCGATTTCATGTTGGCGGGCGAAATCTTCGAGAACCTGGAACCGATCGAACCTGGGAATTACACCCTTTGGGTGATCTCCGAGGGCTTCAAGCTTTGCGGTGTTCCGCTGACGATCAAAGCTGGGGAACTAACGCCGATCACCGCCAGGTTGGAGAGCGAGTAGCGCCTCAATCCTCTAGCATCTCGCGCAGTGCTCGTGCGTCCTGCGCGGGAGTCTTGCTCGAAAGCAGCGCCGAGCTGACTGCCGCTCGGCCGACACGCGCCAGCTGCTGTACGTTGCTGAGGTTGATCCCGCCGATCGGGAAGAGTGGCAGGGATGATCCCGAATCGGCGATCCAGGCCGTTTCGGGCGCAACCCCCGCAGCGTAGCCCTTCGTCTTTGTGGCAAAGATCGGGCCGAAGCCAATGTAGTCCGCCGCGCTATCCGAGGCTCGCACGACCTGGCCAACGTCGTGGGTCGAGAGTCCAATCAAGGCTTCAGCTCCAAGTTGCTCGCGCGCCACGTCGACGGGGAAATCGTGGCGACCTAGGTGAACTCCCGCGCAGCCAGCTGCCTGCAATGCCAGCGCCACGTCAACACGATCGTCGACCAAGACCATAGGCGCGTGACTGAGAGGGGCGAAGGCCTCGAGGATACGTAGGGTCCAGTCGTAGCTCGCACGACCTTCCGCCGGCGGGCCAGGGCTGCCCGGCAAGCGCGGCTCTTCAGCGCTCGGTTTGATGCGGACCTGCACTATGTCGACTTCTGCGGCGAGGTCCATCAACACATCCAGCGGCTGATTGGTGCCTGTGCACAACTCTGGCGTGAAGAGTAACATCAAGCGCGCATCCACAAGTCGAGCGCGCGCTACATCGCCGCTCAGCAACAACTTGAAGAAGAGGTTCCTGGCGCAACGTCGGCGCGCTGTACACCATGCTTGGTTTCGCTCGGCGAACGTAGTGTCTCGTGGTTACAGCCGAAGGGTTGAACTTCATCGGCAGGTACTTCCATGAGCGGCTTAATCGCCACGAGTTGATCCGCGTAGGGCTCGCTCCCCAGGAGTTCCGCTGTGCGGCGACTGACCGCTGTCCGCTCGCCGCGGCGCAGGGTGTTGCCAAAGTCATCGACCACTTCCTTCCAGGGTCCGCGGTACAGAATCGCGTCGTTTTGCTCGAGGGCCGGTTTCTTCTCCGCCTTCCACGCGACAACAGTCATCGAGCGAAATTCAATACCGCGCACGACAGCCCAGGGCTCGGACTGATACTCCACAGCCTGGACACCGTGCAGTCCCGCGTCCTTGAAGGCCTGCAAGAAGCGATCTTCCCGCATTGCACCCGAGATACAACCGGACCATAGTTCCGGGTCATCCTGCATGTCCTGCGGTACATCTTCGTCGCAAACAATGTCCGAGATGGCGCATCGTCCGCCAGCTTTCATCACTCGTGCGATCTCGTTGAAGAGCTGCACCTTTGACGAGTTGTCGACCAGATTCAGCACACAGTTCGAAAGCACTAGGTCAATCGAGTTGTCCGGAATGAGGGGCGACTCACGGCGCAGACGATCTTCTTCTATTCGCAATGCGTCCAACTCAACAACGCTCGCGATCGGGTTCTTCGCCAGCCACTCAGCCAATGCGTCGCGATCGAGAGCTAGATCTTGAATGAGTCCATGGCGAAACTCCGTGTTCGTCCAGCCGATGCGCTCGCCAATCCGCTCAACCCACTCTCGTGAAAGAGCCAACATTTCGGGCGTGGCGTCCACGCCGATCACTCGTCCCTCGGCTCCGGTTAGCTGGCTTGCCATGTAACAAATTTTTCCGGCCCCCGAGCCCAGGTCGAGAACCGTGTCGCCATTGCGTACAAACCGGCTCGGATCGCCGCAGCCGTAGTCTCGATCTATGATTTCAGGAGGTAAAACCTCGAGCAGGCTGGCGTCGTAATCGACGGGACAGCACAGCTCCGGAACTTGTTCCGCCGCGCCTTGGGCATATCTGGATTGGACTGTCTCAAGGACGTCAACGGGGCTCTTGGGTGCGGAAGGGCTCATTAATCTCGTGGATTGGCGGATTTCGAGGGTTGCAGTGCGCGGAATTGCATCAGCCGACGCCCGCGGCAAGTAGCGCGCGTGTCCGGATGATAACCGCTCTACGAAGCCCACGCGGTGTTTTGGACTCTTGTACCCCACGAACCCCGAACCTCATCCTATTATGCAGGGTACTCTTCAGCCGTGGGGTGTGCCTCACCAGCTGAAGAATCGGGACCTTGGACGCAGGCGCGCAGGGCCCCGAAGCCACATCTATCGCCATTTTTTCCCGACCCCGCGCCTAGAAAAGGACTCCCTTCGAATGTCGATTTCACACGCAAGCGCACTCACAAAGTGTGCACTTTCCGTAGCGCTGTTTTCCACAGCAGCTTCGGCCCAGCAGTTTCAGTACCAGGTCGGATTGATTCCCGGAACAGCCCGTTGGGCGGAAGGGGTTGAGTCCGCAGACGTGGACAATGATGGCGATCTCGACCTCTTCTTCGCGGAAGGCGAAGGTTTCACCGGTCCTGGCACTCAGCGCCAGAACACCTTGGTGATCAACCAATTCGTTGGCTCCGGCACCTTGAGCTTCACCAACGAGAGTGTCGCGCGTCTTGGAGTTCACCTGTCCAACGCCAAGGGTGTGGCGACCGGCGACATCGACGGGGACGGTTATGTCGACGCGATCTTCGCCAACGCATTCAACACCGATCGCCCTTTCCTCTACATCAATAAGGGCGCGGGTCAACCGGGCTTTTACGACGAGGAGGGCATCGCGCGCGGTTTGAGCGAAGTTCTCAGCTCCGCCGGGGCAGGCTTCGGCGACTTGGATAGCGACGGCGACTTGGATCTGATTCTGAACGATGTTGGGTCGAGCTTCCTTGGTGGCGCCGGCGATCGCCCGAACCTCTACATCAACGATGGCTCGGGTAACTTCACGGAGAAGACGGGCGCGGGCTGGAATCCGCCGGTGAAGAAGGCTCAGATGGACGTTCAGTTTGTCGACGTCGACAATGACTTCGACTTGGATTTCGTTGGCTACTGCCGCGGCTCAAATGCTAGTGGCAACCACTACCTGATGCTGAACGACGGCAATGCCAACTTCACGAATTCGTCAGCAACGATCCCCAACGGATCTTCGAGCAGCTACGAGGCAGAATTCGGTGACCTTGACGGTGACAACGATATCGACATGTTCATGGTCTCGATGTCAGGATTCCGCGAGGGCGCGGTCAAGAACAATTGGATCGAGAGCGGAGAAACAACCCTCTCCTACACAACGCAGACGCCGCTCAACGTTCAGCAGGACGACAACGAGATCGCTCTTTGTGACTACGACAACGATGGCGACCTCGACGCATTCGTTGGCTCTCTTGCTACAAAGGAACGCATCTGGAAGAACGACGGCAACATCGGCTTCACCGCTGACCACGGCGAAATGCAGACCGTTGGCGACTCGACTCTGGACTGCACCTTTGCCGACTTGAACAACGATGGTCGCTACGACTTCATCACTGCTCAAGGCGAGAGCAACTCGGGCAATTGGGTCAACAAGGTCTACGTCAACAACGGACCGGTCGACACGCGTGCACCTGAGATCAGGGCTGTGCAACAAGTCGGCGACCTGACCAGTGACTTCGGTCCCTGGGTCGCACTCGGAAAAGCACAAGACGCAGTCATGGACGACGGCGTCAACTACGTTTCTGCGACGGCGCACTTCGTTGTCGCCAACTCCGTTCCGGCCAACGTGACGATCAACGCGGGTAGCTTCAGTCCGTCGAACATCAACATCTCAGCTGGTGGCTCGGTGGTCTTCGCAAACGCTTCGGGTTCGGATCAGACTGTGACCAGCTCGACGGCACCGTGGGCTTACGACTCTGGCACCTTGGCAAATGGCCAACTCTTTGAGGTTGCCTACGTTCGTCCGGGTGTCTACACCTACACGAGCCTCCTCGGTTTGTTCGTCGGAACCGTCACCGTCAGCGGCAGCGCTGATTCGGTTGATAGCACCTACTCAGGTGGTGGCGTTTACCGCTTCGGCATGACCGGCGACGCTTCGGCCGCTGGTGCTGCTTTGGTTTATGAATTGGAGTTCACTGACTGGGCCGACAACGTCAGTGTTACGAACGTCATGGCCTCTGGCCATCCCGCTTCTGTTGGAATCCCTTACTGCTTCGGTGACGGCGGCGGCACCCCTTGCCCCTGTGGTAACACCGGTTCCGCTGGTAGTGGCTGCAACAACAGCGTCAGCGCTGGCGGTGCAACGATCAGCGCTTCTGGTAACCCCACGGTTGCCTCCGACACGCTGGTCTTGAGCGCTAGCGGATGCCCGACGGGCAACTCCGGCTTGTTCTTCCAAGGCGCTACTCAAGTTGGTGGCGCCCTTGGCGTCAGCTTCGGTGACGGCCTGCTTTGTGCCGGTGGCAGCATCGTTCGTCTTCAGGTTGCCCCGACTGACGGCAGCGGCACGGCGACGAGCTCGATCGTGATCTCGGTCAAAGGCGGCGTCAGCGCAGGCCAGACCCAGAACTACCAGTACTGGTACCGCGACCCGGCCGCCGGCCCTTGCGGCAACGGCTTCAACACGTCGAACGCGTTGGAGATCACCTGGAACTAGTTTCCCGAAAGCCCCATCGCGGTTACGCGTTCAGTCACCCAAAGCTGACGCAAGCCGCGTAGGGAAGCTTCTGTGACCTTGCCAACGACTTCGATCTCGTCGATCTCAACGGCATAGTCCGTATGGAACCAAAATTGTGGGTGCCCGCTTAGGCGGGCACCCACTCTTACGTTATGGACGTCTTCGCTGTTGCGGCGCAAGGTGAGGGTGGAACTGCCGTCGTGAACCAATTCATTGACGTAGCTTGTGTCGAAGCGCGAGTTATTCTCCGGCGCCTTCGTTTGGAGGAATTCATTAGATTCGACATCTCGGATTTCAAAGTTGAGTGAGTTGACGGCGCCGGCAATAGAGCCATCGGGGAGGCTGCAAAGCCCAACGCGATAGGCCAAAGTCTTGTTGGGATCTAGGCGGTCACCTAGAATGACCTTTTCCCGCCAAACCAGAGAATGGGGACCTTCAAAGGCCAATACGTGACTGCGCGAAACTGGGCCACGCGCGATGAGTATGCCCTGGTTGATTTCCATCGAGGGGCTGAGTTTACAGTCGCCCCAACCCTCGTGAAATCTCGGTGCGGGGTCCAAGGGCCAGTCTTTTAGTTGGCTTGCACTGCTCAAATCGTAACGGATGCGAATGCGACCGTCGTTGAGCGTTTCTACCTTGCCGGCGAGTTGATCGGCTAGTTCCAAGTGATCGAACTGCACGCCCAGTTCAATTTGTGCCAGGGCCTGCAAGCTCGGCTTGATGCGTTCGACGAAGGCTGCCTTCTTGTGCTGAGCCCAACACACATTGACCTGTTGCAAGCGCTGAGCGGAGAGCTTCCCACGCTCGTCCTGGCTCAGCTCGCTGGAGACTTCTTGGACGAGGATAAGGACCGCCATGGCGGCGCTGACGGATGCGCATCGCGCGGGGTAGTCCGATGAGTTATCACGCGCCAGCTTCTCGAGTTCGGGGGCGTCGCCCTTAAGCCAGTGAGCCGCATCGACTTCCCTATCGATCACTAGTGGATAGGCGACAGACCAATCTGCAGTGAATCCTGAGCGCTTCTCCGACATCTTGCGCGCGAGTTGGGCAGGCTCGATATCCTTCACCTCTAGGGTCTCTATATTGCGTGCGTTCTTGGCCAGAGTCAGCGTGCCTTCTTCGTACTTCGTGACGACAGCCAAGAGTCGCTTGGGGCCGACTTCAACATTGAGCTTCTTGCCTGAAGATACGAGTTCTTGGATGTACTTGTCCCGCAAGGCAGTCCAGGTTCGCACTCGGAAGAGTTCCAGTTCTAGGCGGCTCTTGTCCCCGGCGTCGAGTTCCGTGCGCGCAAGCGCCTCGGAGAGCAGTGCCTCGGCCCGGGCAGAGTCGCCGGTGTTGGCTGCTGCGATAGCGAGAGCTAGCCGTTCGTCTACGCTTTGCAGGAACTCCAATAGATCGCTAGGTTCAACGCTTCCCTCAGTGGCCAAGGCGCCTTTTTCTTTGCCCGCGCGTTCGCCTAGGAAGGTGAGGAACTCGCCAGCCTTGATCTTCTCACCAGCCGATTGTGCGCTGTGCGTTCTCCAAATGTACTTCCAGAAGTCCTTTTCGACGGCGAGCCAGTTCACATCTGCAAAGTGCTTCTTGAATGGGTTCGTTTGCAATTTCCCCTTCATCGACGCTTCCGTGAAGGCACTCATCTTGGCGCCTAATTCGTCGCCTGCCTCGAAGCTCAAGTAGTGATAGAACGCTCCGGCGAAGGCGTTGAAGGACTGGTTCGCGTACCAAGGATGCAGAGGCTTCAATCCGGCTGCTGTCGCTAACTTGGTGGACTCCACGCCGACGGAACCGAAGCCTGTTTGCGTGAGTAAAGACATCAGAGGCAAGAACTTGATTCCGCGTGCGTCCTTGTTCTGGATGTCGCTGCAAAGCTTGTGGAAGTTCCAATCGGCAGCTCGACCGGCGCTCTTCTTTGCGCGCTCGCGCTCGTTGCCTCCCATGATCTCTTGGACTAAACCTTGCTGGAGCCAATAGGGTCCGGGCAACGCCAAGCTGCTCGAACTGTAGGCATGTAAGATCTGACTGGCGCGTGTTTGCAGCTCGAGCACTCGGAAGTCGCCTTGCGGGGCGCCGTTCTTTTGAAAGGGCGTTTGGCGCAGGAGCAGCAAGCGGTCACTCTCGCTGTAGTACGACGTACTTCCACCCGGCTTGGCTCCGAGGATCAGACTGAAGTAATTGTTGAAGTCCGCTTGGGTGGCGAGCACCACGATCATCATGCGCGGCGAACTCACTCGCAGTCGAATGCCATACTTTTCAGCCAGGCCAGCAGAGAACTCTCCATTCATCGCCTGGGATTGGGCGCTGGCGAACTTCGCGACCTTGGCCACGTAGCCGGGTTCCACCACCTGGGGCTTTTGAACCAGGATCACGAAGTCGTCGTAGTCCCAAACCCAGTCGAGTGCACCGATCTTCTTGAAGTAGGGGTGGCGTCCGATACGCCGTTCCAGATTGCTGCGGTATGCAGCCTCCAGGTCCTCTTCGGCCGTCTGGGGGCTCGAATAGGCGGAGCTCGGAGGTGCAATGATGGCGAGCGCGAACACAAACAAAACCGTAGCGAGTAGACGATCGAGCATGGTCAAAGCGGATGGCTTGAGTTTCCTAAGAGTCCTGACGCAGATGAAACGTACCCTCTGCGTCAGACAAGCATCATAGCAGGGCGAAAGTTGCCCGGCTGTAAGCTAAAGTTGATGACCCGCCGTCACGTTCCGATCAATTGCCCACATCTCTGATGCACCCTCTGTTCCTGCTGCTCCTGGTTCTGCAACCGGAAGACTCCCTATTCCTTGGCCGCGACCTCAAGGCTGGCGAGGAGACTGTCACCACGGTCTGCGGTTCTTCGGAAAAGAACTTCATCCTCGAGGTCAATGGTGGCGGGCTCATCGTCGCCGACTTCAACATGGATGGCCACCTAGACCTCGTTGTGGTCAATGGCTCCACAGTTGAGCGTGTGCGCGAGGAGAAGCCTGCTCTTCCGTCACGCGTGTTGCTTGGCGATGGCAACGGCAACTTCGCGCCCGGGGGAGAGGGTTGGGAATTGCCCGGCGGTGTTTGGGCCATGGGCGGCTCGGCCGGTGATGTTGACGGAGACGGCGACATCGATTTATTCCTGACAGAGTGGGGCGCGAATCGGCTCTACATCAATGAAGGGGGTAGGGGCTTTTGGGATGCGAGCCGCGGCATCCCTGAAGCTGGCGACGGGTTCAAGCTCTCGGGGCTGAAGGGCGAGCGCTGGAGCACCAGCTGCGCCTTCCTCGACTACAACGCGGATGGCAACCTCGACCTTGCCGTTGTCAACTACTTGTCCTTCCGTTTGGATTCCGCCGCCGGGCCCGGCGATGGTTGCACCTGGAAGGGACACGATGTGATGTGTGGGCCCGAGGGCATGATCCCTGTCCATGATCAGTTGTTCAAAGGCAACGGTGATGGCACATTCACCGATGTCAGTCAAGAAGCCGGGTTCCGTCCTGACGAAGCAGGCTTTGGTCTCGGAATCATGACCCTCGACTACGACAACGACGGCGATACGGACATTTACATCTCGAACGACTCGACTCCCAATCATCTTTGGGACAACCAAGGAGACGGCACCTTCGTCGAAGTCGGTTCACGGCGCGGAGTGAGTCACGACGCCAACGGCAAGGAGCAAGCAGGCATGGGAATCGCTTGCGCAGACGTCGACGGTGACGGGCGCAGCGACCTTTTCGTCACCAATTTCTCCGGCGAACGCAATTCCTTCTACAGGTCGTCGCGCAAGACGGGCTTTCGCGAGAAAGCCGACGTCGCGCGCCTCGGAGGACCAAGCATTCAGCGTTTGGGTTGGGGGACGGGCCTCGCGGACTACAACCTGGACGGCATGATCGATTTAGTGGTGGTCAACGGACACGTTTACCCCCAAGCGGACAGCGCCGGAACCGACACGACTTATGCCCAAGCCGATCAACTGTTCCTTGGATCAGCCGACGCCAAGTTCAGTGAACAGGCCTTGGACGGAGGCGCGGATCGAGTTTCGCGCGCCATGGTGCACGGCGACTTTGACGAGGATGGCGACTTGGATCTCGTCGTGATCCAATCGGGTGATGCGGTGCGCTACTACGAGAACCGCGCTGCTCACGATGCGGCTCATCATTGGCTTGGTATCGAGCTTGTTGGAAAGGAATCGAACCGCGCCGGAATAGGAGCGCGCGTAACGCTGGTGACTGGCGAGAAACGCAGAGTCGCCGAAGTTCGTTCGACCTTTGGCTACCAAGCTGGTTGCTCGAACCGCTTGCACTTTGGATTGGGAGCGACCGCCAAGGTCGATGAAATCCAAGTGCATTGGCCATCCGGCCGCACGCAGACCCTAAAAGACGTTGATGCGAATCAGCTCCTACGTATCGAGGAACCGGCCCAATGAGTCTTCGGCGAATAGCGGCACTCTTCTTGATTGCTGCGGCGTGCATGCCTACTAGTGCCTTCGCGCAGGGCTCCGCTCCGCAAATCCTTGATCGACAGCCGACCGAGTGGAAGCAGGCGGCACAGGGAACTTGGAAGGGGTGGAGTCACGACCAGGTACCGTCTGACGAGCTCATGCCCTACTTTCAGCGTGCAGTTGGAGCCTATAAGATGGGCGACTTACCTGCATCGCTCCAGGCACTCTTCGAGTTACTCGAAGTCTCTCCTGATTATCCTTCTGCCTTGCACCAAAGCGGAGTGATTTACTTCCGCTTAAGGCGCTACGGCGATGCGATCGTGGCCTTTGAGCGCTACCTAACTGTAGCCCCGGCAAACGTCGGCGACACGCGCGCTCTAGGTCACTGTTACTACACCCTCGGTGATTACGACGGCGCGCGCGCGCACTATGAGAAGGTGCTCGCCATCGATCCCGAAAGTGTCGAGGCCATTCGCGGCTACGCCTTGGCATGGATGCGTACCGGAGAGGCCGAGCGCGCACTCAAAGAGCTGAACCGTTTAATGGAGCTCGACCCCAGCCACGCCAATGCCGCCACCTGGATCGCACAGATCCTATTCGATGAAGAGCGCGTCGAAGAGGCGCGAGAATCTGGCGTTCTGGCCCGCGATCTCGATCCCTATCAACCGCGTCCGTGGTTCTTGTTGAGTCAGATCTACTTCGATCTGGAGCAAGACGAAGAAGCCGAAGCCGCCCAAGCGCGTTTTCGAGTTCTAAGCCAGATTGACCAAGAAGTGCGCGCCGCCGAAGCGCGCTTGCTCTACAACCCGCGCCAACCCGATGTCTATGCGCGGCTGGTCGGTCTCAATCGCCAAGCAGGCAACTTGATGGCCGTTGGCCGCTGGTTGAACCGTTGGCGTGAACAGGAACCGGGGCGCATTTCGATTCCGATCGAGCAATTGAACCTGGCCGTCGAAGTCGGTGATCCAGCTCTCGCAGCGAAGATGGCGGAGAATCTATCCGCCGTTGCTGGCGACAATCTCGTTGCGTGGGAACGCTTGGCCCAGTTCTACGCAAAGAATCGCGATCGCATTCGCCAGAGCGATGCGGACGCACAGATCGGTCGTTTGCGCGCAAAGCAGCCGCGCTAACTTCCAGCCCAAAAGAGCGAGCCCACGACCCCCAAGGATTGGGTCGTGGGCTCGTTGGCATTGGCGGAGTGAACGCCGCTGCCGAGGATCCGCGGGGATGAACCGGAGGAGAAGAAGTTCCCGAGAGTTGGACCGAGTAAAGAGCCCGCTTCCCAGGGTGCCGGACTATGCCGACTCTTTTCCTTTGTTTTGGCGGGGACGGCCGCCTTTGGGACGACGCTCTTGGAGCGATTCGTTGAAGCTCTTCCAGTCCGTCTTCGAGAAGAGGTGGACCTTGGCGCCGCATTCGACGCAGAAGGAGCAGTCAACGCTCATGAGATAGCTGACGTACTTCGAGCATTGGTCGCAGAACTTGCGGTCGCCGTAGAAGTCGCTGTCGTTGTTGTAGTTATCCATGAGAAGCCGTCCTTGGTGGTTTCGAGTCGCGGTGTGTGTCAGCCGTGCCTGCCGACACCCTGACTGGAGCAAGCGCCGGGCCAAGTGCTTATCGCGTCTCAGTTTTGTCGGTAAGTCTAGTTATGATAGGTGGTTATGTGCCATTTCTGGCACCCAACAGCTCCTCCAAGCCAACCCAAGTGTGTTTCAGGTTCTGAACACTCCTAAGTGCCCCTAGGACGTATCTCTACCCCATTTTGCTCCATAGGAAGTTGCTTTGTAGGCGT
>JBLIOI010000059.1:0-28243 GCA_047639675.1 Planctomycetota bacterium | reverse complement strand
CGGCGGTAACCCTGCCAGTTTCCTAACCGTTCCCAGCACGGTTGTGGTCGCGCAATTCTGGGCTCGCGACAGCGGTTTCGCTCAGCCGAACAACGTTTCGTCGTCCGATGCTGTGCAATTCACAGTCGGGCCGTAATCAGGATGGATCCGTCTACCCTGCGTAGACGGCAACGCAGATCTAATCTTCGAGGCCGATTGCCCTAGTAGCGATCGGCCTCGATCGTTAGGGCGTTGGCGCCTAGAGACTGCTCTTATCCGCTGGTGTCCAATAAAGTAAGGTTTCTGGAAATCTTCATTGCTCGGACCGCGCCTGGCTTTACGCGGGTGGGACCCTTGCAATAGGCGCATCACGGATCGATGGAAATCGAGAAATGCGCAGCGTAGAAACAGCGAAGGAAGCAAGCATCCAAATTGGCAAGGGGAGTGAAGGCTGTTAAGCCGTTTCGATTTGCACACAACTCCGCAACCTGGCTCGGGGTCTCTCGCGTGATAGACTACCGGCTATGAAGGACAGCAATGGCGGAAGATTGAAACCTGGAGAGCCGCAAGGGACCTCACTTGGCCGCCGGGATAGCCGTAGGCCGGCCGACGGTGGGGCAACTTATAGGTTAGACGTGGAGTACGACGGTACAGGTTTCCATGGCTGGCAAATCCAACAGAACGCGCGCAGTGTAGCCGGCGAGCTATCGCGGGCGATCCATGCAGCGGGCGGTAAGGTGCGCGAACTGGGAGGCTCCGGGCGTACCGATGCCGGTGTGCACGCGTTGGGCCAGGTCGCTTACCTGAGACTCTCCGACGAGGTCGACCCGGAGCCACTTCTTCTCGGCCTCAACGAGGCCCTGCCTAACGGAATTCACGTATCCAGCCTCGTGCGCGCGGCCGACGGTTTTCACGCCCGCCATGACGCGGTCAGGCGCAGCTACCTCTATCAGATCATGCGCCGCCGGACGGCTTTCTCTAGGCGCTTCGTCTGGTCCGTGAGTGAAGAGCTCGATGCTTCCGCAATGGCAAGCGCTGCGCAGTGCTTCGTCGGGCGCAAGGATTTCAGTAGGTTCTGCGAGAAACCCAAAGCACAGCCCAACACCATTGTGGTCGTTGATGACGTGCAGGTGGTTGAGGCCGGCGAACTGCTGCTCGTGCGAATCTCCGCGTCGCACTTCCTGTGGAAGATGGTGCGGCGCTTGGTGGGCTCCTTGGTTCAGGTCGGGACCGGGCGGCTGTCGCCCCAAGATCTGGCTCTACTTGTGGCCGAGCCCGCTACGCCCCTTGAGTTGCCGGCAAAGTCAACCGCGCCGGCCTCCGGCTTATTCCTCGAGCGCGTGGAGTACCCCAGCGAGTCCGCCGTTGGTAAGGTGCGCCCCGCCTTTCCCCGTGATGGTACTGGTCCGCGGCACTCCCTTTACGTGGGGCAGAGTGTCGCGGGCAGGTGAATCGGGGTGGTTTGCACGCGATACCGAACCAGGTTCACTGGCGCTTGCGGTACAGGCGAGTTTCGCCTCCGGCAAGCTGCCGTTGGGGGACATCTTCGTTGCCAAAGTTGA
Organism: Planctomycetota bacterium; assembly: GCA_047639675.1. Lineage (GTDB taxonomy): Bacteria > Planctomycetota > UBA1135 > UBA1135 > JABACD01. Next base: position 26,702 of record JBLIOI010000059.1, on the reverse strand, counting down.
TCAACGCGTCGAGTAGTCACAGAGAATTAAGGAAGCACCAAGCTTGAGACCATGAACGACATCAATGCAATCCATCCCGATGAGGAACTTACCGAGGGTGCCAGAGCATCGTCCGCGGGAGAGCAACGCGATGATGTGATCGATCACTATGTGCTGGTCGAGGAGATTGGCGAAGGAGGGATGGGGACTGTCTGGCGGGCGAGGCAGGAGGAGCCGGTCCAGCGCGACGTTGCGCTGAAGGTCATCAAGCTCGGCATGGACACGCGCCAGGTCGTTGCACGCTTCGAGGCCGAGCGGCAGGCCCTGGCGTTGATGGACCACCCTTCGATTGCGAAGGTCTACGACGCCGGCGTGACGGAGACGGGGCGACCGTACTTCGTGATGGAACTCGTGCATGGTTCGCCGATCACAGAGTTTTGCGACAACGAAGGCATGCCCACGGTGCAGCGACTCGCGCTCTTTCGCCAAGTCTGTCTGGCTGTGCAGCACGCGCATCAGAAGGGGATTCTGCACCGCGACCTGAAACCGTCCAATATCCTGGTCACGATGGTCGACGGCGTGGCGCAGCCGAAGGTGATCGACTTTGGAATCGCGAAGGCAATGGAGAAGCCTTTGACTGATTCTAGCCTCGCGACCGAAGCCTTCCAAGTCATGGGCACTCCCGAGTACATGCCGCCGGAGCAGGCTTCGGGTCTGGACGTCGACACACGTGCAGACGTGTACTCGCTTGGCGTTGTGCTGTACGAGCTTCTGACCGGCGCGCCGCCCTTCGGGCGAGAGACCGGGGGCCTGAACGACTTGGGCAAGCTGCTTCGGCAGATCCACGACGAGACTCCGCCCAAGCCCTCGACGCGCGCGAGCGATTTGGGCGAGGCCCTGGAGCTTATCGCCCGCAAGCACGGAGAACAGAGAGGCACCTTCACTCGCTCGCTGCGCGGCGACCTCGACTGGATCGTGATGAAGGCGCTCGAGAAGGACCGCGAGCGTCGCTACGCAACCGCCGTAGAACTATCAGAGGACATCGGGCGCCATCTGGCCAACGAACCCGTCCTTGCCTCGCCGCCCAGCACGAAATACCGCGTAGGAAAGTTTGTACGCCGCAACCGGCTGACTGTCGGTTCGGCAACGATGGTGGCCCTGACGCTCGTTATCGCCACCATTGGATTGGGCCTGCTCTACTCCCGCACACTCATCTCCGAGGCACTGGCGATCAGGCAGGCCGAGACTTCGCGACAAGCGCTGAGCTTCATGATCGAGATGTTCGAAGTCTCGGACCCGAGTCAGGCGCGAGGCGAGACCGTGACCGCGCGCGAGATCCTGGATCGCGGGGCAGAGCGAATCGACCGCGAGCTGGCCGACCAACCCGAAATTCGAGCGACGCTGGCGGCAACGATGGGGGAGGTCTACAGCGGTCTTGGACTCTACCGTCGGGCTGCGGAGCTGTTGAGTTTGGCCGAGGAGATCAAGAGTGACCTCGACGGAGAGGAAGATCCCGATGTACTGCGATTGTCCGCCGAGATCGCAGGTATGTGGGCCAACCAGTCGCGACTCGAGGAGTCCGAAGAGCTTTTGCGCGAGACGCTCGAGCGCCAACAGCGCCTGCTGGGAACAGATCATATCGATGTGCTCGGTAGTTGTTTGTTGCTGAGCAACGTACTCGAGCAGCGTAGCAAGTTCGACGAGGCCGAGGCGCTTGCTCGAGCTACCCTCGATACGGCATGCCGCACGCTTGGAGAGGATCATGAGCTCGCGCTTCGAGCGCTCAACCGGCTGGGACTCGCTTACAAGGCGGCAGGTCGCTTCGACAAGGCCGAAGAGCAGCTTCGCAAAGCCCTGGAGCTGCGCCGGCGCATTGACGGTGACAATCATCCCGAGACATTGAACATCATCACCAACATCGGGGAGCTCTACATGGACATGGGACGCTTCGAGGAAGCGGAGGACCTGTTCGATGAAGGCCTGGAAACGGCTCGTCTCGTGTTCGGTGACGAGCACCCGAATTTCGTAACGTATCGGTCCAAGCTGGCTCTGCTCTACCGCCAACAGGGCCGTTTAGAAGAGGCCGAAAAAGCCTACCGCGCGGTCATCGAGATTCAGCGCAGGACGCGCGGCGACCTTCATCTTTCCACCTTGGTTTCGCTGAATACGTTGGGCGCGATCCTGATGAACCAGGGACGTTTCGACGAGGCCGAACCGTACTATCTAGAAGCCCTCGAGGGACTCCGCAGCGAGGTGGGAGAGCAAAGCGAACAAACGCTGACCATCTTCGGGAACATGGCGATGTTCTACCTCCAGACAAATCAGCTGGAGGATGCGGAGACGTGGGGGTGGAAGACCTACGAGGGGTCGAAGGCCCTCCACGGCGAGGATCACCCGTTGACCATCCTGCGTCTTGAGAATCTCGCCAATGTCTTTTACGCGCAGGGGGCTTATGACGCTGCTGTGGAGATCCTCGAACAGGTCCTCGAGGGGCGCCGGCGGGGGCTGGGCAACGAACATCCCGCGATCACCCGCACGTTGGTCAATCTCTCAGTCGTGCTCGGAAATATGGGAGACTTGGAAGGTGCCAGAGCTGTCCGCGAAGAGCTGCTGGAGCGCACCTTCGACGGCCTGGGCTTCGACTACGCGAACGTGGCCGAAGAGCTTGCGAGCCTCGCCCGCGAACTCTTTACTAACGAGGAGTATGAGCGCGCCGCAGAATGTATGGGTGAAATCCTGCGCATTCGCTTAGAGGCCCTCGGGTCAGAGGATCCGTTGACAGTTGGATCGATGCGCGATGCCATGAAGGTTGCGATCCAGCTCGAGCGCTGGGACGAAGTGGAGGCGCGCGGAATCGAATACTACGAGACGCACTTGCGCGTCCTGGGAGCAAAGCACTCGAACACCAAGACGTTCCTGCGGCGAATGGTCGAGGGGTACGAGGCCAAGGGCGATGAATTGCAGGCCGAGTTCTGGCGGGCGAAGCAGCAAGCCGCCGAGGATTAGAGCTCTCGCGCCGTGAAGAGGGCCTTGCTTGTCGTCGGCACGCCACAAGCTTTTTTACGCGTAAGGCTGAAGTCGTGATCGGGCGCAAGGTCAACACAAGGAGACTATACCGCGGAGGACCATAAACGGTCGCCGTCGTACGCTGAGTTCGCTAATGGAGGGAATGTTCTGAACCAGGTCGGCAAGTGCACCAACGCCCAGCTCAATGTAGATGTGCTAGCCTGTGTCCGACAGTTCAGAAATCCGTGAGCGTATTCTCGGATCACCTCCTTGTCCTACTCATCAAAAAGGAAACCGAGGAGAACGCTCTCAGCTCTTCTCTCTATCTCACTTGCGCCGGCACTCGGCTCTTCATTTCCCTCACAAGAAACGGAGACATTCAGTCTGTTCGCTAGCGATGGCCAGGTGAATGATCGCTTCGGAGGGGTAGTCGCCATCGATGGCGCGTTCGCTGTGATCGGATCCAACGCTAACGGCGTCGAGCAACTTTCAGGCGCGGCCTATATCTTCGACACGACTACAGGGCTAGAGCTCTCAAAGATCGAGCCCGACGATGGAGTCTTTTTCGATCTATTTGGAAACTCAGTTGCCATTGAGGGAAACACCGTCGTTGTCGGCTCACCTTTCGATGACCAGACGAGCGCGGAGTATTCGGGGTCTGCCTATCTCTTCGATCCATCATCGGCACAACAGGTTGCGAAGCTCGTTGCCAGCGATCTTGTCGCTGAGGATTTCTTCGGGTGGTCTGTTGCAATCAACTAATCCGTTGTAGTCATTGGTTCGCCGACAGACGGTGACAACGGGATCGGTTCTGGATCGGCCTACTTGTTCAGCGCGACTACTGGGCAGCAACTTTTCAAACTGTTACCGGACGGTGGCGGAGCTAATGACCTCTACGGTCTCTCAGTCGCCATCAATGACAGAGTAGCTATCGTGGGGGCTCGTTGGGATGCTGAGAACGGGAGCAGTGCGGGTGCGGCTTACCTCTTCGATGTCTCAACCGGCCAACAGTTAGCCAAGCTACTGCCTGCGACGGCGAGGCTAACGACCTTTTTGGTCATTCGGTTGCAATCGACAACGGGATTGCGCTGATTGGGGCCTTCGGAGATTGGGACGATAGTATCCACTCCGGTTCTGCATACCTATTTGATGAGGGACAGGCGAATAAATGGCCAAGCTGCTGCCCACGGACGCCGCGCCCGGGCAGTTTTTTGGTTACTCGGTTGCCATCAGTGGCGAAGTCGCTTTTATCGCCGCTTCAGAAGACGATCATATTGGATCAGGGTCCGGTTCCGCCTACATCTTCAGCACGATAACGGGCCAGCAGATTGCGAAGATCGTGCCGAGCGACCTTTCTCCGACTGATACCTTTGGTCAAGCCATTGCCATGAGCGGAGGCTTGCTACTCGCTGGCCCCCCCTGCTCCGACGTAAGCAGTACCAGTTCCGCCGGTCGCGCCTACATCTTCCAAACTTCCTTCGGCGCTCCCTACTGCTTCGGCGACGGTTTTGGAGCTCCCTGTCCCTGCGGTGCGAGCGGCAATCCAGGCGAAGGTTGCATCAACTCGACGGGTACCGGCGCGCTCCTAACAGCCGCCGCTCAGGCGCTGGTTAGCAATGATACTTTCACGCTGACTATCACGGGTGCGCCTGCAGACAAGGTTGGCCTGCTCGTTCCCGGCAACCTGCAACACGCCAATGGCTTCGGAGTTCCGATGGGGGATGGCCTGCTTTGCACTACCGGGCAAAGTGCGCGCTCCCACTTGCAAGTGACGGGTAGCGCTGGAGAGACCACCTACTCAGACTTCTCTGGGCAGAGCTTTGGATTTGATAGCTATGGACCCGGTGCGAGCGCGAACTATACGTTTTGGTACCGGGACCAGGCAAACCCATGCTCTGGGGCTGGATTCAACTTCACAAACGCATGGCGGGTTGTTTGGGGACTTTGATCCCCGGGCTATCTTCCGATGGATGGTGCCAGGCACCATCCCTTAGATGACTAAACAGCCCACCTACCAATGGGCGAACACCGGAAGCGTAGCCCAAGCGTTCTTCTCAACCAGAAGCTTAGACATGGAGTTTGCCGTGTCGAGGTTGTCCTTAACGGTCTTCAAGGTAGGAACCCAATGTTTACCCCATTCGATGTGTTGAACATGGCCCCGCCCGCGGCGACATCACGATGCCAGAATTGGAAGTTCAACCACTCGGCTGGGACTGCGGGCATGGACGCCGGCAAGACGCTGTTGTTGATCAATTGAGTCAACGTTCCATCCGGTCCCGTTATGACGGGAGCAAGGCGCTGAATCGGTCCGGCCACACAACGGATGCCGTTGCCGAAAGGCAGGATCGTCTGGTTCGGTCCGTAGAAGATCACGCCGAAGGTGTTGCTCGGTGCTCGTTCGACGACGAGGGTGGGTAACGAAAGGCCCAGGCTCGTCCCGCCCGTCAATACGAGAAGGGAAGGCAGCCCGGTCGAGTTCGCCGTGCTGTAGCAATAGTAGCTGGGAGAGGTGCCCGGAATGAACGCGCTGATCGAGAGGGGCAAGTCCAACTGTCCCGAGATTCCCGTGACCGGATCCGTGAACGGGAAGCTGCAGGCAAGTTCACATTCCAGCCGAATCGTACTTCCAGTCCAGGTGAACGAGCCTGAGAGCGGCATGGGGTTCGACTTCGTTCCCCATAGTGGAACGACACCAACCGTACCGGAGTTCGTTGTGACAGTCAGCATCCCGCCGGAATACGTGACCGTCGCCGGCGCATCGAAGTTCAATCCCGCGTCAACGGGGAAACTCGCCGAGTTGATCTTGAGCCTCATGTCGAAGCTCAAGGTCGCCAAAGACGGATCGTTTGGAATTGGACTAGGTATCTCTCCCGTGACCGTCAAGTGCGCTGCACCGAAAGAGCTGTAACCAGGGAACCCGGCAGCTGCGATCGCAGCGCCCCCTTCCTCCAGACTCATCTCAGTGAGGCCGCTCAAAGCAATGGGAGAGTTCGTTCCCACGATGGGACCGATCGAGGAGGTCCCGGAGAGCGTCGCCCAAGAACTCTCGGGATTGATTCCGAACAGATAATCCTGTGCGCCGAACGAAAAAGGAGAACCGACAACGAGTGCGAGAGTTGCGATTACATGTAGGCGCATGGGATTTCGAGTTTCGAGTGAGAGTTCAAGTTCCGCTCTTCGAGCCTGGCGGATTTCTAACTCTAGCATCCAATGAGAGTAGTAGCCCTGGCGCTGGATATGATTTCGACAGATCGAAGCGCAGGTGCGAAAACATGCCTCTGAGAAGCCCCTCGGCTCAATTCCTTACGCTTGGGGAGCCTGTGCACCGAAGGGGTCGCGCATGACCCCCGGATGCATTCTAAGTACAAGACAAGGTATCGAGTCCCCATCTGGCCCCATTAAGACCAGGCCAGCTTCCAACGGATGGAAATCACAAACTACGCCGCGTAGAAAAGCGATAGAGGAAAGCACGATTAGCCCCGTTACATCCTGCGATGTAACGGGGCGGCCCTTGCTAGAGACTAATGGGATTTGTCCTGACTCACCATCTACCTCAAGGAACGTAGGTCAGCTGTTGTCCATTGGTCGTATTGAATCCAGAACCACAAGGACCTGAAGTGTCGCGGAACCAACCCTGGAAATAGCGGGTGTCTCCGGCAACCCAACCATTGCTGGCGGCGAGTCCAGGGCCCCAAGACACAACTCCAGCGCTACTCAAGAGTTTAGCTCCGTGGCGTTGAATTTGACCGCCGGCACAAAGCAGGCCGTCTCCGAACAAGTTCCCGATACCTCCGTTTTGCTTGGCGCTGCCCGAGAAGAGTAGCGCCGGAGCGTTTCCTGGAGCGTGCCAGACGATAAGCTGGAGATCATCAGCCGCCACTCCACTTGCGCCTATGGCACTCAAGAGTGCGCCGGAGCCGGTGCTATTGCGGCAACCCTCACCCGCGGACCCGAGATTTGCGCATGGGCACACGTTGCCCATTCCATCGCCGAAGCAGAAGGGTTCTGCAGGGGGATCAACGTAGGTCATCCTCCATCTCACCTCGACGGCGTCGTTCCATGAACATCCGCTGCCAATGGTTAGGTCGAGGCGATAGAGATCATCGGCGTGAACCTCCACCGCCGGAAAAACGAATTCTCCAGTCTGAGCGCCGGGCTCAAGGATCCCATTCGCGAGTCCAGGTTGGGCGCCGGTGCCAGCCCATCGGTCCCAGCTGAGGCTCCAGCCCGTCGTGTCAGTGACTCCCCAGCAGCCAGCCACGGTCGTGTCCACGTCCAAGAGCTCGAATTCAACTCGGACCGTGCCCGCCGCAGGTGCCCTGAAGACGATGCTGCAACGCTCCTGGCAACCACCTTGGCAACAACTCCATCCAGGCGAAGCGATGATCGAGTTGCCTTGCTTTCCAACGGTCGTATGCCAGAAGGTGCCAACGGTGGTCGAGCAGTTCGTCAAGCTGTGCCAGCCATTCGACATCCCAAGGCCTTCTGAGGATCCAATCTCGATCAGACCAGATTGCCCAAGGAGGCTGCCAAAGCTCGCCCCTGCTGAGGGTGGCGATTGGTGGTACGACCACGTATTTGCAAAGTCGTTGATGAGGGGGCTGAAGTCAGAAGCGAGGTCATGAACCTGCGCCGAAGCAACGCCGCCAAACGCAGCAAGAGCAAGGGTGCAGGAAAGGAAGGTGTTCTGGTTCATAGTGAGAGCTCTCAGGTTCGATCGGTCAGAGGGACATCGAAATTCACCACATGGGGAATCATCTATCCTCGGAAGCGACGAGCAGATCTGCACCAGACACGAAAACTGAAAAGAAGTTTCGTCACCGTTCGTGAGAGTACCCCTTCCCTGTGGGCTTTGAACGGGCCAGGGACAAGGGTTACTCGGCCCGTCTTGCCCAATGGCTAGGACAGAGTTTCGTCCAATATCTTGAGAGCCAGGGGCCAGTTATCCTCGTGACCTTTGCGGGACTGCTCCGAGACGAAACCCGAATGGGTCAGGCGGAGTTTCGTTGCCTCACCCTGTGGAATAAGATCAATCCGAAGAACGGTCTCCGCTCCTTGTATTCCCTCGGCAGTTCCGTTGCCGGTAATCCAAGTCATTTCGATGAGCTCGTTCTCCATCACTTCGAGGATACGCCCGTAGTGGGGATGTCTGCCCCAATCGTTCCTGTTGTAGAAGAAGTAGGGCCGGCCCGGTTCCGGTACCAGGGCAAGCGTTCCGGCCTGCGCGAACCAGCTGTTAAAGCGAACTGTCCAGGCAGCGTAGACTTCTTCAGGTGGCTTTTGTCGCTCTGCTATTTGCCATCGTCATGCTGTTTGCAGAAGCACGATCAGCAGCCGCATCTGTGCTACTCGCAGCGCGCGACATTCGCAATTTGGCCGGAGAGTAGCAATGACATCTCTTCAGTCCTCGAGCGCCTCGACCTGAATCTTGTCGAACGACTGAACTCGAAAGCCTTAGTATGCTCTCCATTCTCCATCAGCCGCAGACTCTCGCTTTTCCTCTAAGCGGAATACGAGGTTCGACTTGGGCCTTCTTGCCCGAGCTATCAGCAAATAAATCGATTAGCGAACCCAGGGAAAAAACATGCAGGTAAAAGTCAGATTTCTAGACAATCTTAGAATGGAGGCCAGCTTCGATGATTTCACGGTCATCAGCGACCAACCCATTCGGTACAAAGGAGATGGGTCGGCTCCAGGACCCTTCGACTATTTCTTGGCCTCGTCTGCACTCTGCGCTGCCTACTTCGCCAAGGCTTACTGCAACGCCAGAGACATTCCGACCGAAGATCTCAGCATCGTTCAGGACAACATCGTTGACCCTGAAAACAGGTATCAGCAAACCTTCAAAATCCGTGCTGAACTTCCTGAAGGGCTATCCGAGAAGCACCGTGATGGAATCATCAGTGCGATGGACCGTTGCACGGTAAAGCGGGTGATTCAAAACGGTCTGGGCTTCAAAGTCGATTCTGTCAGTGTGTTGGGGAAAGACTCTGGCCTGCTCTACGAAAGCGAATCCAAAGAGGGCGCCAGAACCATGATTCTGGGAAAGGACTGCTCGCTCGAAGAAACAATCACCAACATGACAGGTCTGATCGAGGCGCTTGGTATCAAGATTGAAATTGCGGCGTGGAGAAACATCGTTCCCCATGTGTGGTCCGTCCACGTCCGCGATGCCGAGTCGCCCATGTGTTACACGAACGGAAAAGGCGCGACAAAAGACGCAGCCCTATGTTCGGCACTCGGGGAGTACCTCGAGCGAATGAGCAACAACTATTTCTATAACGACTACTACCTCGGCGAAGAGCGGGCACAGGCCGAGTTCGTTCACTACGCCAACGAAAAGTGGTTCAAGCCCGGGCCGAACGATTCAATTCCTGAAGGCTTGATGGACGAACGGTTCATGGAGATTTTTGATTGCGACGATGAACTGAGAGCTTCCCATCTTGTGGATGCAAACTCTGGCGCGATCGAACGCGGGATTTGCGCTCTTCCATTTACGCGGCAATCCGATCAAGAGACGGTCTACGTCCCTGCCAATCTCGTTGGGAATATTTTTGTCAGCAACGGCATGAGCGCGGGCAACACCCGCTACGAAGCACGCGTGCAGTGCCTGTCTGAAATCTTTGAACGCGCGGTAAAGAAACGGATCATTCTCGAGGAACTCACACTCCCTGATGTTCCAAAGGCTGTGATCGAACGATTCCCAACGATTGCTGCGGGCATAGCGAAGCTAGAAGAGCAGGGCTTCCCCGTTTTGGTGAAAGACGCTTCGCTTGGAGGGACGTTCCCTGTGATGTGTGTTGCGATCATGAACCCCAGAACGGGTGGAGCCTTCGCTTCCTTTGGGGGACATCCCAAGTTCGAGGTGGCTCTTGAAAGGAGCCTGACTGAATTGATGCAAGGCCGAAGCTTCGAGGGTTTGAACGATGTTCCGCCGCCTACGTTCAACGAATTTGCCATCCGCGAGCCGAACAACATGGTCGAGCACTTCATTGACTCGTCGGGGATCGTCTCCTGGAAGTTCTTTAGTCAAGCCGCTGACTATGAATTCTTCGATTGGGATTTCGCTGGCTCGACGGAGCAGGAGTACCAGTACTTGATGGAGATCATGAGAGTCCTGGACAAGGAGGTCTACATCGCGGACTACGAAGATCTCGGGGCGAATGCCTGCAGGATTTTGGTTCCCGGCTATTCGGAGATCTATCCAGTGGAAGACCTTGTTTGGGACAACACCAATAAGGGACTCATCTTCAGGGAAGACGTGCTGAACATTCACTCACTCAAAGATGACGAGCTTTTGCGCCTGCTTGAAAACCTCGAAGAGAGTGAACTTGATGGGTACACGTCGATCCCAATACTTATTGGTGTTGCATTCGACGAAAACTCTCCGTGGGGGAAATGCACGATTAGTGAGCTCAACGGTCTTATCTGCCTGGCTCTCGGGAAGCATGAAGAAGCCAAGGGATGGGTGGACATGTTCTTGCAATACAACGACAACGTGCCAGCGCGGAGAAAGTTCTACCAAGTCTTGAGTGCTGTACTCGACATCACCCTCCGTGAAGATCTCGAGCTTCAAAACTACATCCCCAATCTCACCCGAATGTACGGCGAGGAAATTCTCGGCAATGCCACCTCGAGTGTGTCTGGAGAGGTTCGGTTCTTTGGATTGACGCCGACAAATATGAAGCTCGAAGGAATCGACAAGCACTTGAAGCTCGTGGAGAGCTACGAGAAACTTCAAGTTGCGAGACGCCTGCATCACGCAAGCACCTCCATTTGATTCGGAGTCGCACAGCACTGCCAAGCTCCAGGGTCGAAGCGTGCCCCACGAATTTCGCTGACCCCTCGCCTTCTCTAGGGCAGCGAAGCATCACTTCAACTCCGACCGCGCTAGCCCCTCGACTATCGACGCGTCTCCGCAAGTGCCCAGGCGTACTCCCGCGCGATGGGCGGCGGCGTATCCGACTCTAGCTCGACCCAGGCACGGTGCGGCCAGTGCGGTTCGCGCAAGAGCTGGCGGCCCATCAGGACAAGGTCAGCGCGGCCCTCGGCGATGATTGCTTCGGCCTGGGCGGGTTCGGTGATGCGCCCCACGGCACCCGTCGCAATACCGGCGTCCTTGCGGATCCGCTCCGCGTACGGCACCTGGTAATTGGGGCCGCCGGGAATCTTGGCGTTCTGTGTTGCCCCGCCGGTGGAGCAATCGATGAGGTCCACGCCTTCAGCCTTTAGCCGACGAGACACCTCCACGGAGTCGTCGAGGGTCCAGCCGCCCTCGACCCAGTCGGTGCACGACAGCCGCACGAAGAGCGGGACGTCCTCGGGCAAGATACCGCGAACCGCGCGGACCGTCTCCATCATGAACTTCACACGGCTGTCGAAGGAGCCGCCGTAATCGTCCGTGCGATCGTTCATGAGCGGCGAGAGGAAGCTGTGGCCGAGGTACCCGTGCGCAAAGTGGAGCTCGACCACGCGGAATCCCGCGGCGATCGAGCGCTCTGCCGCCGCCACGAAGGCGCCGGTGAGTTCGCGAATCTCGGACACCGTCAGCATGTGGGGGGCCGCGCCGTCCGGGCGATAGCGCTTCGCCGTCGGGCCGACGGGCGTCCAGCCGCCATCGCCCTGCGGAATGTACTCGTTCCGCTTCGGGTGGAGCGGGCGGTAGCGCGACGCCTTGACCCCGGCGTGGGCCAGCTGGATGCCGGGCACCGCGCCATGAGCAGTCACGAATTCCGTCATTCGGCGCAGCGCGGGAATGTGTTCGTCCTTCCAGATGCCAAGGCAGCTCGGCGTGATGCGCCCCTCCGGCACCACGCCCGTGGCCTCCGCGATCAAGAGCCCCACGCCACCGACGGCGCGGGCCGCGTGGTGCGCAAGATGCCAGTCGGTTGCGAAGCCGTCCACGCTCGCGTACTGACACATCGGCGACATCGCAATCCTATTGCGGAGGGTCACTCCGCGGAGCGTGAGCGGGGTGAAGAGGCTCGTCGTGCCGCCCTCACGCTCAGGCTTGAGCCGCGAGCCCGATCCCTCGCTGGACGCTGTGGCCGCAACGACGCCTGCCGCCAACGCGGATTGACAAAAGTGCCGTCTGTTCATGATGCTGTTATTCCCGTGAGAACCCTGTACGCCCCTTCAGGGCACGAATCTAAATAACTCTAGCAACGGGGGTGGTAGGTGCAAGCCGAACTGTTCTGCCGAAAGCGTATCTCCTCGCCATGCATTCGCTGCGAGAAGTTGCCGAGGTCAGGCTGTAGCTCCAAGTGAGCAGATCCGGGGGGGCTCGGAGCGATCTGTGCGCCCAGTGCTTCGAAGTGTGGGTGGAGCTGTTGGGCACGCGCGATGAGGATGCCGGGAGATGGGCGTACCTAGGATCGAGGGAAAGGAACCCTTCCGTAAAAACGGACCAGGAGTTCCCCCAAGTATTGGCTTGAGTGGCCACCGCCGCCCGAGGCTGACAGCAGGCCGTAAACGACGCTGAATCCGTGGCATGTTTGCGTTGGCTTTTCTAATCTCGATGGAGTGATGTTTAGAGCGTAACGCGGGGTGCGTCGTTTCTTGCTCCGCCAGGTTCCGGGCGGAATGAATCCTTTGGCCTCTTGAGTCCCACACCATGGAAACCAAAACCTGCCCTGAGTGCGCTAGCCTAATCGCCATCGAAGCTAGGGTTTGTGCCCACTGCACCTGCCGCATCGAGGGCCCCCTTTGTGACGAGTGCATGGCACGAAGCCCCGTAGGCGCGCTCAAGTGCCGCTGGTGTGGCAATCGATTGCAGGCCAAAGCGGAGCGCGCCATGCAATCTTTTGAGGTGCAAGGCAGTCGCATCGGAAGCCTCTTGATCAGCTTCACCCTATTTCCCCAAGTAGCCCGGTTCACGCCGGAGAAGATTGTGATCACGACCTATCGGTTCTTCGGGCTGACTTCGAACGACGAAGAAATCTTGTGGGAGAAGGTGGCTGGATTTGCCCATCACAACGGGATCCTCTGGGATCAGATTTCCATCGAAACACGTGGGCAGACTCCGGCTTCGATCGCTTGCCTCGACAAATCGGATAGCCAAAGAATCCGCGAGGTCCTGCAGGGACTGGAGAGGTAAGCGCCCCTCGGCAAGAGCCGGCGCGCGAGCCTCCAACTCGAGTGTGGCGTGGAAAGTTCGGTTCTATGAATTGACGCCGACCAACCTCATCAAAGTTTGGGAACCAACGCATCGTCCCGAACACAGAGAGCGGAGACGGCGAAGTTCATGTCACGCGAAGGCTCAGCGGATGGCGCAAGTGCTACCGCCGAGCGGCCCAACAGAGGGATGCACTAGCGGGCATTGAATGGGGGACTTGCGCCCAGAGGGCGAAAGAGGCGGCTGCCCATTGAATGGGCGGCTCACTTACCTGCTCAGAAAGCACGAGACCTCGGAAGATTGATGCTCTCAGTCCCTGGTCCTATTGCTGGACAGCGCGAACCCCAACCGCTATGGCCGCCAGGTAACCGTCCAAGCATTCGTGAAGTTAAATCCGCTGCCGGAGCAGGCGTTGCTTTGGTCGCGATACCAGAACTGGTAGTTGGTCGGAGCACCGACCCCTTGACTCGACAAACCAAAAGGGCTCCCTTGGAAATGGGTGAAATTCACGTCGCCCAACGAAGTGACTTGCACTTGGGAACGTGCTGTGTTCCCGCTGATGCAAAGTAGGCCGTCTCCGACAGGGTTTCCGAGCCCACCATTCAGCACATTGTCTCCGCTCAACAACAAGCCTGGCTTGCTGCCAGGGACTCCAGTGACATAGAGGCTAAAGCTATCGTTGCTAAGCGATGCAGAACCTGCCGCGGAGAGCACAGCCCCCCCCCGTTGTCGTTGAGTTCTCGCAGCCCTGACCAGGCTGGCCGCTCTGGAAGCAGGGACATTCGCTGCCCGTCCCATATCCAAAGCAGTAGGCTGAACCCTGTCCGGGATCTCGAAGGACGAGAGAGACAATCCCGCCGGCAGACAATTGTGTGATTCCGAATCCTGCAGGGGCGTTTCCAACTTGGCCTGCTGTATTCCATCCCCAGCTCTCGATCGAACCATCGGAACGTAAGGCAAGAGAGTGGTTTCCACCTCCGGCCACTGCAATGAAGCCCGTACCTGGCGGCGCGTTCGCCGATTGACTGTGACTGTTACTGCCCCAAGCTACGATGGAGCCGTCAACACGCAATGCAAGCGAATGAGCATAGCCCGTGGCAACTGCGGTGAAACCAGTTCCGCTCGGCGTGCCCGAAACTTCCCCATTTCCATCCCAGCCCCAAGCCTCGATAGAACCATCAGCGTGTAGTGCAAGGGAGTGCAACCCCGACGCGGCCAGCGCTATGAATCCCGTGCCTGTTGGCGTGGGTGACACTTGGCCGTAGGCGTCACTACCCCAAGCCGCGATGGAACCGTCCGCACGCAACGCGAGGGAGTGCAACTCTCCATCAGCTATCGCGATAAAACCTGTTCCGCTTGGCGTGCCTGTGACTTGATTGGTGTCATCATAACCCCAAGAGAAAATCGAACCGTCACCGAGCAAGGCGAGGCAGTGATCCCCGCCCACTGCAATGGCGGTGAAACCGCTCCCAGCTGGTGCTTGCGAGACTTGGCCGTACCAGTCCGCTCCCCAGGCTGTGATGGCACCGTCAGCCGCCAAGGCAAGGGCGTGATAGTATGAATTCGCCATAGTAACGAAATCCGCTCCGCCCGGAGCTTCCGAGATTAGGCCGACATCGCTAAATCCCCATGACTCGATCTGCCCTTGCGCGCTCGATAGAGTTGGAAGCAGACAGATGGGAAGAGCGAGGAGGGGGCCAGTAGCTAGATGGAGTAGTCTCATAATCATGCGAGGTGAGTGAGCTAAGAAGAGGCGAAGAAACAGCGTACAACGGAAGCACCGTTCTGAGGAGTTTCTACTCGATGATTCGAACTGTTTTAGCTTCTGACGGCGCCATCGAATCGGACTGGTCGAGTACGAAGAGCATGTAGTAACCGGGGGGCGCTTTGCGCTTGGTAAGGGCCTTGATTCCCGCAACAAAAAGCGGCGTCGACCCATCTCCCATGCGGAGATCCGAGCCGATTTTTCTTGCTGGTTGGGTTCATCGGAATGCACTCAATGGTACATTGGACACTTCGCGACCACTGCTATACGCTGCTTCGCGAACGCGAGGGACGAAAAGACCAAGAGGATGGCCCAGTTCGAGTACGGACGAAGGCCCGCGGCTAAGTAGGTCTCACAACTCCTATGTGTTGGCGCTCACGTCCGGTCGTGACTTTCTCAAAACAGGTTGATTCTCCCCATCGTGGCCAAAGGCTGGGTCGTGGCCGTTCACCTGCGATTTCGCGCGGTTGGAGCACGTTTGATTGGGCCCCTGCACGGTGCGTCCGTCAGCGCTTGTTCCGGATCGAGCGTAACCCTATCACCGCTTGAACGACGCGACTCCGGCGCTGCAGGTTGGTCTCGGGCAGAAGCGGTTCAACTTGCCAGGCCACCCTCCCGACACGATTGAACGCCAATGTCAACCAGTGACGCTTAGCGCTCCCTCATGCAGAGAAAAATAGCTCTCCATTCCGTACCCGCCACAGAGCAGAGGCTCCTTGCATCCGCTGGGCTCCCTGCTATATTCCGCTTCCGTGCCAACCAGGAGAGGGTGCGCCGCGTTTTAGCTAGGGACAACGGAGTCGAAGAGGATTTAGAATGCACCGCAAAGGAACAACTGATGACGCAAGCTCCGATCGATCCCCTCGGGCTGACCGGGGCGGGCGTTGGAGTTACCTTATCGTGCCGCTCTTGGCCCTCTGCCCGTGGCTCGCTTCCTGTGGGGAGCAGCCCGCGCCATCACGACCCAATGTGGTGTTGATCAGCCTGGACACGCTGCGCGCCGACCGACTGTCCTGCTATGGCAATTCGCATCAGACCTCGCCGGCGATCGACCAATTGGCCGAGCAGGGTGTGTTGTTTGAACATGCCATTTCGACTAGCTCTTGGACCTTACCGGCTCACATTAGCATGTTGACTGGGCTGCCGGTCAGCGCCCACGGCGTGTGCACCGCCAATCCGAAAGCGATCTCCAGCTCCCATCGCGGTGAGTTCGTCTCGGAGGATCTAAGTCAGATGGGCTACGCGACGGCTGGCTTCTTCACCTGCCTCTTCCTGGAATCGAACTTCGGCTTTGGGGGAGGATTCGATACCTGGGAGCACGCGAGCAGCAACACCGAGCGCGCTCGTGACCTGCGTCGACGCTGGATAGAAGCCAACCAAGTCGACGATCAGGAGGAACTCAGCCGGGTCAAGGCCGAATACAAAAAACCGGACTTTGGCGCGCCAGAGGCGGAGGAGTGCGTCACTCGAGCCTTGGCTTGGCTGGATGAGCAGCGAGAACGCGAGCCCGATCGGCCCTTCTTCTTATTTGTGCATCTATTTGACATCCATGACCCATATCGGCCACCGGCACCCTTCGACACGGTCTTCGATCCCGACTACCAAGGTGACATCCGAGTGGGGACGATCCTCGGACCCGATGCGACCTTGCGGCGCAAAATGGATCCGCGCGAATTCGAGCACATTGTCGCGCTCTACGACGGCGAGATAGCCTGGGTCGATTCTCAAGTCGCCCGCGTACTCGAGCATCTGAAACAACTGGGCGTGGAAGGAAACACCGTCGTGGCTCTCACCTCGGACCATGGCGAGGAGCTCCTTGACCACGGCCGCAGGGGACATCACAACACTCTTTACCGTGAGTGCGTCCACGTGCCCTTGATTATGCGCTTTCCGGATGTTCTGCCTGCCGGAGTGCGCCTGCGCAGCACGGTCTCAATCATCGACATTGTCCCGACTCTGCTCGCGCTTGTGGGCGCGCCCGCCGAGAACCGGCTCCCGGGCCGAGACCTAAGTCAGCTACTGCAGGGCCAGAACGAGGACCCAGAGAGAATCGTGGTGTCCGAGCTGCTTATAAACAACCGCGCTTCGCCGAGGTGGATGGTTTCCTTATACCAGGGAGACGAGCACTTCATCATCGAGCAAGTTGGCACTCCAGAAGCGAGCGCCAGGCGCTACAACCTAAACATAAATCCTCTGGAGCGGGGAGTAGGCGAGGCCATCCTGTGGGATAGTGAGGAGGGGCGAGAGCTAGGGCACGAGCTGAGCCAGGTGCGCGCGAACGCGCGTGCATTGCGGGTTGGATTGGGACGACGGACTGCCGCCTCCGCCTCATCCCTCCACGATCAGGACCTCGAACAGCTCAACGCGCTGGGTTACAGCGGAGTCGGCGTCGAGCCGGATAACATCGAAGCGACACACCTGTGCATGGACGGTTGTGTTTGGCGCGCTGACGCGCCAGAGAGCAAGCCTAAGAAGTCTCCAGCGCTGGTGAAGTAACTCCAAACCCGGCGGTGTTCGCCCCAAGCCTTGCGCTCGAATATTGACTAGCTTTGCGCTTGTGCGATCCGAGCAGTTGGCGGATCACGGATCGATGCAGATCACGAAATCCGCGGATTAACGAACATCGGAAGAAGGAAACGACCCCAGTGGGGGATGTGTGCGCGGGGATTCCGTGCGTTCCTTTCTGCGCTTACCCACGGCCTCAAATCGAACGGCTCATCGATCAAAGGCTGCCTGAAGAAGGGTGACTTTGCTGGCGTTCGTGTAGTTGAACTCCACGCGAGGGATCCGCAGCACACATGTTCGGGATCAGGCTTCAACTCTTCGAAGGCCTGGGCCGGTACGTGGAACTTCGCTACAGAGGGGTGGCGTCCTCAGAATCAGCACTCTCTTTCGCAGCGGCGCGGGCTTTGTCTTTCTTACTGGGGCGAGTTCCCTTTTGCGGAGGCGGCCCCTTTTTCTTTTCAGGCGGCTCTCCGGTCAGTTCAAAACCGGAAATTTGCTCACGCTCCACGCTGACATTCGTGCGTTTTTCGATCACGCCAAAATGTGCCATGTCGTTAAAGTCGAGGAAGCTGACCGCTACCCCTTTAGCACCTGCGCGGCCGGTGCGGCCGATGCGATGAATGTAATCGACGGGTGAGCGAGGCAGATCGTAGTTGACAACCGTGGAGAGATCCGAAATATCGATGCCGCGTGCGGCAATGTCGGTGGCCACGAGCACGCGCACGTTGCGGTTCTTAAACCGATCGAGCACCCAAGTCCGTTGTTCTTGATAGAGATCGCCATGAAAGGCGTCGGCTTCAATCCCGTCGCGATTCAATTTTGTAGCAAGGTTATGAGCCGCGTGCTTGCTTCTCACAAAGACTAAGACGTGCTCCCACCCTTCAGTTTCGATTAGATGCTGCAACAGAATACGACGATTATCCCTGTTCACCTCAATGGCGCGTTGGGCAATATTCCCAACGTTTTGAACCTCGCCCATCACCTTGATATAGCTCGGGTTCTGCATGACCTGTTCGGTGAGCTTGACTACCTTTTTAGGATAGGTTGCAGAAAAGAGCAGACTCTGCCGCTGTTTAGGCAGGGCCTCAAATACCTGTTCCAGCTCTTCCGCAAAACCGAGGGCCAGCAGCCGGTCGGCTTCGTCGATCACGAGACACAGTAGGTCCAAAAAAGTGATCTCTTTTTCCCGCACGAGCTCGAGCAAACGGCCGGGGGTGGCCACAACAATATCGGTGCCCTCCTCAAGCTGGCGCACCTGCTCCGCAATCTTCGGGCCGCCAATCACGGTGGTGACCTTGATCCGATGCGTCAGTACTTTTGCAAAGGTATCAAAAGTCTCCGCAACCTGCTGAGCCAGCTCCCGTGTGGGCGTAAGCACCAGAACACGAGGCGAACAAGCCAATGGGGCGGTTTCGATTGCAGTCAGCCGCTGTAGAATAGGAAGCACAAAGGCCGCGGTTTTACCCGTTCCGGTCTCTGCCTGGGCAATCAGATCCATCCCTTCAAGAATCAGTGGAATGGTTTGCTCCTGGATGGGCGTAGGTTCGGTGTAACCCGCCGCTTCCACCGCGCGCAGCATTGGCTCAAGAAGCCCTAGTTTAGAAAATGGCATATAAAGCGTGTCCTTAATTTGAATACGCAAGAGAGTAGCAGTGCTTGCGCAGCCCGTTGCTACAGATCGAGCGAAGGCCCTGAGTCATCCGGGGCTTGCGATCACTCTAGACTCTGAGCCCCCCGTGAGGAGTCAAATGAGAGGAAATGTGCGGGCAAGAGTGGCATGTCCGACTTCGGCGTCCGAACAGCACGGACGCCAAGGGCACGGCAACATCGCTCTGCACAGCTACTCCAAGGTGAAGTGGGGGAGGATTCGCCGATTCTATTGTATCGCGTTCGGCAATACCTTTGGCACAACTCCGACATTCCCGACTTACGATCGACAGTCCAATCCAAACTCCAATCCGCCGCGCCTATGAGGCTATAAGCCTACGGGTGCAGGAGAGGGCCTCAGCACACGCCGTGCCTTATGCATGTGCAATCCAGTCGTTTCGCGTATCACGGCTCGATGGAGATCACCAAATGCGCAGCGTCGCAACAGTGCACGAAGGAAGCCCCCCCCGTCCAAGACCAGCGGGATCTCCGTAGCCTCACATCCCGATCTCGCCCACCTCCTAGCCCCGACCCGCGATCAGCTTGCCCGCCAACGATCCCAACAAGATTGCCCAGGAGCTGCTGACTGATTTCCTCGCCGTCTCCCATCAAGACACGGGTGGAAAGTTCAAGGCGTTGTGCACGGTCCACCCTGGTAGAAGCAGCGAGCTTCGGGATCTATTCGCCGCGCACCGCAAGGTTCAGGAGATCCTCGGCGTCTTCGGCAAGGGGCGTGGGGATCAAGAGGATTCCGCCTACTCAGAAAGTCCTTCATCAGAAGTATCGCCGACAGCAGCGAATGGGCACCCTTCCCCTTGATCACGAGCGACGGCATGAAGTTCTACGGGAGTGCCATCCAGCTCACCTTTGGCGTTGGTTGCGTGCACGCTCAAGTGATTAAGAAGATTAAGCAGAAGCGCGTGGTGAAGGTCGGCACGAAGTTGGTGATTGGTTCGGAGCGGCAACTAGAGGACGCACTGGAAGCTTCCGAAGACTCGAGCAAGTTGAACACGGCTTTCATCGAGCGGTTGAACCTGACCATCCGCCAGGGCTCGGCGTACTTGAACCGCCGGTCACCATGTCACGCCCGCAAGAAACGAACGCTAGATGACCACCTTGAGCTGCTGCGCTTTCACTACAACTTTTGTCGGCCTCACGGTTCGCTGAAGTTCGGAGGGGTCGTGCGAACCCCTGCCATGCAGGCGGGTTTGGTGTCCAGAAAGCTGACCTTCCGGGACATCTTCGTGGCCAAAGTCGCCCCGCCCTGCTTTGTCCTTGTGCGATCCTGGCACGAGGGGTATCACGGAAGGCCGGAGATTCAAAAATGCGCCGCCTGACCAACAACAAATGTAGGAAGCACCCCGACAGTCCGCTGATTCAGCAATTGTCGAAATCTCGCGCTTCTCGTGGCCTAGATTCTCGGAGCCGCGTGGCGCACGGGGTCGGCTCGCTCCCGAGCAATCGCCGATTGCGGGCCCCCCAACGCCAGGGACCCCGTACAAAGGAACAAAAGTGTGTCCAGGTCGGCGGACTCGTTCTCATCTAGGTGATAGACCTAAACTCCAAACAACCCATTTGAACCACGAAGGCCAATGAAGAAGTCGATTATCACACTCATCATTTCACTCTTCCTCGCCTCCTTGGCGAGTGCCCAAGGCACCAAACAATGCTTTGGCGATGGAGTCGGCAACATCTGCCCGTGTCTCAACAACAATAACTCGAGCGGTTCGAGAGGAAACGCGGCCGGGTGTGCGAACAGCGCTACCCTTGCGGGCTGCAACCTTGATGCAGCTGGAGGCTCGAACAGCGTTGCTGCGGATGATCTCGTCCTTTGCTTTGACGATGCTCCTCCGAACGTCCCGGGCATCTTGTACTGCGGAACGATTCGACTCGCTGCGCCTTTCGGAGACGGGATCCGCTGTTGTGGCGGCAATGTTCGCCGTATCGACCTGATCTTCTCGGATGCCAGTGGCGCAGGCTGTTCCACCGTCGGCATCGCATCGACCAGTGGGCAAGGAGCCGGCGACACTGGTTGCTATCAATACTGGTATCGCGACCCCGCTGGCCCTTGCTTCCAAAGCTTCAACTTGTCGAACGCCTACAAAGTTCTCTGGACGCCGTGATCGAGCGTTCGGTGGCTCGTTGACCGGGCGCTAGAAGGGCCTCACATTCCACTTGTCGCCAAGTCGAGCTCATGGACGCGGATCGCTACGAACGACTGGAGTCGCTTTTCCACGACGCCCTGGGGCTCGCGGAGAAAGAGCGAGCAGTGTTCGCTGCGAGCCTCGATAACGCGAACCTCGATCTCGAACACGATCTTTCCTGGCGGATGAGGAGGACCCGTTGGAGTAGGTTTTGCGCCTCTTGGGCAAGAATGGGGGGGGGGCGGGGAAGTGGGAAGATTGAGGGGTTGGAGAGCGAAGAGCGGCTCGCGGAGGCCCCTTGAATTACTTCCACTCCGCTAGCTCAGCCGTATCGATGGGAGCGACGAGCTTTGACCAGGGCAGGGGGTCGACGGGCCAGACGAAGACTTTTCCATTCGCGTCACCGGTCACTGCCCAAGCTCCATCGGGAGTGATGTCGCCTGCGAGGACCGGAGCTTGGTGGCCTGCGAAAGTGATCCAAGCCTCGCGCTTTTTGAGATCCCAAACCGTTGTTGAGTGATCAAACGAAGTCGAGAGTAAGCGCTCTTGAGATTGGTCGAGGCTCCAGGCCGAAATCCGATTGCGATGGGCATGATCTCGGCCCGGGCGTTGAAGAGGGTCCTGCTCCGAAGCGTCCTGAATTCCCCGCACTTGAAGGCGTGAACCCCATTGGTCACGGCAAATCAAACTGCGTCCATCGCCCAACACAAAAAGCCCACCGGTGGTTGCCCCGAGATAGGTTTCGGAGTTGAGAACTCCAGCCTCGACGTCCCAAAAGTTTGCAGAGAGACCCGGGCCGCTGCTGACCAAACTCTGGCCACCCGCATAGAAGCGGACGTCGAAGACCTGTGTCTGATAAGCCGTGTGCCCGGGCAGCCGAGACTCAAGCAGCACGCGCCCATTGGATAGCTCGACGACTTGGATGAGGCCCCCTTTGGATCCTAGGGCAACCCGGGCTCCATCTTCGGAGACATGCGCCGCGGTTACGACCTCGTCCTGCAAGTGGAGCACAACCTCAACCTTTGCTCGCGATAGGTCAATCGTGGCGGCACCCTTACCGGTAAGGATTAGCGCAATGACCTGGCTCGCGCGCGAGGAGTGCAGAGACTGAACGTCGAGTGCAAGCTCACCAGCCGCGTGACTCAATCCTTGCTCGTCCCTGCGCCACAAACGAAGCGGTCCGCCCTTTTCGGCGACCAGGGTCCAATTTCCGTCGGCCGTTGTCATTACGTCCACCGCCGCTCGCTCACCAAGGGTTCCCTCAAAGGTCAGCCCAACACCTGGCGCGAAGCGATATTCACGAACGAGGCCGTCCTCGACCATCGCTAGAACGCGATCACCTTCCGGGTGAATACGTACGTGCCTGACCGGAGCGTCATCGAGCTGCACGTTATCGGTGACAGGATTGCCCCTTGCAAACCACAGGTTGAGTCCACCGATCGCTTGGGTAGCGATTGTCGAGCCTCTGGGGGACCATGATCCAGTTAGTGGCGCCGCGTTGTGAAGACGCCGGTCAAGTTGAGGTCGGCCATTCTCCTCGAAGGTCCATATGCGAGCGACCCGGTCGTTTCCCGTAGTCAGCAGTCGATCGCCGCGTGGGGAGAATTCCACACTGTTCACTGAGCAACCCTTGTGCGCCTTGTAGGGGCCGAGGCGATGCTCTCGTCCCGAGGTCATGTCACGGATGAGCAGGCCTGAGTCGAAGGCGACCGCCAGGGTAGACCCGTTCGGTGAGAAGGTAGCCTCCCAAACGACGCCAGGAAAACTGAAGCTTTGTTGCTCCTTACCGGTATGTGCATTCCAGATCCTTGCGGTCTGGTCGTAGGATGCCGAGACTACCAAGTCGCCCGTTGGATCGAAGTGCGCTGCCGGGATGGCGCCGTCGTGACCCGCCAACACCGAGAGACTATTCCCACTGGCGACATCCCATACCCGCACAGTCTGATCGGTTTCGTATCCTAGCAGCGGCACACCCGAAGCGCTGAGCAGGCGCCCGCCCGTTGAATCGAATTCGATCGATGAGATGATGCCGGTGTGACCCTCAAGTACTTGCTCCAGAGCCCCAGTCGTGACGCTCCACAAACGTACTGATCCATCCCAAGAAGCCGAAGCGAGAAGCTCTCCGTTCGGATGTACCGCCATGTCGCTGACAAATCTATCGCTGTGTTTTCCAGTTCCATTCGCCAAGACTCGGCTCTTCCCGCTATCGAGCTCATGGATGATTATTGAACCATCAGCGCCACCCGATGCAACCCAACGACCGTCCGGATCGAAGACGGCGATGTATTCCCCGAAGCGATTTTTGGCCAACGGGGCAGCGATGAATGGCAACGCAAAGGAATCCTCTGCAAAGCCGCGCGCTTGGACGTCCCAGATCCGAATCGAGTACTTCTCTTGTTGGGGTGCGTGCTCCGCGATCACAAAGCGGTCTCCGGCCGATGTCCAAGATTGCCGTAAATCCTTCGTGGATTGCGCGCCTCGGAAAATGACGTCTTGAGCCTGAGGTACTAGAGCTTCGAGTAAGGTCGAGCGCGAGAAGTAGTGCTCATCCGCTTGAATTCCCTCCATCGCGAGAAGCAATGCCTGCGAAGGACTCTCAGCGATAAGACCAAGGGCCCCTAGAGTGCTCGCCTCGCGCAGCAGTACCGTGCGAGCGTGGCCCTCGAAAAGAACTTGGCGCGTGAACAGGCTGATCACAACGAACGAAGCTATGATAGCCAAACTCGTAAGCGCGCGATTGCGGCCGACCCACTTGCGCAACTCTGGAACGACACCCGTTTGGTACGCGCCGACAACCCGACCTTCCTGCCAGGCCCGCAGGTCGGCAGCGAACTGCTCCATGTCGGCGTAGCGCTCCGCAGGCTTGCGTTGCATGGCACGCTCGCAGACGGAGACAAGTTCGGGCGGGGCCGCTGCTGCGATCCTGGCTAGGGGCTCAGGAGGTCCTGCCAGCAGTTGCTTCCAGGCATCGCGCGGCGTGCCTTCGCCATTTGGACCACCGAAGGGTCTGCGGCCGCAGAGAAGCTGATATAGAATTGAACCAACCGAGTAAATGTCAGCTCGCGAATCGACTTCAAGATAGCCCTTCTCGGCTTGCTCGGGCGCCATGTAGGCCGGTGTTCCGATGATCTCGCCGTCTAGCGTGAACAACGGCGAGACGTGCTCGGCCTCATCAGCGGAAGGCTCGCGGGCAGAGAAGAACAACGTGCTTTGAGTATGCGGATCTCTTCTCTTGACAGCGCCAGGGTTCGATTTCTCTTCGTGGTTGCGCACGCCCATGAACTTGGCAACACCCCAGTCCATAACGTAAACAGCGCTGAAGCGCCCAACCATGATGTTGGCGGGTTTCAAGTCGCGATGCACGACATGCCGGGAGTGGGCAAAAGCCAAGGCGTCGCAGACGCGCAAGAGGACCACGACGAGACGCCGCAAGGTCCACTCTCCCTCCCCTCGCCCAAATTCTTCAAGAACTTTCTGCAAGTCCTTCCCACGCACCTTGCTCATCGTGAAGAATGCATGATCCTCAGAGTCGACCCCCATGTCGTGGACAGGAATAATCGAGGGGTGATCGAGTTGGGCGGTGACCCGTGCTTCCTCGAGAAAGCGTCTGAATCCGCGGCTGCTACGCGAGGAACTGCGCAGAATGCCGCGACCTTCCTTGCGCACCACCTTCATGGCGAGGTCGCGCTGCAGCACACGGTCGCGTACATCGAAGACGATCCCCATACCGCCCCGACCGAGCTCACCCAGGATTTCATAACGCTCGCCTTCCGCGCTCTCGCGCAGGAGCGCGACTAGAGCGGCGTACTCCACATCGGCGTTGGACATGCCGCTGGAAGCTGAAGGGTCTCTTGAGAAGACATTTTGCAAGTCGAGCTCGAATTCATCGTTGAGGGCGAGTTCGGACAGGGCCTCGCGGCAAGCCGCGCAAGCCTTCGTGTGCTGTGCGATTCTCTGCACCGCTTCCTCGGAAAGCCAGCCAGCATGGAACTCCGCGAGCTGGGTCGGGTCCGGACAAGTGTTCGCCCGTTCAGGCATCTTCAAATTCGATAACGAGCTCCCGTACACGTTTCATGATGCGGTGCTTGGCGTTGTAGACGCGTGTACGCGGCAATCCCAAGCGTTCAGCCACGTCATCTACGCTGAGCTGTTCGAAGGTCTGCATTGCGAAGGAATCCCACGTCAGAGGCTCGACCTCCTGGCGAACGCGCTCGAAACTGCGTTCGAGAATGGAACGGCGCCACTCTTCCTCCCAAATCGCCTCGAGTTCGCCCTCCGGCGTGGAGAGTTCGCGCTCCCTAGCGGTGTCGAGGGCTTCCATGGGATCGAGAGTTGCTTTGCGCCGCGTGGACGCGATTTCACGTTTGAGGATGCCGTAGAGCCAAGCCGAAAGACGGCCCCGATTACGATCGTATTTTCCAGCTCGATACCCTTCGGCGAACGCGACCAATGTGGCCTGTACCACATCAGCAACAACACCCGCCGAAAGACCCGAACGCTTCGCGTAGCGCGTCAACGGCGGCTCAAAATGGGTCACCAAACTGCCCCAGGCAGTTCCAGCAGAGAAGGTCTCCAGCTGCGCGAGAATTGAAGTGTTGGTGTCCCAGGTCATTGGAGGAACACCACCTTAGGTCGACGCCTACTTAGCGAGAAAAAATTTCGAGAATAGTGCCAGAGATATCCCTGCGCCGCCCCGAGAGCGGGTGTCAACCACATCAGGGCTGAGTTTCGGCCCCAACCTAGGGACTAATACCATGAAATACTCAAGCACTCCTAGCCAGACACGACCGATCTCAGCGGTCCTCGGGCGGTTCTTTTTCATTGGAGCTCTCCTCTCGATACAGTCACCACTGCTGGCACAGAACGACACGACCTTCCGTTGGGCTGGATCGCTAAGCGACTCGGTTGGGGTCGACACGCCCTTAAACGCACTCGGGGAGCCCGATCCCAATGCGGCGCATTTTCAGGGCACAACGCCGCTCGCAACGTACAGGGATTTCGGGATCCAAGCAGGGCTTTTCGAATACACGTCCGCCGACACTTCCACCCTCGCAACTTTCCTGGGTGTAAGTGTAGTTGAACTTCAGGAGGCGGATTTCATCGCGTTCGAGTTCAACGGCCTCGTCGGTGGCCCCTCATTCGAGTCCTCCTCCTGGACCTTCAGTGATGGCTGCAATTTCACCGCGCCAGTGGTCCAGGTCTTCCCGGATGAGGGCTTCACACTTCTGGGCGGAGGCGGTTGGGTCTATGCAAAAGGTTACCTCAACATAGCAGACTATCAGACCCTCTTTGGCGCGACTGGAATCAACTCGACGTATTCGGTGGCGGTTATGATGTTCAACATTCCCTCCTTGGAGATGCAATGCCCAGAATTCGAAGTCACGATCAGCTCGCCTGGAGGTGGCGTGTCGCCGGGATCTCCAGACATTGACGCGATGGCGGTGCTCCCCGGGGATGGCATCCCGTTCTGTACCTCCGGCCCGTGTCCATGCAGCAACCAGGGTGCTCCCGGTCGTGGCTGCGACAACAGTCTCCCCGGTGT
>JBLIOI010000058.1:0-28756 GCA_047639675.1 Planctomycetota bacterium | reverse complement strand
TGACTGCCGCGCTTCTTGTAGGGCCGGCCCTAAATTCCATTAGGATTCATGAGCAATCCACCCCGCTCCCCGCCTCGCCATGACGCTTCGATTCAATCTCATCCCTGTTCTTTCCCTCGCTACTGCCTTGGGCCTCAGCGCTTGCTCCAGCACCGCCGTGAGCCGCGTGGAGAAGGAACGTCAACTTGAGATCCATACTGACTCCTGCAGCCTAAACCTCTCCATGGGCGAGTATCAGCGTGCTGAGAGTCAAGCACTCAAGGGACTCGAGTTGGACTCGGACAACTTCACCCTGACGCTATTCTTGGGAAGAGCACTCCTCCATCAGGGCGGCGCACAACGAATTCTCCAGGCAGAATATGCCCTGCGTCAATTGGATGCTGACGTTGATTTTCGCGTGCCGCTCTCGCTTGCCGAAGCTCTCGAACGCAAGGGTACTGCCCTCACCGAAGCAGCCGATGGCGTTGAGAGTGGCGAACGCTTCACCGAAGCCCCGGATCCGGTGGCGCGCGCCGTCGAATTGCGCGAAGACGCCATCGAATGTTATCTGGAAGCCTTAGAGCTATTCGACGATGCGCTGGACATGCGGCCCAGCGACACGGAAGTCATCAACGGCTTGGTGCGCATCACCGCCATCCTTGAGCAGTACGAGGACTCGCTAGCCTGGGGCCAAGCACTCGTCAGAATCACAAAGACTGACCGCCTTTGGTTCCAAGATCAGGCGAACCGCACGGGCATCTCGACCTACGACGAAAAGCGCCACTGGGATGTGATCAATCGCTTGCGCAATCTGGAGATGTCGGTGCACCTGCACTCAGCATCGGTGCTCAATCTAAAGCTTCATCGCACTTTGGATGCTATTCACGAGCTCGACGCTGTCATCGTCTTTGACCCAAACGTCGCAGAAGTTCACAGCTTGCGAGCCCAGCTCTTGGTCAAGATGGGACGCTACGAAGAGGCGATCGCATCCTTGGATTCCTATATCAGTCTTGCTGTATTGTCGTTCGAGCACCCGGACATTCAGCGCGCGTTCCGCATCCGACGCGATTGTGAAACCGCGTTGGTGCGTGCCACGGACTAGAACAGCGAGCCGACCTCTTCGATTGTCGAATCGATCATCGCGCTCTCCTGGCCTTTACTATTGTCGCGCAGGGCTTGCGCGAAACCATCCGGCTCTGTGGCGCTGTCCTCCGCATGCAGGGCATCCGCCACACATCCGGGGTGAACATTGATCGGTGTCGTGCGCGTCTGTTGACCGAACTCAACCTCACGGCCAACCACCACGCGCGTGGCACCCTTCTCGATGAGTTCATCGCACTGCTTGCAACGAGCACGGCCTGAAGGCGCAGGCTCGCAGTAGGGCAGTTCCTTTTTTTCGACCTTCTTCAGGTCGGCCTCTTCTTTGAGCTTTGAAAGCTCTTCAAGCGGCGGAAGGTCTGTGGGCACTATCTTTGCGAAGTTCCACGCCTCGCATTGATAGGCTTCCTCAAGCTTCTCAAACAAGCGCTTGGCCGAGCAGGTCAAGTGGTACCACATGTGGCCAGCGCCAAAGGGTCCTTCAACCATCACGCCCAATCGTAGGGCGTCCTTGAGAATCGCCTTGCGACAGCTCTTGCACTTGGAGCGGCCCGAGCGGGCAGCTTCGATGATGTAAGCCGGGAGCTCAGGTTCAGTTTCGGATGCGGGCGCGTCTTGATCGCTCATCGGTCGAGAAGGGTCAGAAAGGGGCTCTGGAAGGGGCACAACTCGCGAATAGCGAGCGCTTGCGACCCTCGATCTATCAGATTCGACGCCTTGAGGCCAGCAGGACCGGGCTAGGTTGGGCGAGAAGATTGGATAATTCGTGCCCGCGAGCATCGAAGGTTGTATATACATCGTCATTATGCCGGACCACAAACTCAAAGCAGACCTGCAGAAGGTCGCCCGACAATGCCTTGCACGCAAGGTGCGCCAAGCCAGTCGCGTGATTTGCTCCCTGTACGATGAGGCCCTGCGGCCACATGGCATCAAGACGAGCCAGTTCAATCTGCTGGTCGCCATTGGACTCTTGAGTGACATAACTCCGGGCGAACTGGGCATGCGATTCTCCCTGGAGAAGTCAACTGTCAGCCGCAATGTCGAGCGTATGCGCGTCAAGGGTTGGCTAGAGTCAAGGCCCAAGAGCGAAGCACGTCGTGGCGTGACCTACCGCCTAAGTCGCAAGGGACGTGCACTCATGGAGCGAGCGCTGCCCGACTGGAATGCTGCCGAAGTCAATGCGCGCAGCCTGCTGGGTAAGAGCGGTGTGCAAGCTCTTGACGAATTGGCCAGCGGAGTGATTCCCGGGCTTTAGCAACTTCAATCCTCAACGATCAAAAAATCAAACACCAAAAGTTGTATATACAACCACAAATCCGCAGATGAAGACCCTTACTAAACAAGCCAATTTGACCGCCGCAGACCTACGCCAGCTACTACTCGATGCCGGAGCCGATGACGCTGCATGCGTGTCTGTGAACCGTGAAGAGCTGGCCGAAGAGCGCCTGTACGCGCAGCAAGCCCTACCGGGAACTCAAACCCTTATCAGCTATTGCGTGCGAATGAACCGCGAACCAATTCGGACCCCTCAGCGCTCCGTTGCCAATCTCGAGTTTCACCATGCGGGTGACGAGATCAATGAAATCGGTCGACGAGTTGTGCGCGCACTGGAGGAACGTGGTCTACGAGCTTTGAATCCTCCCATGGGCTTTCCGATGGAGATGGACAAGTTTCCAGGACGCACTTGGGTCATCTCCCACAAGCGAGTTGCGGAAGCGGCCGGCCTGGGCGTGATGGGAATTCACCACAACGTGATTCATCCGCGCTTCGGCAACTTCATCTTGCTCGGGACCTTGCTCTTAGAAGCTACACTTGATGAAGAAGCGAAACCGCTCGACTTCAACCCTTGCCTCGAGTGCAAATTGTGTGTCGCCGCCTGCCCGGTTGGCGCCATCGGTCCCAAGGGTGAATTCGATTTCTCTGCCTGCTACACACACAACTACCGCGAGTTCATGGGCGGCTTCACGGACTGGGTTGAGGATGTGGCTGACTCCAAGAACGCTCACGACTACCGCAAGCGCGTTTCGGATTCAGAATCCGCCTCCATGTGGCAAAGCTTGTCCTTCGGAGCGAACTATAAGGCTGCCTACTGCCTCTCCGTTTGCCCCGCGGGTGAGGACGTGATTGCTCCCTTTCAGGAAGACCGAGCCCAATTCATGAAGACGACTCTGAAACCACTGCAGGCGAAGGTTGAAGCGCTCTACGTCATGCCCGGATCCGACGCGAAGAATCACGCGGAGAGACGCTTCCCCCACAAGCAGATTCGTTTGGTTGGTAAGGTCCTGCGTCCGACTTCTATCGCAGGTTTCATTCATGGCATGCCGCTCGTATTTCAGCGTGGTATAGCAAAGGGCGAAGACAGCACCTTCCACTTCAGCTTCACGGGCGAAGAAGAGCGCAAGATCACCGTCATCATCCGCGACTCCAAGTTGCAGATTGAAGAAGGACATACGGGAATTGCAAACCTACTCATTCAAGCGGATTCACGCAGTTGGGTGCGTTTCCTGCGTGGTGAATTGAACTTGGCCCTTGCCCTCCTATCGCGCAAGCTGCGCCTCAAGGGTTCTTGGAAACACCTGCTCGTGATGGATAAGGTGTTCGTGTGATGGGCGGGCGGCTGCCCGTAGAGAACTTGGGAGCGAAGGTGCACCGATCGACCGTTACCATATGGTCGTTCGAACGTTCCCTGTATGGCCAGGGAAGAGGCTGCCCTCATCGAGAAGGCCGCATGTGGCATCTGCCCCCTGCTTCTCCCCCACTACAACCTAATTGCGATAGGTCGGTTCGGAGGTTTTGCTTCGAGTCCCCCAGCCTGCTCTGCCGATGAGCCGGTATGGACTTCTCTGCAGGCACACTCTTCGCATCCCTCTTGGTGAGCACCTTGGGCATGGGCTTCTTTATGTACGGCAAGAAGCAGATACGCATGCCGCAGCTCACCACTGGCATCGCACTGATGGCCTTCCCCTACTTCGTGGGCGGAGCCTTGCCGATTGTGGGCATCGCAAGTGCGATTCTACTCGTGATGCACTTGGCTCTTCGTTCAGGGGCTTAGCGCAGGCCACAGTCGACTTCGTGTCTGGTCGTTCCCCACGGCTATGCGAACGTGGCTTGCAAGGCCAAAAGA
This sequence comes from Planctomycetota bacterium, assembly GCA_047639675.1. Taxonomy (GTDB): domain Bacteria; phylum Planctomycetota; class UBA1135; order UBA1135; genus JABACD01. The sequence goes on along the minus strand of JBLIOI010000058.1, from coordinate 24,555 downwards.
ACTCGCGTCTCGAACGATGATGCCAGTATTGAGTAATCGACAGCCATGGTCTGCACAACGCTCACTACCCAATGCACGCGCAAGCGTCGCGGCAAAGAAGCGCAAGCGGGTGGCTATCACCGGGACAACCTTTTAGCATCCTGGATTCACGGACACTGGGCAGTCAACCAACCATCGCCCGGAATTTCGTCGACAGCTGCTGCGTAATGATAAGTCTATGACTGGTTCCGTTCTGATGATTCAAGGCTGCGCTTCTTCCGTAGGCAAGAGCATGATCACCACGGGTTTGTGTCGGTTATTCCGCCGTCGCGGCCTGTCCGTGGCTCCCTTCAAGGCTCAGAACATCGCGCTCAATTCCTACGTAACCCTTGAGGGTCACGAGATAGGACGATCCCAAGCTGTGCAAGCAGAGGCCGCAGGTATCGAACCGACGGTCGATATGAACCCCGTGCTCCTCAAACCCGAAGGAGACTCGCGCTGCCAAGTGATCGTCATGGGAAGGCCCGAATCCGGTTGGGATACCTCCCAGTTCTCCGACCGCAAGACCTATCTCAGTACGGTTGTATCAAGTTCCTTGGAACGCTTGCGCGCGCAGTACGACGTCGTCGTGATAGAAGGAGCAGGCAGCCCGGCGGAAATCAACCTGCGCGAAAACGACATCGTTAACATGCACGTAGCGCTCCTCGCCAAGGCTCCGATCCTCCTTGTGGGAGACATTGACCTCGGTGGAGTGTTTGCACACTTCTATGGAACGCTCGGCTTACTCGATGAAACGGACCGAGCACAATTCGCCGGGCTCCTGATCAACAAGTTCCGCGGCGACATCGGGCTGCTTGAACCCGGTATCAAGATGATCGAGGAGCGCGTCGGCATTCCGATCCTGGGAGTCGTTCCATACGTGCAACACTTGCGTATCGCAGAGGAAGACGGTGTAGCCCTCGATCAGCGCAAAAATGTGCGGCGCGCGACGAAGAATGAAATCGAAATTGCTGTAGTTCGCTTCCCACGCATATCCAACTACGACGACTTCATGGCGTTGGAGCATGAACCTGGTGTCGTTGTTCGATACGTCGAGTCTGCAGCAGAGCTCGTCGAAGCAGACCTAGTTATCCTGCCCGGCACCAAGGACACGCGCGCTGATCTGGATTGGTTACGACAGGCTGGCATGGAATCAGTGCTGACGGAACGTGCCGCGCAAGGCTTGCCGATCCTCGGAGTTTGTGGCGGCTATCAAATGTTGGGTAGGACAATTGACGACCCCGGAGGCATTGAGGGTCAGCCCGGTTCAACCACGGGTTTGGGCTTACTCCCCGTCAGCACACGGTTTCGCCAGCAAAAGACAACCACCCGTCGCTCCTTTCATCCCGCAACCTCAAGCGGCAGCTTCATGACCACAGGGCTCAATTCACAGGCGGCGATCAGCGGCTACGAAATTCACATGGGCGATGTTCTGCTTGGTGACGAAGCCACTGCGCTATTTGTCGATTCCGTCGATCAGAGTGCGCGCGGCGCCGTCCAAGGCAGCGTTTCTGGAACGCTGCTCCACGGATTGTTCGAGAACACTGAGCTGCGCGCCAGCATGCTCGGATCCCTACGTGCGGGGCGCAAGGGCTTGCCGGTTTTTACCCCTTCGAGCGACTTGCCGAGCACCGACCAAGAGTACGACCGACTCGCCGAGGTGCTTGAAGGGTGCCTCGACATGCAACGCATCGACGAGTTGCTTGCACGCGGCGACTTTCCGTGGACGGAGTAAGCGGGCCTCAATAGAGGTCGTAGCGAAAATTCACTTCCAAGCAAAGTGCAGCCATCGCAGTTGAGATACCAGGCAAAGGCATCTAATCGCTGCTTCTCAACTCTTTATGCCGCTAGATCCGCAGTCGCCCTCATTCCTTTTTAGATCGGGATTCTGGAAGCCTGCCGACTCCCACGACGTGCTCGATGTGAACACTCCGCCCCTCACTCGTCTGAATCTTGGCAAGCAATAGGTCCCCCGACTTCGGGGCATAATCTGGATCCACGAAAGGCTGCGATCGTCCCGCCACACACCAACTGGCAGCGCTCAAGGTACCTGTAAGTTCAGCGCTCTGAAACTCGCTGCCCTTCAAGCTATAGCCTGGCTCGAGTTCCTTCTTCAACTTTGCAGCCACGCTAGTGAAGTGATTGCGGGCGAAGGCCCACTCCCACTTCCATGTACTAGGCCTTTCTAGGAGTGCCGCACGATAGTGCTCCAGCGCTTGGGTGAGTTTTACTGGATCCCCCGCAGCGCCACGTTCCAAAGCAAAGCCGATGTAGAACTGAACTTCACAAATCAAGTCGTCTACGTTCTCTCCTGCATCGATCCGCCTGTCCATCTCCGCGTGAGCAGCAGCCAGAAAACGACTTGGCCCTTCCTCGCCCATCATGAAGCGTCCCAGACGGAGATCCCAGGAGCCGATTTGCTGCGGTGGGTTCACGAGCAACTCGGCAAGATCTTCAGCTGCTGCTTGAGAAGCATCCTCCGTCGCCAACATCCACAGCCAAAGACGCGGATAGAGGCTGACCTGCAATTCGACCTCAACAGATCGCGAGAGGCAGCGGGTTGCCTCCTCAGTGTCGCCTAGCAGCCCATAGACGTAACCGCGTGTCGAATGCGCCTGATAGTCCTCAGGGAAAAGCTCGATTGCTCGATCGTACTCTGCCAGAGCACCATCGAAATTGCGTGCACGCTCGTGGGTTTCAGCGAGTGCTATGAATAGCGGCCATTGATTCTCCGAGAATTCCGTGTGGTACTCAACTAGAGCAACACGCGCACGCTCGTAGTCGCGTGTATTCATCAGCGTGTCACACGTCCAACCTAATGCTTTGAAACGCAGCCATGCCGTGTTGGTGGGTTCTCCGTTTTCGTCCAATTGAGCGGCAGCATTGTTCGCCGCCCCATCCAAGTCCTTCAGCGCTGACTCGTAGTCACCGAATGCTGAGTGAGCCGTACCGCGAGCATAGAGTGCCCAAGGATCGATTGGATCGATCTCAATGGCGTGGTCCAAGTTACGAAGAAGGGCCGCATAGTGTTCTTGAGCATCCGCCCGATGGCCGCGATTCCGAGAGTCTTCCCCGAGCAGGATGTGCGCATGGCCCAAGCTCCAAAGCCCTCGCGAGTGATCGGGCTCCAACGCAGTTGCAGCTTGGAGCATGTACGACGCGGCCTGAACATCTCGCCTGTCGTCAGCGTTCAGATAGGCGCGATGGTCACCGGTGTAAGCGGGCAGCAGCTTCCATGCCTGTTCAATCAATCCATCCGCTGTTGGCTTCTGGTCTTGGACTGGGGCGGCGGCGAGTAGAGGACTTAAGGCGAGGATGAGCGCATGCATGACCAGACCTTACTCGACAGATCTCCAATCCACAAAACGGGATCTATCCGCTTCGACCACGACAAGAGGGCAGTCCCGTCCGAATCGCCCCTGGCCAATCCTCAGAGTTTCAGTTCCGCACGAACCGGATAGTGGTCGGATGGCGTACGTCCTTCAAAAACACGCCGGTCGATACTCGCCGAAAGAACGCGCCAATGGGGCGAGACTAAGATGTAATCGATCTTGCTCCCATCGCTGCTCCCTTGAAAGCCATTGAAAGTTCCGACAAGAGTATCGCCGGGATACAGGACGCGATAACTGTCGAGCATCGTATCCCCCTTCAAAGACTTGAGCGCTGCACTGTCTTCGCCTGCGTTGAAGTCGCCGGTGATGATTGTCGGTAAATCTGCGATCGTCTGCATACGCGAGTGGATCAAGGCAGCCGATCGTTCACGCGCGAGCTTGCCCCTGTGATCGAAGTGGCTGTTCATCCATAGGAACTCACGACCGTTGGTCTTATCGAGCAAAACAGCCCAAGTGCAAATCCGCGGCAAAGCAGCATCCCAACCTTTTGAGCCTACCTGCTCCGGTTCATCGCTGAGCCAGAAGGTGTCTGAACGTAGGACTTGAAAGCGTTCCGTATCGATCATCAAACACGAGTACTCACCCTTGTCCGAGCCACCGCGCCCCACTCCCACGACTTGGTAATTGGAGAGCTCAGCCTTCAGATAATCCACTTGGAACCCAAGCGCCTCCTGAATCCCGAGCAAGCCGGGATCGGCGGAGCGAATGGTGGCGACGACGTTAGCCTTGCGCTTTTCCCAGTGATTCTCGCCATCGCTAGCTGTGCCGTAGCGGATGTTGAAGGAAGCTACCGCGAGGGCTGGCGATTGCGGCCCCTGTTCCTCGGGCACAAGGGGTGTAACAGCGCACGCTACGACGAACTGAAAGAAGAGGGCTAAGACGATAGAGATGGGCTTGCTCATGGCCCCATTGAAACCAAATCCCCACAGTGTCTATCTATCGATTCCTGAGCTTCGCCGTAGCCGCGTGAAATCCAACCGAGCTTCCCACAGCCCATCCGGCAGATCTCATGCATCTTTCAGGCCACTACTTGCAGGAATACAGCATCAGGACTAGTCACACTAAGGGCTACTCATCGCGGGCCATGAGTGCTGCCCGGGCCTTGAAGAGCCCCCAGTTCCACGAACGCCAATCTGTGCCATCGGGAACTAACGGGCGCGCTACGAAGAGCTCCAGCAGTTCCGTCAGCTCGGCGCCTGGGGCGCTGGAAGCGCCTTCGAGCAGTGCGGGAACGGCGTCCGCACTTAAGGTTTGCAGGTACACGTGGTCCAGTGCACGGCCCGCGACGAAGCGCTCTATGTTGTGACGCGCAACAACTCCATCGGGGTTGATCGTGAACAACAAGAGGACGGCCAGCCAACCGCTGACCAGGAAACCAGGCGGGAAGCGCTCCGCCTGACCCCGCAGCACGGTAAAGGCGAACCAACCAAGAACGCACACCATCCAGATCATGAAAGCCGAGACGTACAGGCGCATGGTAGTCAGGCCGTAGGCCTCCGTGTAAAGGCTCATGCGATGCATGGCCGAGGCGATGATGATCATCACGAGGCCAATCAAAGTGATGCCGAGGCAACGGAAGGTGATCGTCGCGGCGCGGCCACAGTCCCCTAGGTAGCTCTCCCATACCAGCAATACGACCAGAGCCAGTCCAGCTACCCAGGCCAGCTCGAAGAACCCGCGACGGGCGTACTCGGCGTAGGTTAGTTGGGACTGGTCCAAGACATGCCCATGCCCGCCAAAGAAGTACGAAAGCTGAATCGCGACGAAGGAGAGAAACAGACCGTTGAGCAGGGCCAGGGATAAGTTGAGCTCAAGAGCTCTCGAGGTGCCCGGCGCCTTGCCTTGGACCTCTACCTTCCACCCGTAGCGAGGCCAGAGGATCTGCAAGAAGAACGCGGCGCTCACCCATGACCAAATGAAGAGCCCCCATGTATGGGAAGCAATTTCCTCCACGTCGAAGACCAACAGGCCCTGAGCGGCCTTCGCGAACTTCTCGTCCGCAGCGGCAAATAGGAACCCAAATAAGGCAAAGAGCGTGGCCGCCATCACGAGGCCTCGGACGATACCCTGCAAGTGCCTGCGGGGCCCTGACTCACCCTCCCGGATCCAGCCAAGGAGACCGGGCAGGGTCCGTGCTGGAAGAGCACAGACTCCGAATAGAGAGTTAAATAGCTCCTTCAAGTAGCTTCCCAGCCTTGTTCGCGGAAGCCATCCCGGAGCCAACTCCGAACGGGCCGCCAGGCCAAGGGAACTCAAGAGAATGCAGAGGCTAAGAGCCTGCAGTTCCCACGCGTCCCGCCACAGGGAGCACAGGCCGAAGGTAGCGGCGACTCCAAGCAAGAATCTTGCAGTGCCGGAGAGCTGTACGCGGTGCACGCGCACGATAAGCCCCAGCAGTGTAAAGGCTAGAACCGTCATCAAGGCCAAGTTGAGACCCCACGGATGGGCGCGCATCAGCAAGTCGCCTGCAACGCCCAACAGCAGCACGCACAACCCTACGTGAACCGACTTCCTGGTTCCCCGACCTTCCGATAGTTCCTCGTACATACTTCCGTGCTCCTCATGCTCTACTTTTTCTCGCCAGCGTCTTTAGAGGCTACGCTCCGCTGCAAACGAATCAGCATATTTACCCCGAGGAAAACCAACGAGCGCCCAAGTGGTTCCCGTCAATTTACTTGCGTATTCCAGGACGAGGAACACAGACTCCGTATTCCTTTACTTGCCGCCTTCCCTCAACCCGACCAGGACTCCGCTCCTGCCTCGGGGTTCTCTTCGGCGTCCAGGATGTCTACATTCTTCGCCCCGAAGATCCTTGCCAAGCCGAATCGAATCGGCACCAAGAGGGCGATGAAGAGTGGGAAGAGGATGGCCCACGCGCTGGTCTTGATCGCCCAGAGTGCCACTAGGCACCCCAACTGCGATGCGGTGAACAAGTGCATCACGCTCCTCGGGACGCGGCGCACATAGTGCGAGCTCGGGTAGAGCGAAGGGTCCGTGGCCCACAGGCTGAGGCGCTCGAAGAACTGGTTGCCGCGCATGGATACGACACCCATGTAGAGGAACAGTCCAAAGAGAACGGCTAGCGGGACGTGCTTCAGCACAGGTAGGAGCAAGAGCGAGGCTCCAATGAGCAAGTGGATCGCGATGCCGGTCAAGCGGTTCTCACGGACGTGCAAGATTCGCGCGTGGGCGACACCGGAGCGATCGACGACATCCTCGGTCGTTGCGAGGCTGCGAACGTGGTTCAGGGAGCGCACCGTCGCGGCGACCAACCAGGGCAAACCAAAGGCCGAACAGAGGACGAGTAGGCCGCCGACGAGAGCGAGGTCGAGGTGATAAGCCTCACCCTTCTGCAAGTTGTTGTCGGGGCTGTTGACCAGACGCGCAGTGATGTTCTGGTCGAGGAAGACGAGAACCGAGCACAATAAGGCCGGGATGATCGAAAGCCAGATCAACTTCTGGGGAAGATCGAGGAAAGGGACCAGCCACGGACGCCCTGAGGATGTTTGGAAATGGTCTGGCGCGGGCAACGGATCGAGGGGAATTTCCTGGTGCCAGTACAACGCAATCGCCGTCATCGAGAGAATCGCAATCGTAGGGCCGAAGTCGGCCAAAAACTCACGAGCCGTCGGGACCAGGAGGTGGCTCTTCTTGAACGCGCTCAGGCTAGACGCGACGTAGTAGGTTCCGAGCGCAAGCAGCAAGGACAGAAACGCAACGTCGTGACCGATGGACTCGCCCGACTGCGCACGGTGGAAGATCAAGATCAGCTTCTCGACCGCCTCGTAGATGAAGATCACGGAGATCAAGGCCGCGAAGATCTCGTCGGTGAAGCGCGTGAAGAAGCGCATCAAACAGCTCGCGTCCGTCGCGGCGAGCACGAGCAGGATCAACCCGGTCCAGAATCCGACCCAAGCGTAGGCCGGCAGGAAGGCAATCCCCTCGGTCTGGCAGTACTCGTACAACAGGCCGGTGAAGATCAGCATCGGACCCGTACCACCGAGGATGATCAGCGGCTGTCCGGAGACGAGCGCATAAATCACTCCGCAGATGCACGTGGCCAAGATCATCTCGACGGCTCCGATGTCACCGTTCGTCTTGCCGTGCATCAAGCCGCCGAAGATGATTGCCGGAGCGAGGCAGGCGAAGAATAGGAAGAGCGTCGAGCCGAGTGACTTGGCGTTGAGGCCGTCGCGATAGTCTTGTACGTAGTGAACGGCGCGCCGGCGAACATCGGCGATCAGGCCTCCGAACGGTCGACCCGAGTAGCGGAGTCCTTCGCCGATCGTCTCGTGATGAGCGACCGCGGACTCACCGCTCATTCGCGATTCGATCGCTTGTCTGAATTCCCCCGTGTCCGCTGCGCTGAGAGCAAGGTAGCGGAACTCGTCGTCCGACATTAGTCGAGCGATGCTGGCCAACGAATCGAGGTGGGCCTCCGGCGCGCCAGTTGGGCCGAGCAGGAGGAACACAAATCGCACCGGTGCGCCGTCCGGAGCGCCAGCGTTGATACCGCGCTTCAATCGCGCGATGACGATCATCGGCTTCTCGATGCAGTCCAGATAGGCGTGCGGGACGGCTAGCGAGTGGCCGATGGCAGTGCTCGCGAGCTTCTCGCGCTTGAGGAGCGCCGTCAGAACCTGCTGCTCCGCATCGGCTCGGATCGCGCCCTTCTGCGCGAGGTCCTCGACCATCGTGCGCACGGTATCCTCGAGAGTCGACGCCGCAACGTCGAGCAGCACCAAATCGTTGTCACAAGACTGCAGTAGTTTTTTCAATCGCTTCTCAGCTGAGAAAGAGAAGGTGAGGTCTGTTCGCGGCCGGCACGGCTCACCTTTAGATATCGCACGGGACGGACTAGGTGCACCGCGTGGTCAATATTCTCCAAGGAGACTACCGCAGCTATAGTGATCGTTGAAGCCTGAAATCGAGTGCGCCCTTGCCGACCCCTTTTTCTCAAATTGGGGGCACTTGATTCGGGCTAACTACGCGAAGTCCAGGCGGCGATCGGAATCACTCAGTTCGAGTGGCTCGACCCTCTCGACCTTCGATTTCCACCAAGTTCAAGATCACGTGGGAGGATAGGCGAGACAATGGGCCCCAGGCATTGATTTGCCGCTCGCCCGGACCCAAGAACCGCCCGGCCAGAGCACTTTCAGCATCCCACGCCCTGCTCCCGAAATTTTGGCTCGAGGCAGATGCGTAAACCTTGCGGGCGGGCAAGTTCAATACCTGACGAAGCGGACGACTCGCTCGCGCGTCCGTGTGCGAGCGGTGATGCAGGCCGTGAATGGGAACACCAGAGCGTTCGGCAAGCTGTAAGAACGTCAGGCCCTCCGCCTCTCGTTGGGCGAGCAGGCGACGGATCTCATTGCGCTCGTGATGGGGTTTACTCATGACCGCACTTGTCCCGGCTAGCTTGCCGCGAAAAAGGTGGGCGTCACGCGCCGCTTACCAGGAGACAGCTCGGACGCTCATGGATCGAGGCCAAATTTCGCGACAGAGTTCGACCTCGATGGCCAATTCCAATGGAAGGTCCGTTCGCACCAAAAAACACTCAAAGCCGCCTCCGAGAAAACTCGAAGGCGGCTCTGATGAAGGTGGTGACCCCGTGGGGATTTGAACCCCAGTCGCCAGGATGAAAACCTGGTGTCCTAGGCCAGACTAGACGACGGGGCCACACTTGTTCGGTGTGGCTCACTGCGCTTTACGCGCTGCGATGGCGGGGAGAATAAGGGGCGGCCCGGGGCCTGTCAACGAAAGCAACGGGACTTTTTTTTGGGCGAGGGGAGTTCCCGGAGCTGAGGAATTATCTGGGGCTCCAGGCTGCGGATTTGAGCTGGCTGAGTACGTGCAGGTACTCGCGTTCGAGCCCATCGATCAACTCGCCGAGGCCGCGGGCGGCTCCTGGGAGGATCTCCCAGGTGTAGGTTTCGATCTCTACGTGGAGTTCTTCGGATCCCCAGGTAGCGGGCCCTGCCAGGAGCTCGCGCAGGATCGCGGCGGCGTGCTCGCGGGTAGTTTCGAGGCCGCTGTCTGGGAGCGACTCCAGGTCCACGGGTACGTGGAAGTGGGTGCGCCACTCTTCGCAGGAAAGCCACGGTGAATCGGACGCACGAGAGAGCTCTTGGAGTTCAGGCAGGTCATCGGCGCGTAGGAAGCCTTGGGCCAAACGTCCCGTAGTTTGGTGCAAGTAGCGCGGTTCATCGAGGGCGAATAGTGCCTGGCGCGCGGCCGCGTTAGCGCCGGGGGAACGCAAGGCGATTGCGCTTGAGTACTGCAGTTTGCCAAGGGGCAAGACGGTCGCAAGCTGCACGGCTTCTTGCGCCGACTCAAACTCGACGGCGGAGTGGCAAGCATCGAGACAGGCGCCGAGGTGTGCGCGCACCAGCTCTTCACCAAACTCGGGCACGAGGGCATCGCGCAGATGAACGAGGAGCCGGTTCACTCCCGTTGTATCCCCCGCCGCGGCGCGCGGTTCCGCTTCGACCGAAAGCCTGATGATCGGGCCACCGCGTTCGGCGATGTCTGCGAAGCTGCGCAGGACGCGCGCAAAGTTCTTGGTGGCCGTTTCAAGCTCGCCCGCCTCCCAGGGTCCAAAGCGTCCAGGATGGGTGCTAATCGACAAATGGCCCGGGCGAGGCCCATTGAGCTGCGCAGCAATTTCTGCCACGGCGATGGTGTAGTCGGCGCGCTCAGCTTCGCACCAAGTCGGTGCGAAAACACCGCGTTTCAATCCAGCTGTGTGAAATCCGCCAAAGGGAAAAGCGTTGAAGGTGAAGGGATCGAGACGTTCTTCAGTGAGGAAGTCTGCAAGCCCGCGCACTTCCTTGACCGCATCACCGCTTGCCAAGCGCAGGGCTACGGTTCCAGGTAAGTACATGCCAATTCCAAAGCTCGCCGCCGGCGACAACCGGTCGCGCAAGGGCAAAGTGATCTTGCGGATGCCGTCGATGCAACCTTCTAGGTTGTCGGCGGCGTGCAAGTTCAAGCAGTAGGCGAGACGCAGGCTGCGGCCCGGGTACTCGTTCGATTCAAAGCGCACGGTGAGTCGCGCCTGAACCTAGGCTTCGACCGGAATGCCTTCGTCGATCAAAAGCACCGGTATCTCATCACGAATTGGATAGAAGATCTTGCCGTCCTCGCGCACGAGGCCAGCTGTCAAGACTTCCGACAGCTCTCCCCCACCAACGTTTTTGACGCCGCCTGCAGCGATGGCTGCGTTCAGTTTGGCCACCAAGTCCGCCTTCGCTTCAGCGAGCGGTTGGTGGGTCTGCGGGCAGGCGAGGATCTTCAGCAGTTCCTTGTCGATCACGATCGTGAGGTGTGGGTGAGAGCGCCGGGGCGCTGGACTCGAATTGGGCCTCCATTCTCCCGGAAGTGGGGCGGGCCACAAGTATGAACCGAGGCGAGCTAGAAACGTTCGGAAAAAGAAGCGGGCTTGACACGCTGCCCGCTCATACCGACCCTGCCCCCCATGCTTCTCATTTCCATTCTGATTGCCACGGCCGGCGCCCAGTCGATTGAACTGCCGGAAAGCCTCTCCTCTCGAGCTTGGGCGAGCGTCGGAGCGGAAACTGTGGCTGTGGACCTGGCAGAAGAGCTCTTGGCGGACGAACCCTGGCTCACTGCTCCGGCGACCGAGATGAACGACCTGCGCTGGGAGCGCTGGGGAGAGTGGCTGCGCGCCGAAAGCGAGGCTCCGGAAATCGATCCAAGACGCCGAGCGGGCCTCGTGCTTTTTGCCGCCGAACAGGAACGCTGGGGCAACGCCTGGGCGCACTTCGAGCGCCTGGGAGCGGCACCCGAGTGGGCCGCCAGCCTCTTGCCACGACTCTTGGTCGGCGCGCCGGCGACGAGCCCCACCGGCCCCGGTGGCTTCCCCCGCGGCCTCGCGGAGGGTGTCTTACTAAAACCCGCCCTGCCGCCCGCCATCGAGGACGATCGGCCCGGTAGCCTGCGACCGCGCACCATGAAGATCTCTGGGCTGCGCGTTGGCCAGGCCGTGCTGGACATGAAAGTTGTCCTTGAGCCCTCTGGCATCGAAGTCGACATCCTGCATGTCAGCGGTGAGGCCGTGACCCTCAGCATTCTACTTCCCGAACCTCCAGGCCAAGAGATTCGCGTGGAGTACATCGATTGGATGCGCCAGGACGAACGGCGTGCGCCGCTGGAATTGACGCTGCTTCCAGGTGAGGAGGAGCACACGCTCTTTGGCCGCTTCAGGCATCGCGGAGCACGGCTTCCGAGCCTTCCGCAGGGCAGCCTGCCCGTTGGCTTCCGGCGCGCTGGACTGCGCATGGAGGCACCCGATGACCCGCAGTTGGCCGCGCTGGCTCGCCCCCTTAGCCAAGCCCTGGGCCTCCTATTCGAGATCCCGTCCGAATTCGTGATTTGGGGAAGTGACCCCACTCCGAGCCCCTGGACTACAACGGTCTTACACCTCGCTCACGGGCTTGAAGGCCGCCAGAGCCTCATTAGCATCGTTTCCTTGGTGGAACGCTACGTTCTCGCCCTTGGCTTGAAGTAGAGGATTGGTGCATTCGCGCGGCGCGGATACTCTGGACGGCTACCCCACGCTCCCAGAACTCTCCGAAACCCCGCTATGTACAAAAGCCACCGCGAACGCCTGCTCAAGACACTCGCTGATTCCAAGACCGCGGCGATCATTCCGACCGCCAACATGCAGACTCGTAACCATGACTGCGAGTTTCGTTTTCGGCCCACGAGCGACTTCTGGTATCTGACCGGATTCGCGGAGCCGGGCAGTGTGTTGATCTTGCTACCCCAAGGCATCGCTGATGGCGAAGAGGGTTCGGGCGAAGTGCGCTCGATTCTCTTCTTGCGTGATCGCGATCCGAAGATGGAGACATGGAATGGACGCCGGTTGGGTATCGAACGTGCACCGGATACTTTGGATATCGACGAAGCTCGATCGATCGACGACTTGTGGGAAGACTTGCCGGGACTGCTCAAGGGTTATGAGCGCATCATGTACCGCACCGGCGGAGACGACGCGCGCGACCTCAAGGTCATGGAGCTGCACAGGAAACTTCGCGGGCGCGCTCGCGCAGGTGTGATGCCGCCCTTGGAGTTGGTGGACACGGGCGTCATCTTGCACGAGCAACGATTGTTCAAGACGGAGGCTGAAATCAATGTGATGCGCAAGGCTGCGGCAATGACCGCCGAGGCTCACAAGCAAGCGATGGCTCTTTGCGGCCCGGGCAAGAACGAGTGCGAGATCGAAGCTTTGATCGAGTACACCTTCCGTCGCAAAGGCTCAACGGGCCCCGCCTACACCTCGATCGTCGCAGGCGGCAACAACGCTTGCATCTTGCACTACATCGAGAACAACACCGTCATGAATGATGGCGAGCTGCTCTTGATCGACGCCGGCGCAGAGTCCGAGTTCTACGCCTCAGACGTCACGCGCACCTTCCCGATCAACGGCAAGTTCAACGACGAGCAGCGTGCGATCTACGAAGTGGTGCTCGAAGCTCAGCTGGCTTCGATTGCCTTGGCCAAGCCCGGCGTACCGCACACTTCAATTCACGAGGCTTCCTTGAAGGTTCTGGTGCGCGGCATGTTGAAACTCGGCTTGCTCAAAGGCACGGAAGAGTCCGTGATGGAAGACGAGAGCTACCGGCGCTTCTACATGCACGGAACAAGCCACTGGATGGGACTCGACGTTCACGATTGTGGCGCCTATACCATCGAGGGTAAGTCGCGCTTGCTGGAGCCCGGCATGGTCTTCACCGTCGAGCCGGGACTCTACATCGAGGCCGACGATGAAACCGTCGAGGCACGTTGGCGCGGAATTGGAGTGCGTATCGAGGACGACATCTTGATCACCAAGGACGGCCACGAGAACCTCAGCAAGGACATCCCCAAGACCGTCGAGGATGTGGAAGCTGCGTGCCAGGCGCGCGCCTTGGAAGCAGCGCTCTAAACGCCCAGCCATTAAACGCCCAGCCATTAAACGCCCAGCCATTAAACGAAGACACCCTCTCCAAGCCTGGAGAGGGTGAAGGAAGAGTACCGAGTGGTGAGCGCGCCAGGGGTCGAACCTGGGACCTACTGGTTAAAAGCCAGTTGCTCTACCGACTGAGCTACGCGCCCACCCATGTACTCGACTTCGTTGTCATAACCTCGGCTTTCACCCAAGCTATTGCGCCCCGGTGTGGTGATCATCCTCACCGAGGGGAGCGAAGGATACAGAATGATTCCTGGAGTAAAAGAGCCCGTTAGAGCTTTTCCGAGATTCATTACCAGTCTTGCAACAAGCGGGCCGCCTGGCCCCTGTACGAAACTCTAAAGCTCGGTCACTTCCTTGGTTTTCTTGGCCAGGATCGTGTCCACTTTGGCCTCGGATTCCTTGAGTAGCTTTTGAATTTCCTCGTGGAGATTCTTGTTGTCGTCCTCGGTCAAATCGCCGTCTTTCTTGGCTTGATCGGCGAGCTTGTTGAGATCACGGCGCGAGTTGCGCATGGCGATACGACCATCCTCACAGATCTCCTTGACCTTCGCCGCGTACTTCTTGCGTTGCTCGCCTGAGAGCTGCGGCAGTGTCAGAAAGAGCATCTTGCCGTCGCTCTGGGGATTGATCCCCAAGTCCGATTTTTGGATCGCCTTAGAAATCTCCGGCAGAAGCGACGCCTCAAAGGGCTTGATCGTCAGCTTGCGCGGCTCAGGCACGGCAATTGAGGTGACCTGCGACAGCGGGGTTGGCGTCCCGTAGTAGTCGACGCGAATATTCTCCACCAAGGCCGGTGAAGCTTGGGAGGTCCGAATACTCCGAAGCATGTCCTGCAAGTGCTTGACGCCCTTGTCCATGCGTCCCTTGCCCTCTTTCATAATATCGTCGTAGTTCATTTTGTTTTCACCCTGCTCTCGCTCTGGATCGTCGTTCCGATGTCGCTTTGGCCCTGGGCGACGAGCTCCAGATTGCCTTCTTTGAAAAGATCGAACACGACTACGGGCAACTGGTGCTCCATACACATCGTGATCGCTGTGCCATCCATGACCTTCAACTGATCGCGCAAGACTTCCATGTAGCTGAGAGTCTCAATGCGCGTTGCCTTCGGGTCCTCGTTCGGGTCGGCGGTGTAGACGCCATCGACCTTGGTTCCCTTGAGCAGGACTTCGCAGCCGAGTTCCACCGCGCGCTGGGCAGCCGCCGTGTCGGTGGTGAATAGCGGAGCGCCGAGGCCGCCAGCCAAGATCACTACGCGGCCTTTCTCCAGGTGCCTTATGGCGCGCCTGCGCACGAAGTGCTCGGCGACCGAACTCACTGGTAGTGAGCTCTGCACCCGGGTTTCAAGGCCTTCACTCTCGAGCGCATCGGAAAGTGCCAAGCAGTTGATGATCGTCGCCAACATGCCCATGTAATCCGCGCTAGCCCGCTCCGCCCCCAGCTCGCTGAATTCAGCTCCGCGCAGAATGTTGCCGCCCCCGCAGACGATCGCAACTTCGACTCCGCTTTTTGCGACGCGCGCCACCTGGCTGGCGAGATGCCGGACACAATCCGTGTCGATTCCGTGGCCAGAGTCTGAAGCTCCCAGGGCTTCGCCTGAGAGCTTGAGCATGATGCGCTTGTAGGTCATGACGCAGAGGATACTGAGTCGGGACCCTGAAACGCAACGAACCCCGCCCATCCAAGAGCAGGGTTCGCAATATCTCCTGTGGGGAGATGGATCTAGTGACTACTCGCCGACCGAGAAGCGCGCGAAATCGGTGATGACCGTGCCCTTGCCCAAGGCATCAGCGACGGCTTTTTCGACGCTCTTCGAGTCGTCCATAACCCAAGCCTGCTCGCGCAGAGCAACGCCGCCGTAGTACTTGTTGAGCTTGCCCTGGACGATCTTCTCTTGCATCTCCTCGGGCTTGCCTTTGACCTCTTCCAGGTAGATCGCCTTCTCGCGCTCGACCAAGCTGGGGTCGATCTCGTCACGCGAAAGCGCGCTCGGCGGCAAGGCTGCAGCATGCATGCCGAGCTGCTTGAGAACGGCATCCGTGTCCTCGCGGGAAGCTTCAGTCTTGATTGCGGAGATCACACCAACCTTCTGGTTGTGGTGAATGTAGCCGCCAACGAAGCCGTTGTCGACCGCAACGAACTTGACATCAGCCAGGTTCATGTTCTCGCCGAGCTTGCCGATCAATTCGGTCAAAGCGTCCTGAACGGTCCCACCCGCGGCCCAACTCTGCCCAAGCATTTCTGCTGCATTCTCCGGGGAGTTGGTCATCACGTGACCTGCCAGTGCGTCGAGGAAGGCTTCGAAAGCTTCGGTACGCGCAACAAAGTCGGTTTCGCAGCCGACGGCGACCATGCCACCTTTCGTGCCACAGTCGCTGACCTTGATGTAGCAACGGCCTTCACCGGTTGCACGGCCGACTTTCTTGCCTGCGGCTTTGAGCCCCAGCTTGCGAAGGTGATCTTCCGCGGCCTCAAGGTTGCCGTCGGCTACATCCAACGCCTTCTTGCAGTCCATCATCGGGGCGCCGGTCTTCTCTCTAAGGTTCCGGACGTCAGCAGCTGAAATAGGCATGGCTAGTGTCTCTCGTTATCGACGAGTACGAGTGCTAATTCACCAGCGGGGCCGCTGGCAAGATTGTTTCGTGAAGTGAGTGGTGAACGCGAACCCAGATGTCCGCGCTGCACAGAAATGGGACATGCCCGCCCGAATCAAATTCGCGTGCGGACAGTCCGTTATCAAAATTGCGCGAACCAAGCGGCTCGCGCTGGAGAGCTAAACGGCTCGCCTCTCAGTCAGCCTTCTCTTCGCCATTTACGGGCGTCGGAGCGGCGTCAGTTGTAGTTCCCGTTGCTGTGGCTGCTTCAGCCGCGGGAGCGGCTTCTGCTGCGGCTTCTGCTGCGGGTGCTGCTGCGGGTGCTGCTGCGGGTGCTGCCTCGGCGGTGTCGTCCGACTCGGACTTGACCAACTTGGGCAGAGGACGAATCGTGCGAGTCGGGCGAACGCCCTCACCACCAACATCATCCGGGTGCTTTTCAGCTCCAGCAACCGAAGCCATGCTGTCGCGATGGTTTGCACCACCCTCTTCAACAGCTTCGGCAAGTTGCTCGATGAGCAAACGAACGGCCTTCAAGGCGTCGTCATTTCCGGGGATCACGATGTCCACTTGGCTCGGATCGCAATCCGTATCCAAGAGGCCAATGACGATCAATCCCATCTTGCGCGCCTCGCGCACCGCGTTGTACTCGCGGGCCGGGTCGACCACGACCATTGCGCCGGGGATGCCGTTCATCTCGCGGATGCCGCCGAGGTTACGGGTAATCTTGCGACGCTCGCGTCGCAAACTTGCCAGCACCTTCTTCGAGTACTTAAGGTTTGAGTTTTCGTCTTCTTCGACCTTCTCAAGTTCCTCAAGTCGACGAAGCCGTGAGCGGATGACCGAGTAGTTGGTCAAGGTTCCACCAATCCAACGCTCAGTCACGATCGGCATGCCGGTGCGCTCACCGACTTCGCCGATGACGCCTTTGACCTGACGCTTAGTTCCAACCCAGAGGATTGACGAACCTTCTGCTGCCAAGTGGTACAGCACGTTCTGAGCACGCAGGATTCCTCGCAGCGTTTCGCGCAGATCAATGATGTGAATCATGCTGCGGCGGCCGTAGATGTACGGGGCCATCTTGGGGTTCCAGCGAGATGCGCGGCAACCAAAGTGCACGCCAGCTTCGACGAGCTTATTTACGGTGACAGTCTCCATGGACGTCTTCTGTTGTAGTGTTAGAGAAACGGATGAGGACCGAGTTCCGAGGCAGTGATCACGAACCCGCTTCCATTATAGCTGGAAGCGAAACAGCAACGCAGAGTCACCGAACTCGAGGAGTCGGAGTGGTCGCGCTGCAGGACGAGATGGCTCAGGAGCCAGGTCCTTTCTGAAAGGAAGAAAGATCCGCACAAAAGCTCGAGCGATGCTCAGGCCTTGCGCGGACGACATAAAGTCTACGGGTCCCAACTCGACAGTCCAACCCATTCACCCGCTATCTTTGCCAGCAATTTGGCCTCCTTCCTCCCGATGCTAGAGTTGGGCCGCTCCTAGAATCGTGAATCGGCCGTGATCAAGGGCTAATCGAAGGCATCTCGGCCAAGGGCTGGGTACTATATCTATGGTGCTGTCCCCTTTCCGCCGCGAGCGGCCCGGACACGCCCCACACCATGATTCTCATCTGTGATCACCGCGGAATGGCCCTTTTGAAGGCCCTACGGCCCCTTAGAGGGGCTGGATTCGAACTGGAGTCGACACTGAACCTGCGCGAAAGCCGGGCGCAGTTGGAGGCTCAGAAACCCGATTTGGTGATTCTCGACCCCCTCGGCTCTAGTGGATCCGTAGAAATTGATGAGTTGGTGAGGATTTGCAGCGCGGATCCCGCCACCCCGATTCTCCTGGTGAGCGATCCCGGCGCCCCGGACGCGATTCTGAGTTCGGCCCAGCAATTGAACGGCATCGTCTGGGACGTGGTCAGGCGCGATGCCGGTCCCGCCGAATACTCCCTGCGCATCACCCGCCTCCTGGCTGAAGCCAAGCAGGCCGCGGAATTAGTCGATCTCCGCTATCGCGCTGCCCACGATGACCTCACGGACTTGTGGCGCCCGCTCTACTTTCAAGCCCGACTTGAAGAACACTTCTCTGCGGCGCAACGTCACGGGCTCGACCTCAGCTTGGTGCTCGTCGATCTGGACGATTTCGGAATCATCAACAAGCGCTTCGATCACACGATCGGCGATCGCGTACTGGCCCATGTTGCCCGCGCCATCCGCAAGACCCTGCGCGCTGAGGACATCGCCGGACGAATCGGTGGCGATGAATTTGCGATTGTCTTGCCGTACACGGGAACCCTCGAAGCCGCCTTCACCGTTCAACGCATCTGCCAAGTGATCAGCGAATTGTCCGGATGTGTCAGCGATGACAAGGGCCCATTGAGTGTCAGTGCAAGCATCGGCTTTGAGTCCACCAATGGAGTCGAGATCGCCTCCGTTGAAGACTTGCGCAGCAACGCAGAGTACGCACTGAAACGTGCGAAGAAAAGCGGCGGCAACCGAGCCGTTTTCTTTCGCTCGAGGTGAGCTGAGAGCGGGACGCTAGCGCCCCGTCGAGCGAGTCCCTCAGGCTCGACGCTCTTGTGCAAACGAGCTTGCATCTCCCTTGAGATACGCGGGGCCAGCTTCTCGACAAGAGAGTTTACGCCCTGCTGTTCGTAAGTAGCTATGACCTTGAATTTGACATTGCGACCAACAATGTCATTTGTGTGGGGACTAATTATAGAGAGGCCAGATACGGCCGATTCAAAGACTCTCAGGTAGCAGGAGAGTATGGATTATGCCGGCTAGATCCTGCCCGCCCCAGCGAATCACTCGCTAGCATACGCCGACCCTCAATTCAGCTTCAGTCCTGGGTGCTCCGGTGCGATCCGGGTTGCTCGGAAGAGTGCCTTCGGGTTGATCCCAGAAGGTTTCCCGCCTGGTCCACCTGGTCCACCTGGTCCACCTGGTCCACCTGGTCCGCCTGGTCCACGTCCAGCACGCGGCGGTCCTGGTCGACTGCCGGGGTCGGGCTCTTTATCCGCCGTCCCGAACTCATTCTTGTACTCCCAGAGGATCTCGTTTGCGGAATTCACTTCAAACACAAGACCAGTCTCGCCTGCGCAGATCAACGTGTTGCCATTGGGCTGGCGCTCGGCCCCCGAGATGAAGCTGGAGAAGAAGTCTTCTGGTTCTTCGGCGCTGTACTCCCAGACAGGCCCTCGTGGGCCGAAGGGTTCGCCCTCCTCCAGCAGGTAGTTGCCGGCAGCATCTAGGGGCGGAATGATCTCCATGACGCTTGAGAAGTCTCCCTGCGGCCGGCCCTTGCCATTATTGAACAAGGTTAGGTTTCCAGCGCCCGGGTACCCCGGCGGAATCCAGCGGACATCGTGCTGGCTGAACAACTGCTGGTGCTCTGCGCTTCCGCGTCCGTAGTTGATTGGATTTCCCCAGCGATACAAGAGGTCGCCTCCCTTTCCTGAGCCTCCGCCGCTGTGGCTTGCGGCCTCTTCCGGCGTGGTCGAGTGATCGATAATCCAGAACTCGCTGAAGGTACGAACGCTGATCACAATCTGATCCAGCTGCGCGTTGTAGTCGATGCCATTGGTGTGACAGTAATCCTCACCACGTCCCCCACGGCGCTTGGGCTTGTCCCCATCTGGAGCTGCCGGAGTGGAATCGGCTTGATGATTGTCCGCATCTCCATCGCCTGCGTAGCCAATTGCAGCCATGTGGGCGAGGTCCGCCTGTTGTTCTTCCTCAGTCTTTTGCTGCCGATGACGGTGTGCGTTCAAATCGATCAGTTCCGGATGCTCTTCGACGATCCCGTAGTTGGCGAGTGCGGGATCAAACTCCTGCACCAAGTGATCCCAAACGTTCCAGCTCCAAAGCACTTCACCACTTGTCGGCTCGATCGGTCGGATCTCGATGACGGAATCCGGCCAAAGAGCGTCACCTTGAAGCAACGCGGGATCCATGCCCGCCGCCAGGACTTCCTCACGTGTCTTCTTGCTCCATGAAAGCAGCAGGACATTTCCATTCGGTAATGGGGCCACATCGTGATGCGCCAGGTGCTCCCCATCGGACCAAAGAAAATCCCACTTCAACTCTCCTTCCCAGGTGAGTCGTTGCAGGCGTCCGCCCTCGCCTCCGCCGTGAAAGACAGGGTTGTCTCCTTCGCGAATGCAACGGAGCAGATCGCCATTGTCGAAAAGGTATACGGAGTTGCCCGGGGGCTTCTCACTGTCCCAACGGTGAACGACTTGGCCCGCTCCATCCAACAAGTAGGTGGATTCATCCTTCAGCGGAGAAATCAGCAAGAAGCCGGGCGCTGGGTCAGTCGTCGCAGGTATCGACTGCTCGCGCGCCGGAGACTCTGCTTCGGATTTGCTACCGACGGTTTCAGATCCGCACGAAACCGATGCGAAGAAAATGCAGACGCCAATTAACGCAGCGACTAGCGGAGTGCGAGTTAGACCTTTCATGCCAAGTACCTTAGGCATCCGGCTGCCCGCCTAACAGGCCGCTGACGGGGCATGTTGTGAACGGTCGAGGATGAGGCGTAATCGGCCTGTACTGCTCTTAGCGCGACAGGATCATCCGCAGCCAATCCGCACGGTCACCCACGTGCAACTCGTCCGCCATATCGACTTCCAGAACTAGCGTATCCACCCCTTCTAGCGAAATCTCCGGCAAGGCCAGAGGCTCATCCCCTCCGCGCAACACAGGGCTTTGCCACAAGAGTTCATCACCAGACTTGACTCGAAACTGGACAGAACCGCTGGCTGGCAAGGGGATCACCTCGTCATCGATCGCAACCCATCCACGCAGACCTTTCCACGAACTGTCGAGTGCGAACTCCAAACGGCTCGGTGCATGAACGCCAAGCCCGCGGGTCCAAACGTGTCCACCGGCGCGTAACAATCCTCCGCTTGCCGAGAGATCGCGACGGGCGGGCCAGACCATGCCGAGGTCGTCGCCGAAAGGCGAAGTCACCTCCGAGAGCTTGGGTTCCAACTCGGAAAGGAACTCGATACCGCTACCCACCACCAAGATCTCCGCCACGACGGAAAGCGGAAGACGCAAGCCGCCGCCTGCTGCGGTTTGAAGTTCCAGGCCCGTTGCGCCCAAACGCAAGAAGGTCAAAGGCAAGCGGCTCCCGTCAATCAGGTCAACGATCACAGCTTGGCCTTCATTGCGCGCTTCGTCCTCGTCTCCTAGCTCTTCGATGAACAGGGCCCCCACCTCTCTCCACGGAAAGGTTTTGGTGCCCAATCCCGTTTCCATACTCACCCCTTGGTCCGTAAAGGTCTCCACGGTTCCATCGATGCGGTCTACGCCTGTGCCGCGGACACGGTACAAACGATCACCATCTAGAGCCGCGACAACGGGCTCTGTCCAGGCCTCGGGAAAGCGTTCGGTGAAACGCAGAGAAACAAACTCCTCGATTCCCAATTGCAAGCGGGTTCCGCCCTGCAAACGCAGATTGAGCGCTTCGTCTAGGCCGTCGATAAAGCGCGCAAATACACGTCCACCGCCCACCAAGTCGACACGCACAGAATCGGCGCTCGCCTCTTCTGCTGAGGGAACTTTCAACCCTTCAAATCGAATCAGGGCGGCACCCGACTCATTCAGATTGCCCATTTCCAGAGTAGCGACCAGTCGCCGCTCGAGACCTCCGGCAGCAGTTTCAATCACCGCCGTGGGCTTGCCTTCGTCGTCTACTGAAGGGCCGTGTATGGCCCCGAAAACGGGAATTAGCAGCAAAGCCGTGGCGAGGACTCGAATGGAGGGAATCGGGATCATGGTCATCAGATTTGTCGGCACGTGGATCATTTCTTTTCTCCCAGGATACGCGCTCGAACCCGCGGGTGGAGCTTTAGAATTTCGGGCAACCTGGGAATCGCGCCCCCGTTGGGAGCGGTCTCTCCGAGGATGGGCGCACGGCCCAGTAAAAGTAAATAGAGGTCAAGCGCAAGAGCGAAGAGCAGACGCGCTTTATTGTGCTCAAGCAGTCCCTCTTGTGGTCACCATGATGTGGGCCGAAGCGCTGGGATTGCCCCACGGACATCGCGAATCGATCGAGGAGCGACACCGTCAGCAAGAACGCCGCCTGATGACCTTCGAATCTGGCGCAAGCAGAGAGCGAGTGAGCCATTAAAGAAGTCGTCCGCTGCGCTCCCGTGACACAAAAGCCAAGCGGCATGATCGTAGTCCTCGGGGCCCACCAGAAGCCCCTGGGTCACATTCTCCATGAAACGCGCGCGCCGCGCAGATTGCCGCTCGCTGATTTCAGTTTCATGAGCCTCGCCCCGAGCGATTTGATCTTTCTGATCCTCCCCGTAGAGCTTCAACAGTTCCTTAGAAACCTCACGTAGCTCCACCTCGAAGACTGTCTCCTGCTCAGGGTCAGTGCTGCGTGCATGCACGAAACTTGCCGAGAGGGAGCACAAGACGAAGAGCGAGAAGAGGAGATATCTGGGGAGCGACATTGTGTTCCAAGAAGCGGGCCAAGCGCATGGTGTAGCGCACCTTTGGCCCTCTGGAACCAGAATTCAGAAGAGACTCTCAATGGCCCTCTGTCATGTTGGCAGGCCGCTCCGGCGCACCCTAGGCGCCCTGCCACGCTGGCAGATGAGCGTGGCCCAGGATCCCCATGCTTGGCCAAAAACCACCCTTTTGGACGCTGGAGAAGGATTTTCCATGGAAGAACGACGCGCGGCACCCTTCTTGCACACGCGTACAAGAGTTACACACTTCCAAGCCCCCGGAAGAGCGCCGAACGGCGTCCCTTTCGGCTTGGGAGCTGGCCATCCTGGCCACAACCCTTCAGCGAACAGCATCCAACACATCAGCCAAGAGAGTTACTGATCCATGGCCAAGCAAATGGTATTCGAGTCCGACGCGCGTGAAGCAATTCAACGCGGCGTCGACAAACTCGCAACGGCAGTCATCACGACCCTCGGCCCCCGCGGCCGCAATGCAATCCTCGACAAGGGCTGGGGCGCTCCCACCGTCACGAAAGACGGCGTGTCCGTAGCGGAAGAAATTCAGCTCTCCGATCCCTACGAGCAGATGGGCGCTCAACTCGTCCGCGAAGTTGCGAGCAAGACTAGCGACGTCGCTGGCGATGGCACCACCACCGCGACCCTGCTCACCAGCGCGATCTTCAACCAGGGCCTGCGCGCTGTGACGGCGGGCGCCGCTCCGGTACGTTTGATCTCTGCTTTGAAGGACGGCTCAGTAGCAATCTGCAAGCAACTCGACAAGCTCTCGACTCCCGTCAAGAGCTCTGCCGACATCAAGCAGGTCGCCACTATCTCTGCCAACAACGACGCTGAGATCGGCAAGCTGATCAGCCAAGCGATGGACAAGGTCGGCAATGACGGTGTGATCACCGTTGAAGACGGCAAGTCGATGGAAACTGACGTTTCCGTAGTCGAGGGCATGCAGTTCGATCGCGGCTACTTGTCGCCGAACTTTGTGACCGACACCAATAAGATGGAGGTCGTCTTCGAGAAGCCTCTGATCCTGATCCACGAAGCAAAGATCAGCTCGGTT
This sequence comes from Planctomycetota bacterium, assembly GCA_047639675.1. GTDB lineage: Bacteria > Planctomycetota > UBA1135 > UBA1135 > JABACD01. The sequence goes on along the minus strand of JBLIOI010000058.1, from coordinate 1,043 downwards.
CAGCAGCTGTTGCCGCTCTTGGAGCAACTGAAAGAAAGCAACCGCCCGCTTCTGATCATCGCTGAGGATGTTGACTCCGAAGCTTTGGCGACTCTCGTCGTCAACAAGCTGCGTGGCGTGATTCAGTGCTGTGCAATCAAGGCACCGGGCTACGGCGATCGCCGTAAGGCCATGCTTCAGGACATCGCAGCCTTGACCGGTTGTGAAGCTGTCATGAAGGACCTGGGTGTCGAACTTGACGAAGTCAAGGTCAGTTCACTCGGTAGCTGCAAGCGCGTCGTGATCACTCAGGACGACACCACGATCGTCGGCGGCGCTGGCGCTGCTAAGGACATCGCTGGACGTGTTGCTAACATCCGCAGCGCAATTGAAAACACCAGCTCCGACTACGACCGTGAGAAGCTCCAGGAACGCCTGGCCAAGCTGACCGGCGGCATCGCTCAAATCAACGTGGGCGGCGCAACGGACACGGCAGTCAAGGAGCGCAAGGCTCTGATCGAAGACGCATTGCACGCGACGCGCGCTGCAGTCGCCGAAGGCATCCTGCCTGGCGGCGGTGTTGCCCTGCTTCGCGCCCGCTCGGTCCTCAACAAACTTCGCAAAGGACAAGACGAGGACTACGTCATGGGCATCGACATGCTCGAAAAAGCCCTCACTCGTCCGATCGGTCAGATCGCTGAAAACGCAGGCCACGATGGCGCTGTTGTTGCGCACCGCACGGAAAGCGACAAGAACCCCAACTACGGCTTCAACGCGCTCACTGGCGAGTACGGTGACATGTTCAAGATGGGCATCGTCGATCCGGCCAAAGTGACCAAGGCTGCACTCAGCAACGCGGTCAGCGTAGCTGCACTGCTGCTCACCACCGATGCCCTGATCGTCGCTAAGCCTGAGCCCGCGGGTCCCGCCGGCGGCGGGATGGGCGAGATGGATGGCATGGACGGAATGGGCGGCATGGGCGGCGGAATGGGTGGAATGGGCGGAGGAATGCCCGGCATGGGCTTCTAAGCCCAGGCGCGCATCACCCCCTTTCAATCAACAAA
>JBLIOI010000057.1:0-29561 GCA_047639675.1 Planctomycetota bacterium | reverse complement strand
ACCCCGACTCAGACCTGGACGGGGTGCTGGACGGCGTAGACCCTTATCCCAGTGTTCCCGCAGGGAGGCGCTACGCCAACATCTCAGGTTCGCTAGGGCCGGCGCCCTGGGACAATGCTGGAGATCTGAATACTATCTTTGTCGAAGTCGACCAAGCCAATTCCAATGGCGACCCGACCGACGACATCAGCGAAATCTGGGTCTCGAGCGGAGTCTATATGAGCCCCTTCTTAGTAGGACTCGTCATACCGTCGGGGAACGTGGCGATTCTGGGCGGGTTTCACGTTGGCGACACCAAGGTCGGCCAACGCGATCCTGACCCTCTGACGAATGGATGTCAGATCGTTAGAACCAGCATCGAAAACTACCGCTACCTCGCAGGGACGCCCGCTGGGACTCTGGATGGGTTTGCCCTGACAAACGGCTTTTCCTCTGGGCTGGGGTTGACGCAGATCACCCACTGGCGGGGAATCATGACCCTTCGCAATCTGTTGATTGCCAACTACGCAAACAACAACGGATCCCCCTACTCCGCCGTGCAGACCATAGAAAGCAGCGCTACGCTCGTCATGGAGGACTGCATCCTGGTTAACAACCTATCCAAGCAGAACGGGGGAGCGGTCCATGACAGGGGAGTCAACTCCGTCTATAGGCGTTGCGAGTTCAGTTCGAACCAATCGACACCTACCTTGGATAACTTTACGACGGGGTACAAAGGGGGCGGCGCATTCTTCGGGTCATTCGAGGGTCAGTACACATCCTACGGCGATCGCCCGACATTCATCGATTGTCAGTTCCTGTACAACTTAGTGAGCAGTGGCACTCTTCCACAGCTGGGCGAAATAGCCGGTACAAGGGGGGGCGGCGCGGCCTGTATCGACGATCAGGGGGCAATTTTTGAGCGCTGTGACTTCGTCGGAAACGCTGCGATCTCTAAGAAACCCGACAGCAACAACCTCTACACCACGAACCACTTTTGGGGCACCGACAACCACGCGGACGACGGGGGAGCGATCTTCATGAGAGATGGTTCGACCCTCGGTGAAGGGGGATTGCTATCCATCACCAATTGCCGGTTCTTCGGCAACGCGGCTGGCCGGGGAAGCGCGATCGCTGTCGAGACCCCAAGTTGGTACAGCGGGCTCTCGGTGATTAACTGCTCTTTCGCTGGGAACTTTGGACTCATGGACGGCATAGGCGGGCTCATCAGCAGCACCCATAACAACCCCTCCTACCCTGGAGCTGGAGCCGCCGAGAATTGGCCGCTCATGAGTCATGGGCAAGAAATGCACAACTCGGTATCCGCCGGAAACTACGCGGCCGGCTTACCCCCTAGTGCCGTACTCACGGAAGAGCAGGTCTTTCTCGCCAACGCGCTAACCATGACCCTTGAGGTCCAGTATGGGACACATGGATTAACTACCAAGATCGAGTACAGCGTCATTGAGATGCCAACGAGCCTGGGTCCCGCTTGGACGAACATCAAGTACGATTCGATCCTCCACGGCCAACTCTTCCAAAAAGCGTCCGTTGGTAATCTCCGTCTAGCCGGTGAATCCGTTGCCATCGACTTCGGGAACAACTTCGTCGACACGGACACGACCCTTATCGGTCTCCAGCCCCTATCTCCCTACGACCTCGACGGCAACCCGCGGGTCGTGAATGGGGACGGCATCGGGGGAGCACAGGTCGATGCAGGTGCCTACGAAGTCCAGTAGCTGCGCACCCGAAAGACGGTCTCATCCCGACGGAGTCACGGAGGTTCCAATGAAACGAACGATCTTGCTGCTGACACTTCTTAGCGCGACTGCAGCCAGCGCTTGGTTTGTGCATAGGACTTCCGTGGCGGACGAAGTAACGAGCGCGTTGCGTCCCGCTTCGACGGCGGCTGTTGACGCTTCCGGTTCCGGCATTGCTGGCGAGAACCTGTTGCCGACGAACCCGAGCCTCACTCCGGACAGCGCACTAGTGGCGATGTCCGAAGCTACAGGGGAACGGTTCGCGGTGACAGCTCCACGCAGAGTGGGCCAGTTCGGCCCGCAGGTCCCGGATGAAGGGCGAACGGCAACTCTGTTGCCGTTGCTACGGCTTGATGGTGTTCCCGTCGCCGGCGAGATCCTCGTCAGCGCCGGTCCCGAAGAAGGCCTGCGCGTGCCCGTCGGGGCGAGCGGCACGCCCGAGCCTGTCGCGCTCTTCCCGGGCCTCGCCATCGTCGAAGTGCGGACAGCTGATGGTGCGTTGTGTCGTCGCGAGTTGTTGTTAGAGCATCGTCGCGAGACAACGCTCGAACTCGACTTCGTCGATCGCGGCTTCGTGCTCGTCGAGGTGACAGGCGAGGACGGAAGCCCCGTCGAGCGCGCAAACGTTCTGCTCGACGGTGTGCCGGGAAGCCGTTCGCAACTAGGGTCTTATCGTTGTGCGCTAAGCGTGTCGGGCGCTCCGCTGCTCACGATCAACGCGCCCGGTTACGCGCCCTACCGCAAGCTCTTGTCAGCGACTGTCGACAGCGACACTAGCCCCCAGTCGGCCGAACTCGCGAGTGCCTCCGCACTGACAATCCATCTTCCGATGCTACCCGGAATCGTCGCCCAAGAACCGGCGACGATCGTGCTCGTACCCAGCGGAGCCCCGATGTCGCGCACGGCTCCGGTGCAGTCCACGGTCCAGTGGGAAGGATTGACGACCGCGACCGTCTGGCCGGGCGATAGCGTTCGTATCGAGGATCTGCCACGTTGCCGTCTCGAGATTTTCGCTTACCACGGAGCCGGGACGATCGGACCCGATGTGGCGTACGTTGATGGCAAGAAAGACGCCGACCTGACGCTCTCCTCTTCGACCTTCTCCCCCGCCGCGGTGCTAAGCGGACACGTCTTCAAAGACGGTGAGCCCGTCGCAAACGCGCGCGTCTCGCTGTCCTACGCCAATCCGATCCGCGCCACGCACCGTCTGCTAGGCTCCAACGCCAAGCACGCCCGGCGCATGCCCATCGCACTGCTGCCCCAGGTCGAGCAGGAGGTCCAGACCGACGAGCACGGTCATTTCCAACTTGGCGTCAACCCCGAGGTGATGCGCAGACCGCCTTACGTCTCGGTGACGAGTCCCGACGGAGAGCTGATAATCACACGCATCGTGAACGACACGTCGGACGAGCAAGTCTTCGAGTTGAACGCTCCGGCGCAGTGACGGACCAGGGATAAGAACCCGAACGGCGCGACTGGAGATTCCAATTTCGGAGTCGTACCACTTCTACCCAGTTCTCGGTATTACCCGAACTAGACGGGTAGAGATGGTGCGGCACCGTATCCATATCCATATCCATGCGGCTCCGTTTTCCCTGCGGGGATCCTAGCCCTTCTATGGAGCGATATGCAGTAGCGGAACCGGAGTGATTGTGCGAGTAGAGAGTGTGCAGACCGCGTCCCCCTCCTCCTTCCTGAAGTCGAACAGCTCCGCCGTTCTAATGAATCCAGGTCACCGCCCACGCATTCGAGAGGTTGAATTCAGATCCCGAGCAGGTGCCCTGCGCATCGCGATACCAGAACTGGTAGTTCGTTTGGACGCCGGCGCCGTAGCTCGCTGCACCAAACCCGCTGCCTTGGAAGTTTGAGAAGAGGGTGCTTCCCGCGGAGGTGACTTGGACCTGGGAGCGCAAGACTTGCCCACTCGTGCAGAGCAACCCATCCCCTAGCGGATTGCCGAGTCCTGCATTCAATTGATTCATCCCTTGAAATAGCAAGCCGGGCACGTTCCCCGGTGCTCCGTTCACTTCAAGCTGAAGAGTATCGGCCAGCAGGTAAGCATTCCCCGTGGCGCTCAAGCGAACTCCACCGAGACCTCCTGAGTTAGCACAACCTTCCCCCGCATTGCCGTTGGATTCACAAGGGCAAACCTCACCGCTTCCGTCCCCAGCGCAGTAAGCAGTTCCAGCGTTGTCTGCACGCAGCGCCATCAAAAAGGCTCCGCCCCCAGCCATGACCTTCGTGAAACCCGTGCCGCCGGGATCCTCCGACGGATATCTCCAAGTCTTAATGGAACCGTCGGCGCGCAGAGCGATCGTGAATATCGCGCCACCGGAAATTTGAGTGAACCCGGTCCCGCTGGGAGTCGATCCGATGTTGCCCCAATCGTCGTCACCCCAAGAGACGATCGAACCGTCGGCACGCAGGGCCATGGAGAATTTGCCGCCCGCTGCGACCTTGACGAATCCTCCTTCGAGGGGCGTGTCCGTAACCTGGTTGTTGAAGTCGTCGCCCCAGGCCGCGATCGTCCCGTCGGCGCAGGGCCAAAGAGTGGTGTCCGCCTGTGGAGATGTGCGTGAACCCAGGTTCCGTGGGGGTGTTCCCCACTTGCTCCGAAAAGTTGTTCCCCCAGGCGACCAGGGAACCGTCGGTGCGCCGCGCCAAACCGTGCGAGGCGCCGGCCTCGACCTGAGCGAATCCTGTTCCTACGGGCGCGTCCGAAACTTGGCCAAAGTTGTTCTGACCCCAAGCAGCCACGGAGCCGTCAGTGCGCAAGGCCACACAGAGGTATCCACGGGTTGAAATGTCGGTGAAATCATTCCCGCTAGGGACGTCGTCAATTTGGCCGTGCGCATCAGTCCCCCAAGCCACGATCGTTCCGTCCGAACGCAGGGCCATAGCGTGAGTCCATCCCAAGCCCATGTCCACAAATCCGCTACCGCCAGGAGCCCCGGAGACTTGGCCGAAGTTGTCCTCCCCCCAAACCTCGATCGAGCCTTGGCCCCAGGCGGGAGCCGCTGTCAAGCCCAGCAGCGCCAGGCTGCAGGAGAAGAGAGTTCGTAACTCGTTTCGAATCGACCAGAAGTCACTCATCGCAAGGGAGGTGGCTGGGGATCGGAATGCGGACCCTCGAATGATACGGGAGACCTGGCTTTCCGGGTGGAGTGCTTCATTCTGCCGTGCTGTAGATCGCTAACTAGGAATAGGGTGATTACTTCATTCGCTGCGACTAAGCCGCGCCTTTCCGGTTAGTCGAAGTGGGTTGGCACCTTTCAACGGCCCTTGCTCTTTGATTCGCGAACGGAGGGAGCGTTGATGAACCAATTGCCTCTACTCACCAACGCGCCGGCAATCTTCCACCGCTACAGCAAGGACTCGAGGGCCTGGGTCTCGCTCCGCAGCGCTTTAGCGAGGTTTCCCTTTCTACCCACTTCCACTCGCTCTACTCCGAGAAAGCTGGCCAGGTTCGTGAGCTCGCGCGCTGCCGCTTGAGCGACATGCGAGGGCTCCGCATTCGGCTCGACGAATGCGGCAAGGACCCGCAGTACACCCTTCACTCGATCTGTCTTTAAGTCGAAGCGTCCGACCAGCTGATCGCCAAGCAGGAAGGGAAGGACGTAGTAGCCGTACTTTCGTTTCTTCTCCGGCGTGTAGATCTCAATCCGGTAATTGAAGTCGAAGAGCGTTTCGATGCGTTTCCGATTCCAAACGACGGGATCGAAGGGCGAAAGCAGCGCAGCCGCGTCGATGCGCCGGGGCCGCTTCGCTTCTGGATGACGATAGGCAGGTTTATTCCAACCTTCGACTTTGGCGGGAATGAGCCTCCCCTCTTCGACAAGCCTTTCGAGTCGCGCCTTCGCCGGCCGAATAGGAAGGCGAAAGTAATCGACCAGGCAATCCGCGGTCGCGATCCCATGCGCCTTCGCTCCCCGCAGTAGAAGTTCGTCGAGTGCGGTCTCGAAGCTTGGCGTGGCCTGTCCTCGAATCTCGGCGGGCACGATCCGTTCGAGCAGATCGAACCGTTTGGCGAATCCTCTGTCGCGCCGAATGCCAACGGCACCGATTCGAAAGAGCCAATCGAGGGCGACGGAACCACCTGAACGACTGCCCCACCACGTTCCCGATTGGGGCCGCGAATCCTCAAGCTCGTTCGCAGCTAGTGGGCCCCGGGCCTGCACCTGCGCGAGCACGGCTTCGATGTACTCGGGATCTTGCTTGGCCATGGCATGCAGACGGCCCCAAGTCTCGCCCTGCCGCGCACGCTCCTTGGACCATCGCATCCAAGGTTCCATCTCGATCGGGAGTAGCGAAGCCTCATGACTCCAAGCCTCAAACCACTCATCCGATTGATAGGCCATCTCGTCGAGCAGGTCTGCGCGGTAAGGTCCGAGACGCGAGAAGAGTGGCATGTATTGCGTGCGAACGACGACGGGGATGGAGTCGAGTTGCAATAGCTGCAACCGGCCCATTGCCTTGCGGAGATGGCGCCTGTCGACACGGCCCTTGGGCCGCGCTTCGCCAAAGCCCTGCGCAGCGAGTGCGATGCGCCGCGCTTGGTCGTTCGAGATAACTTCACTCATTCCTATGACTTGATCCGCATCTTGAAAGATGTGCTCAGCTCTCTGTTGGCATCTTCTTGATGTGATCGGAGAGCACGTTGATTCCGAACGGGTAAAGCTCGGCGCGCATGACGCCGCGTTCCACCCCCGGATCCTTCTCCATGACCTGGGAAGCTTCCTTCGTTGAGCTAGCCTCCAGAATCACCAGGCCAAATGTGCCGGCGTCCGAGGTTTGCGTGCGACCCGCCATGAGTACTGTTCCCGCCTGGCTCAGATCCTCAAGGTACGTGACGTGGGCGCCGAGCGCCCGAGCTTCTTCTTCTGTGGGGCCCTCGCTAAGAAGAGCGGGACGCAATAGCTGGAGCCGATAGATGAATTGCATGGACTGAGTCTACTTGGAGAGCTCGCGCAAAATTTGATTGCCGAGGCTACCGGCGCTGTAGCCTTCACTGTTCGAGATCAAGGCCACGCAAATCTGCTTTTCTGGCAAATAGGTCATCATCGAGTTGAAGCCGTTGATGCCACCGTTGTGGGAGATGGCCCGGTGACTTTCAAACTTGCGTCAAAGTTCAGGGGCATCTCGGCCACGTAAGAGATCATCTTCTCTCGACTCAAATCCAAAGACTTGTAGTCAGCCCACACCGGCCCCAGATTCGTGTAATTGAAGATGCCCGACGTGTGCGTCAGTAGATGCCGCAGAGTGATCTCTTTGCCTTTGGTCTCGAAGCCCGGCACAAAGTCCTGAATCGGATCGTCGATGTAGAGCTTGTCTTGTTCTGCCAGGCGGCAAATTGCCGCTGCAGTGAACTGCTTGGTGATCGACCCGATACGAAACATCGTGTCCTTATTGACGGGAACGCCATGTTCGAGCTCCGCCATGCCGTATCCCGCCGAGTAGAAGAGCTTGCCATCGATCGCCACGGCCAGGCTGAGTCCCACGCAGGCCTCGTCTTTCATCCCTTCTCGAATGATTCCTTCGATGCGTTCGATGACTTGCAGGTCATCTGCCGTGCGGGCCTCTTTGCTCGACGCCGCAGCTGGCTGCGCTGCATCCTGAGTGCTGGGGACGAGGCAAGCGAGGGATAGGAAGGCGGGAATCAACAGCATGAAATCAAGGGCGGAGGAAACACTGGCGGAAGTCTAGTGTGCCCGCTGCTCCTGACCGGCGCCAGTGGTCCTATGGTAGGACTAGAGTTCAAGATCATCGAGGCTGCACGCGACAGCTTGCCCGGCCTTCCACAGAAAACCACCTCCGCCCTGGGCCCTGCTCAAATCGCGGCGTTGGTGAGTCAGTGCGTGAAAGTGAACCTGGTCCGTCTCTGTTGTGCGGCGCCCTCGCGGTCTAGCGGTCTAACGGCGGCTCTTCCTCGAGTCGGTGCCTTCAATCTGGCCTTCCCACTCGAGACCCTGGCGTTTGCCTTCTCGAACGTGCTCTCGGTGGTCCCTGGCGATGGCTTCGTGCTTGCTAATCGCAGTGCGCAAGGACTTGGTCATCACCGTAGCCGTAGACTTGACCTTCAAAGTCGCGAGGACTTCCGCGCTCCTCCCGTAGTTGTCAGGGTCCAAGACCAAGATCCCCCGATCTGCGGACGTTCTCTTGGAAGCAAGGCTCTCGAAAGCATCGAGCTCTTCCGGTTTGCAGATGACGAAGTGAGCGTTTCCTGCCACGCCTTCTGCCCATGCTGATTGCGCCAAGCTCACAGTGATTTGTTCGCGAGCCTTCGCTTCCGAAGCGAAAGCCACGATGAGAGGTATGGAGTCGCACGCGGCGATGTTCATGGCGAGGCGCAGATTGTCGATGCGCGGCAGAGCCCGCTTGTCAGATTTTTTTGCCCCAGCGCCATGCTCAATCAGAGCCGCTGCTAGTTGCGCTGGACCATCATAGAGCATCCCCGGACTACGCCCGGCTCGCTTCGAAAGGAGCTTGGCATTGGAATCGAGCAGGGCAAAAACGGTGTTCTCCAAGGTGCCCTGTCTTCCCATGTAGTAGGACTGCAGAACCTCAGCCTCGATAGCCGACTCGTACGTCGCCGGCCGAACACAAACCCATTCACGTGATGCGGTGACCACCGCAGGATCGGAGAAGAACTCAGTCTCCGTACCCTGGTATCCCGGTCACCACATGCCCGGCACTTCATTGCACCGGGGGGCCGCACTCATCAAGAGTATTGGGCGACCAGTACGCTTGGCTTCCGCTTTCGCATCTTCCCAAACGCTATACCAGACGATGCGAGAGTCGCGGTCGACCTCTTCTAGTTCGATGTTCGGAGACTGGCGTTCCCCCTGACGGTTCGAACGCTCCTGGTAAGCCCCGGTCGCTTGAACGCTGAAAAGGGCCATGAGGGCTACGCTTAGTAGTACTTTCATGAGTGCTCTAGCCATCGACACCTGACAAGGTTTCTCTGAACCTAGCGCGCTGTCGCCGCTGGTTTTCCCTGTGTTGCGAACGGCGCCGGGTGCTACGGAAACAGGTTCCGTATCACTCCGCGCGCGTAACGTCGAGGCGGAAGCCGCCCTTCGCGCCCGCCTTTACCTCGACGCGAACGCCGGTCTCCTCGTCCTCGAAGGTCGAGCCAGCGGCGAACAGTGCGTCGTAGAGAGCGATGTAACGCTTGGCCAAGCCGGGCTGCGCCTCGTCGTCGTCGGGCTTGGCCGGTAGTACTTGAATCGCGCCGCGCCCCGAGGGCGTTGCGACGGACACCTTGTAGAATAGCACTCCCGCTTCCCTGCGTTCCTCGCTGAGGTGCCGCACCTCGGCCACGTAGGCTTCACTCTTAGAGATCGGCAGGACGAGAGCTTTGAGGCCGCGGCCCGACTCGATGTGCGAGAGCTCCGCTGTCCCCTTCCCTTCCGTAATGACTTCGAAGTGCTCATCGTCGAGCCAGCCGAGCTTGCGCTTATGCCAAGCGAGGTAGTGACGGGAGTGGCATTGGAATCCCATCGGATCCCATGAGCCGGTGAAGCGGTGGATGTTCTTGTAGACGCCCTTCGAAGGCTCGTAGCTGTAGAGATCGGGTAAGCCCAGCACGTGCCCGGTCTCATGCACCAGCGTCTGCCAGCCCCAGTTCTCTCCGCGAACGTCGTTTCCGAAGGTCACCGCGGAGCGGATCTCGTGTCCGTCGGCGCGGAAGCCCTCGCCGCCGTGCGCGTTGAAGGTCGGCGAGTTGAAGGTACCGGGTGCCTTATTCGCGACGACGTAGATCAGTGCGTAGTCGCTAAAGTCGATGTCCTCGTCAGCAGCAGCGACGACCTCCTGCACGTAGCCCTTGTGTGTCTCGTGCTTGGAGCAGTCGTAGCCGGGGTCCGTGGATGCGCCCTTCATCGCGTACCACTCGAAGTGCGGCGTGACCTCGAGCTTCAACTTGCCGTAGGACGACGACTCGAAGAACTGAGCGGCCTGCGGCACGAGAAGACGGTGGAGTTCCTTCATGCTCAGGTCCTCCTCTCCGTCGGGGAAGCGGGCGAAGAGCATCACGGCCTTCAAGGTACCAGTCGACGGCGGATGCAGCGCGGTGTCGGTCGGGCCCTCGCCCAGGAAGATCGGCTCCGAGCTATTCAATCCGAGAAGCTCCTGGGCCGGCGGGGCTTGAAGGGAAAGAAGAACCAGGGGCAGACTCAAGAGCAGCGGGGTGCAATACATGAGACAAGCCTACCGGACCGGGCAGTTTCGGAGGTACGGAGTCGTACCACTTCTACGCACCCCACCTCCAAATTAGCTCTGCGCTAGCTAGCGTGTGGAAGTGGTACAACTCGTTACACCTGAAGATTGCGCAGGGAGCGTGGCGCGTCAGGCCAGCGGCTTGGCCTCATCAGACTCGCGTTCAGGGGAAGTCACCGGCCCATCCTCCGACGTCACGACACCGTGCCGCTCCCGTGCCAGCGCCTGCATGTCGGCGACCTCGTCGTGCTCATCGACGATCTCCTGGCCGAGCAAGCTCTCGAGGACGTCCTCCAAAGTGACGACCCCATCGAAGCCGCCGTACTCGTCCTTCAGCGCGACGAGATGCATGCGCTTCGAGAGGAATAGCTGGAGCAGCTCGTGCGCCGGCAGCGTGTCCGGCACGAACTCGATCGGGTGGGCTAGGTCGCGCAGGGTCAGCGTTGTCTCGGGCTCGAGCAGCAGGCGGTCGTAGACCTCGCGACGGTAAACCTTACCGGCGACCTCGTCGAGCCCGCCCGCTTCAGTGATCGGGACACGGCTGTGAATCCAATTCGGCGCCTCGGCGATGAGCTCGCGCAGCGGCGTGTCGGCAGGATAACTGTGCACCACCGTCCGCGGCGTGCGCAGGTCGGCCGCGGTGACTCGGTCGAGCATCAGCGCGTTGCGCACCCACTGCGCCTCCTCGCCCCGCACCTTACCGCCCTTGGCCGAGAGCATCGAAGCGGCCATCACATCGTCTTCGCTCGGGCTGTAGGGGCCACTCTCTCCCGCGACGGCATGCATGGCGCGCTTGGCGACCCACACGATCGGCCAGACGCTCCAGATCATGATCTTGATCGGGCGCACGACGAAGAGGGCCAGCTTGTTCGCGTGCTGGACACCGAAGCTCTTCGGCACGATCTCTGTAAAGGCCAGGACCAGCACCGTGAAGATCGCCGCGAAGATCCCAACGGCGGCGCTGCCGAAGAGGTCGCCGACCATCGCGCCACACCAGGCCGCACCGACCGTGTGCGCAATCGTGTTGATCGTCAGGATCGCCGCGATCGGCTCCTCAACATCGGCCTTGAGCTTGGCCAACTCCTCCCCAGTCTTGCCGCCCTCCCGCCGCAATACGTCGACCCGCGCGGGCGGGATAGCGTAGAGCACGGCCTCGAAGAGCGAGCAGAAGAAGGAGGCCAGCAGGGTGAGGCTGGCGACGATGATTATTTGTGTCATGGGCTAGTGGCGGGAGCCACAGGGTAGCACACGGTTCCCCGACGGGCGTTGTTGCCGGAATCGAATCGGATCAACACCCCCTACTCCAATCACCTATTCAGCGAGAGATAGCATGGGCAGTGTTGCTCAAAACGAATTGGGCCAATGGGTAGCCTGTGGCTAGAACCAGCAAGACGAATCGGGAAGCAAATCGACAAACAAGATTCAGTCGAGAAGTACATCGAGACCCTTGGAGTCGAACCCTAGAGCGTAAAAAGAAGTCCTTCGACTTCTGCCGCTGCTTGCGTCCTTGTTGTGCAAATCAAACTGGCTCGGCCCCCCCATCGGCGAATTCAGCCGGCGATGCCGAACGGGTTGGCCTGCCCTTTCCAACTACACTGACTCGCTCCCCTACCCGTACAAGGTGAAAGATACATAGACCTCCTGCCTCTCAGGGTCGCCGCACGTCGCGATTCATCCGTCCCATGAGTCCGTCTGCAATCTGCCAGAGACCAGGGAGTCCCCTGTTGTCCATCCAGGCCTCCCCACCGACACTCCCAGCTTCCCAAGCTGAAGGTCGGCAGCTTTAGGCTTAGCGCTTCCGTACAGGCACCGAGCCGTACCCCCCATGACGACTAGGTGAGTTTCTGAAGTGCGCGCGACGGCATTCCAGAGGGCACGGGCACCGAATAGATTCGGTCTCTCTTCCTGGGTGCACCTCGCGCACAGACCGTATGCTCGTCACTGTGTCTAAACTAACGCCCACTCAATTCGTGCTCCAATTCCTTCGGCTGCAGATTGGATTGTTCATCTTTGCCTTTGCGATCTCGCTGATGCTCGAGGCGCACATTGGCCTCGATCCCTGGTCCACACTTCACGATGGCCTGTCCAACCACACAGGCCTCACCTTCGGGCGCGTTTGCCAGTTGACCGGCCTGGCCTTGATTCTAATTAGCGCCCTCTTCTTGAGAGTCCGCCCTGGCCTCGGAACTCTTTTCAACATGGCCGTAATCGGCCCTTGGTTGGATCTATTGCATGTGCAGAGTTGGTTTCCAATCCAAGAGGGTGGTTTGGGTGGCGTCCTGCAATTCGTCGCAGGCATGCTCGTGATGGGAATCGCGACCGGCCTCTACATCGGCGCCAACTTCGGAGCAGGCCCTCGTGATGGATTCATCCTCGGTCTACACCAGCGACTGTCCAAGAGTATTCGTTTGACGCGCAGCGTGATTGAGTTAACCGTCCTCGTCGCAGGTTGGCTCTTCGGAGGATCCCTTGGATTAGGAACCGTCCTCTTTGCACTCGGTATGGGTCCGGTCATGCAAACCAGCTTGCGCTTGATGCACGTGAAAGCACCTGTCCGTAAACCGGCGAAGGAAGCAAAGGCCGCATAGCCAGCGCGCGTACTAACTGTGAGTGTCGCTCCCTAGTGCACAAGGCTCTCACGGCAATGAGCGGCGGAACTTGCTCAGGTCCGGCGCGCTCCGTCTAGAATGCCTAGCCCAACCGCATGGATAGCGAATTCGAACACGAGAGATAATGTGCTGATTCAAACACTCCTGCTCTGTGCCCTACCGATTCAGTCGACGGACTCAGTAGTTGAGACCTCGGAGAAGGTAGCCACAGAAGAACTCCAAGAACGGACGACGCACGGCCTGAATGGGCTGATCGAGTATGATGTGCTGCGTCCCGTGACTATAGGCAAGGATGATGTCGGCCCCATCTTGCTGGCCCTCCCCCCGGGAGCCCAAGACCGGGGAATGGTCGATGCGGGTTTCCGCTTGTACTGGCACGATGAAGCTCTGCGCTTGGGTTGGACAGTGATCGCACCGGTCGCGCCCCAAGGCGAACGACTGAGCGGGGAGAACTTGCCGCTTCTCTACGCACTGATCGAACACATTGAAGCCACCTACAAGATGGATGGCGGCAAGCTTCACCTCGCGGGAGTTTCGAACGGCGGAAGGTCTGCCTTCGAATTGGCTCTCGATCAGCCGGAGCGCTTTGCTTCGCTGAGCGTCATACCCGGGCTCCCCAATGAGGATGGCTATGAAGAGCTCGAGCAGCTAATCGGTTTGCCGGTTGCGATGTATGTGGGCGGCGCGGACTCAAGCTGGCGTAGCGGAATGGAACGCGTCGAGTCGACTCTGCGCGAACTCAAGTCGGCGCCGGTGCGTTTCACTATCTTCGATAGGCGAGGGACACACGCCTGCAAGTTTGAGCGGAAAGTCAATCTTCAATACACTCGAGTCCATTCGGGTGCGCGCCGTACTCGAAGACTTCCACGACGCTGCATCCAAGGCCGACGGAAAACGCTACTTCGATCACTTCGCACCCGGCGCCATCTACATGGGCACGGACGCGACCGAACGTTGGACCCTTGCAGAGTTTCGTTCCTACGCGGAACCTTACTTCTCGAAGGGACGCGGCTGGACTGATGTGGCCAGTGAACGCAACGCCTACGTGTCGAAAGAAGGGCAAACCGCCTGGTTCGACGAGCTCCTAGACAACGACTCCTATGGAGTCACTCGCGGAACCGGAGTCATGCTTCGCGGCAAGGATCGTTGGCGACTGTCCCAGTACCACCTGACAATTCCGGTGCCGAACCCGCTCGCCAAGCAACTTGTCGAGATGATTCGGAAAGGCGACTCTCCGTCTGGGGACTGAGAAAGGGCTGGAAGGAGTTCCTGCGGTCTGCGAATTGTAGATTGAGGTTCTTGCCTCGAACCGTTCCAAAGGGAGCGATTCTCGGAGGCACGGAGTCGCGCTACTTCTACCCGCTCCAGCTCGAAATGGGCTACCCATTAGCGAGTAGAAGTATTAGGACTCGGCCCTTCAAATCAGAGCACGCTGAGTACGACGGAGTTCCCGCTCGAGTAATCGGTCGTGCAGCTAAAGTTGGTGCAGTTCACGCTCGAAAAAATCCCACTTTGGGAGCTGGTCGAGACGACCTGGAAGGTGTTGCCGGCTGCGGGCGCAAAGCCATTCACAGCTGTGGCTTCGAGCCCCCCATCCAAGCTACCAGTACTCGACATGCTGACGCGTCCAAACTGGCCGGCAGCGGTTCCGCCGATCTCCAACCGCAAGATACCCATTGCCCCTTGGACGAACGAAGCGCTACCTGTCAGTTGCGAGGCAAATCCCAAAGCAATGGTCCCGTCGTTTGTCCCCGAGCCCGACCAAATTATGTCGCCGGTTGATGTGGCTTCGATCAAACCCTCGTTCACCCAACCGCTTCCGTCGAACCTCAGCGAAGACGATGTCGAGTTTCGGACCGTTCCACGATTGACCCAGGGGCCGGTCATCCGGCCGTAGCCCTCAATCTCGATGCCCGACTCGATAGTCAAGGTCCCGGAAAGTGGACTGAGAGTTGAGGTCACGTTCGACATATTGATGACGCCTATTCCATCCAAGGTCTGTGTACCTGACCAATGCAATCTCCCCCAGGATGTCGATCCTAGGGTCATGCTCGAGTTCAACGTCAGACCGTTCTGTATCGTCAAGCTAATGCTGTTCGCGACCTGCACGTCCGTGTCGAGAGTCACGCCAATGAGCGTGCTGCTCCCGACCACCATCAAGGTGCTCGTGCCGTTCACCGACCCGCCGATGATCGTGCCGCCATTCAGCCTCCACTCCGTGCCGAAGGAGCCGACGTCCAACCCACCAGGCGCATTATTGGTTAGGGTCCCAGTTTGATTCAGTTGTGTACTCGTCAAACTGAGAACGCCAAGGTTCGCGAGAGTGAAACTGCCACCCAAGTTGACCACTGCGTTGTTCGCAGTCAGCGCGCCATTCTGGGTGTAGGTACCTGACAGCGATGCCGTCGTATCATTCAGCAGCATCGTACCTGTCGCAGCATTCGACCAACCTGTTCCGGAAAGAATCAAGCTGCCACCTGGGACCGAAGCCTCGATTAATCCTTCGTTCACCCAACCGCTTCCGTCGAACCTCAGCGAAGACGATGTCGAGTTCCGGATCGTTCCACGATTGACCCAGGGGCCGGTCATCCGGCCGTAGCCCTCAATCTCGATGCCCGACTCGATAGTCAAGGTCCCGGAAAGTGGACTGAGAGTTGAGGTCACGTTCGACATATTGATGACGCCTATTCCATCCAAGGTCTGTGTACCTGACCAATGCAATCTCCCCCAGGATGTCGATCCTAGGGTCATGCTCGAGTTCAACGTCAGACCGTTCTGTATCGTCAAGCTAATGCTGTTCGCGACCTGCACGTCCGTGTCGAGAGTCACGCCATTGAGCGTGCTGCTCCCGGTTACGTTCAGCGGAGTCGTTCCATCAATCGTCCCACCAGCCAGCGTCCCCTGGGCCATAGTTGTCAATCCGTTGAGAGTCAACTGCCCCACGAGGGTCTTGGTGCCATTTCCGATGAACGCCAACGGGCCATCGAACTCCATGTCATCCAACGTCCCTCCTGAAACGGAAATCCCACTGGACCCAAAACCCGGCAGCACTCTGGAATTCGCGAGTGTCCCGCCGGTCATCGTGAAGCTGTTGTTCACCTGGAACGGCGCTATCACAGTCAAGCTACCCGAGTCGATCACAAGCATCTCCTCGCACCTCAAGCTGTTGACCGTTGCCACGGCACCGCCGAGGTTGATGGTGTACTCGCCCCCTGGTCGATCGATGACGACGTTATCACCTAGCCCTGGCACACTTCCGGTACTCCAGCGCGCGGGGTCATTCCACGAACCGCTGACATTATCTATCCAATAGACGGTGTCATCGATCTGAATCACGCCCGCATCGGTCAAGCCGCCGGGCACCGGTACGATGTCGGTGACGAACCCAAACAAGAAGTTTGGACCGACCTGATGGTTGGCAAAGACCGTCAAGTCGCCAAGAAACGTCGGGACGTTCGGAATGCTGAAGTGTCCGTTCGCGGACGTCGTGTCCGAGAGTCCGCTGGGAGTGACCGACACGTTCGCGCCGGCGACCGGCGCTCCGTCTCCCAAGGTCACGAAGCCCACGACCGTGGTGAGCGGATCACCGAGTGAACTAATCACGTGCGAGACACAAGTCGTGCCCTGGTTGCAAACCGTGATCCAGGTTGATCCGTTGCCTGCAGCCGTCACCAATCCATTGCTATCCACCGAGACGATGGCGGGATTGCTGGAGGTGTAGCAGGTGCCGTAGAGCGAGGAACTCACATCGAGCAGCGAGTTGTCCGTCATCGTCGCCTGGATTTGCAATTGCCAGCTCTGACCCAGCTGGTTCAACACGGTGATCCCATTCAGGCAGTGAAGCGAGAGGGGGTACAGCGGCTCCGGCTCCAGAGGAATCTCCCCGAACTTAGTCACGCCCCCGCAGATGGGTTCCATGAAGAGGAGGGGAGCGGCATCGAGCTGGACTTCCAGTCCTTCAAAGAGCAATCGCGGTCGAATCGGCGTTCCAATTGTGGCCGGGACGTTGGGAACCGAGAAACTACCGTCGGGTCGAATCGGCGCTGATTGTCCACCGACGCGGACGGTGCCTATCGGCACCCCTGTGACTTCGATGAACGTTCCCTCCACGAGGGCTTGCGACGGATTCTCCATGACCATGACCGTCATGGTCAGCTCTGACATCGCGGCGAAATCGAATTGCGAGAGGTCGATGATCTGAACCGCATCACCGATGATCATGTTCGGCTGGGGGAAATCGAAGTACACCCGCGCGGTCCACTCGGCAAATTTTGAAGGCACCTCAGTCGGCACCTCCCACACGGTCTCACTCAAGATTTCGACACTCACGACCCCGCTCTCTGGTTCGGGGGAGTTATAGGCATCGTTGACAATGTTCCCCAGCTCCTTGGCGCCAAAGACAGCCGCCGTGCCTAGCCCGAAGATGAATCCTCCCGAGCTGGTGCCAGGGACGGTGATCGCGTTGGTGGTGCTGTTTCTTGCGCAGGCCACAGCATTACTGACGCAATCTCGGTAGCTCTTGAGCCCGGCGATCGATCCATCGAGGAGATTCTTGCAGGGAGCCTCTGTGAGCTGCATGAAACTGAGCATGCTCACGATGAAGCTGCCCGATTCTTCCCAACCGGCGGTGTTCGCTTCGCCGGTAACCTCCGTGGTGCACGGATAAGGCGGACAGAAGCCGCCCCACCCAGCGGTCGCGATTCCCGCCCCGGGATCGGTCACGATCAGTCCGCCATCTTCGGTGACGGATCCCGAAGCGACGATGTCGAAACGCTCCGTGCTGTGGTTGAAAGACAGGAAGTAAGCGATTGCCCCGGGAGCCAAACCGACCATGTTCGGCATACGTACTTCTACCGGAGGGTCGAAGTGAGTGCCGCCCGGTTGCAAGGTCCACGCAAACGGCGCTGCTGCCCCGTCGGGAAGAGGCATGGGAATCTCGTCGAAGTCGACTTGATTCAGCGACAGCGTTACGGGAGTTTGAGCGTCAGGCACGTCGCCGTTCGCAAGCGTCACCGATCCCGCGCGCACGATCATCTCCAATCCGGCGATGCCGTTGACTCTGAGGATCACGTCCGCCGTGTTGTCGAACACGACTTGGTTAGCGGGGTCCAGGGGGGGCAAGACGATGGGAGTGGGAAGTGAGTTCCAAGCCCCCTCCACCAATATCAGCTGAAAGCCGAGCTTGGGAAAACTCAGCAGTGGAATCGGTTGCCCGTTCACGGCCGTCGCCGTACCACCATCCAGTTCGAGATGCGCTGCTCCAGCCTGTGAGATATCCAGGATCTCGAATTGGCCATAGGAGTCGGTCAATACTACAGGCCGCGATTGGCCAGCAACGGACAGGATGACCGAAGCGCCTTCTAGTACGCGGCCACCGTCGTCCACCACGAGACCTCTGAAGCGGGTGCCCAAGTCTTCGTCGCGTTTCACGCCATTGAGTAGAAAGACGGCGGGCGATCCTAAGTTGCCCGCGAAGTCGACTTCCACTCGATTCGAACCGGCGGATGGACCGAAGTTGAACTGCACGAAAGCGTGACCGGTTGCAGTACTAGGCACCGTGACTTGAGTGAGGCCGTCGACCAAGCCACCGCCCTCGACAACGCTGAAGGTCAGCTGAACTCCTTCCACCCCGTTGCAGTTGTCGTTGACCCAAGCCCTCAGCGGCAGGTTCGAAGGCCCACCAGTTTCCCCACTCTGGTTGTTTCCCGTTCCGACCTGAACGAGCGCAGCGGAGCCGGGCGCTGCCGAGGCGAAGAAAAGGGTCGTCCCCACCACGTCCGT
Organism: Planctomycetota bacterium; assembly: GCA_047639675.1. Classification (GTDB taxonomy): domain Bacteria; phylum Planctomycetota; class UBA1135; order UBA1135; genus JABACD01. Next base: position 11,215 of record JBLIOI010000057.1, on the reverse strand, counting down.
GCTCGTGACCTCGACACGGTTGTTGCCGCATCCCGCGTCGCTGCCAAGCCGCCAGAAGACAGTAGCGACGCCGCCAGCATCAGCGATCACCTGCACACTGGTGGAGTAGGTACCGTCAAGAACCGACGAGAGCTTTCCATCGCTTCGGGTGACCTGGAAGGTGACGACCTTGCCGTCGAAGGGTGTGCCATCACCGCGCGTCACAACAACTGTCGCGGGTTGGGGCAAGAGCGTGGCGATCATACCGGTCTGGTCGTCACCGGATACAATTTGCATCTCCGGCGAGCCAACGGGAATCGTGATCTGACTCACGTTGATCACTCGTACGGCTTGGTTCCTCAAGGAGTCGGTCGCGACAACAGTGATCAAGGTCGGGGCGCCGACGGGGTCCAATACGAGGTTGGACAGGAAGAAGGTCCCGTTCTGTCCGATTCCAATGTCCACCTCCGCTTCCATTCCATTGACGAAGACGTCGAGCCCATCAAATCCGCCGAGGAGGTCCCCCACTCGCCCAGCCACGTCGACGGTCGGTGTCGTGACCTCCGCGCCATCTAGCGGCAAGTCGATGAACAGATTGGGGGCCTGGTTGTCGCGCGTGATCGCCACCAAAGCCGTCGGACTGCGCGTTCCGTCCGGCGAGATCGAGGTCAAGTAGAAGTGATTGACCGTGTTGGAGATCAACTCGAAGTTAGCCGTGAATTCGCCGTCGAAGACTGGAAAAAGTTGGGTATTCAGTGGGCCCTGCACCTCTACGTCGACCGCTCCCAAGGCAGTACCCGTGCGTGCCAACTGAGCTTTATCCGTCAAGTATGAGTAAGCGGGCATTTCTGGCGCGGGCGGAACAATGCGCTGGGAAGTGATTCCGTTCTTTGACCCTGCATTTGTTATTTGCGGGGAGGCTGCTGCAGTCGAAGCGCAAGCCACGACAAGCGTGAACGCACAGAAGAGGCGAATGATGTTTCTCATGGAATCACAAGGGGGTATATAGCGGCTGACTTGAATGGCTCCTGCTTCTGAGGAGCTTCATGCAACACAGGCGACCCCTCTCAGAAAAGACCGCCTCGTAAGGAGTCCCTTGTGCAAAGCGCCAAGAAGACCGGCCAAGAATCTCGAGATTTGCGTAAAATCCTTGAGCGTGGCCTTTGGGCTCGCAAGCCCCGCGAGGGCGTGCAAACCTGGGCCACCGCAGCGCGCGAGCCCTCTTGGGGCCGAACACGCGCAAAAATGCCGACCGACAGCAATCTAAAGAACCTCTTCTTCGAGGCCATAGACTTACCGCCCCAGGAGCAGCGGGATTTTCTGGCCGAACTCGAAGGGCGCGACTCGGAGATGAGCCGCCAGCTCGAACAACTGGTCAAGGCCCACGAACGCGCAGAGCTGGCGAGCGAGGCCGCCCAACGCTCTTTGGAAGAGGAATCTGCGGCGGGACTAAAGTTGCCCATTGGCATGGGGAATTATGAGCTGCTCGAATACATCGCCGAGGGCGGTTCAGGAGTGGTCTACCGAGCGCGCCAGATCGATTTGAATCGAACTGTCGCGATCAAACTCTTGCGTTCTGGACTTCTGGCGACGGGCGAAGAAGTGCAACGCTTCCGGGTCGAGGCCGAGGTCTCCGCCTTGCTGGATCACCCGTCTATCGTGCCCGTGTACGAAGTCGGTAAACACGAGGGGCGACACTTCATCAGTATGAAACTGATCGAAGGTCCTAGCCTCGGTCAATGCACGGAGAAGTACCACGACGACCCGCGTGCCGCGGCGGAATTGATAGCCCGCATCGCGCACGCCGTGGACCACGGGCACCGCCACGGCGTGTTGCACCGGGACGTCAAGCCCTCGAACATCCTGCTTGACAAGGATGGCGCGCCCTACGTCACGGACTTCGGCACGGCCAAATTGATCGATGGAGCCAGACGCCAAACCGTGACCGGATTAATTCTCGGTACGCCGAGCTACATGGCCCCGGAACAAGCCTCGGCCACGGGCGATGTGACTGTGGCAACCGACGTCTACTCTCTCGGCTGCGTGTTGTACGAGCTGCTGGTCGGCCGTCCTCCAGTGGTTGCAGCGGGGCTGATCGAAACACTGCGCCAAGTGAAAGAGGAGACGCCAACCGCGGTGCGCGCAGTGCGTTCGGAGATCCATCGCGACCTGGAGACCATTTGCCATAAGTGCCTCGCCAAGGAACCGGAGCGCCGCTATAAATCGGCACTAGCCCTGGCCCAGGACCTTGAGCGCTGGATCGCGTATGAGCCGATCCAGGCACGCAGGGCGACTCACCTCGAGCGCATGCTGCTCGCCTGGCGACGTAGTCCGCTGGTGACCTCGCTCATCGCGGCGGTTGCGCTGTTGGCCGTGTCCCTGGTTGTCGGTGCCGTGGTCGCGACCTTCGAGTTACAAGCCAGCATCGAAGAAACGCGCGAGGCCAAAGAATTCGCGCGCGAGCAGTTACGCAATGCCTACCTTGCGGAGGCGCGCGCCCTTCGTCATGGCGGGAGGGCCGGCCGGCGCGAGCAGGCGCTTGAGTTACTGGGGCTCGCGGCGGCGATCCGACCGGGGCGGGATCTACTCGACGAGGGCGCGTCCAGCCTGGCGCTTTCGGACATCGCCAGCGAGAGGTCCTGGCCACAGTCCGCCAAGGACCGCTACATCCTGTGCTTTGACGGTTCCTTCGAGCGCTACTTTCTGGGTCTACTGAACGGCGAGCTGGAAGTGCGTAGCGCAACTGATGGCAGCCTGCTATTCAACCTAGAGGGCAACGGCTACCCAGTCTGGCGCGCGCGCTTCAGTGCCAACGGTCGGTACCTAGGCCTGGTCCACCACGCACGCTCGGGCGCGCAGGGGCAACGTACTGTGATTTGGGATCTGGAGGGTCCCGTGCGACTCCTCGACGTGCCGAGTATCCCCGTGGGCCATTTCGATTTTGCTCCCGACCGTCCTGCAGTGGCGCTCTGTTGGCCTGACGGGCGTATGCATGAGATCGACCTCGACACTTTAGAAGAGCGCTCGCTTGTGCAATTCGACCCTCTGAACCCGCCCAGAATGATCCGCTATTCGAGCACAGGCAACAGCATCGCGGTGGCCTTCGAGGAGACTCATCCGGTCGGGGTCTACTCTCTCGAAGGTGAACTGTTGACCGAGCTCAAAGACCACGACGAACAGGTCCTGACCATCTCCTGGAGCCCCGATGGGACACGCCTGCTGGCCGGGTGCGGGGACCATCGGGCCTACGTCTGGGAGATAGAGAGTGGTGAGCGGCTCGCGACCCTCGTGGGACACCGGGCGGAGATCGTGCGTTCGGCCTTCCCACGCCGCGACGTGGCGGCGACCAGCTCCTGGGACGGGACAACGCGCCTGTGGGACCTCAAGACAAGCGAGACCCTTGCGATCACGGATGAAATCCTGCACGAATCGCCCCTGGCCCTCGATCGGCTGGGCCTGTCAACACCAAAGCGGGTCCGCGTCGGCATGGTGGTCCACGGAAGTATTCTCCGGGAGCTGCGCGGCCACGAGCACAAAGACCCCTCAAGCATCTCGGTCGATGCCACGGATACCCTGATCGCATCGGGAGGTGAAATGGAAGTGCTGTTGTGGGATCTCGCCAGTGGAACGCGCCTGGACCAGCTCAACGTTGAGTCGTTCCTCGATCAGCTCTTTCTGCCCGACGGCTCGCTGCTGGTCGCATCGCGTGAAAGCCTCGTGCGCTGGCGCATTGAAAGAGGTCGCTTCGCAGGAGATCCCGAACTTGTCTACCCAGGACCCAGCAAATATCTGGCGGCCACACCCGATGGGCAGCTGCTCGCCTTCTTGAGTTTGGAGCACTTGAACCTCATGCCTCTAGACGGAGAGGGCGAGAGCCTGCAGATTCATGTTCAACCCGGGACCACCAGGTTAGCTCTCAGTGCTGACGCTGGACTCGTCGCGGCCGGTTGTTATCGGGGCTCCGGCGTGCGCATCTGGAGTACAACGGATGGCAAAGAGGTCGCCCACCTCGCCCCGGAAGAGAGTGACTGCACACCGCAGTTCAGTCCCGACGGGCGCTGGATCGCATTCGGAACGGATCACGAGTATCACGTCCATCGGGTGGGAACATGGGAGCGCGTGTACCGCGCTTCGCGGAACTATTCGACCAGAGCCTCGGCCAAGGTGACGCGCTACTCCCCTGACAGCAAACTCCTGGCAGGGACTTCTGGTCGAAGCCATCTCATGCTCCTCGAAGCCACGACTGGCGAGGCCCTAGTCGTGTTCGAGCCCCCCGGACGCCAGCTGTTCAGCATGGCCCGCTTCACGTCGGACGGGCGCCACCTTCTGGTCTCATCGGAGTCCAACCGCGTACTCATTTGGGACCTTGAGAGGTTGCGGGAGGAGCTGGCTATCGCCGGTCTGGACACCGAAATCGGCCCGGGTTGGACCAACGCTGCGCCGACCGAACAGGAGCAAGATAAGTAGCCGTGAGTGACAAGCGACGAGACTTGACGGAGATGCTCGCGGCGGGTGATTTAAATGAATTGAACTCGCTGCTCTACGATGAGCTGCGGAGCATCGCCGATCGTCGCATGGCGCACGAGCGCAAGGGTCACACCCTGCAGCCGACAGCTCTCATGAACGAGGCCTACCTGCGCATGCTTCAGGAGAAAGGCGTCAGCTGGGAAAACCGCAAGCACTTCTATGCCGCCACGGCTACCGCTATGGCACGCATCCTGATCGAACACGCCCGGCGCGTGAACAGCGAGAAGCGCGGCGGCGGCGCCCGGCGCGTCACGTTAGGAATCGCCGACGCGGCGGTCGAACTTGATTGCGAACAGGCCGCTGCCCTGCACGAGGCCTTGGAGAAGTTAGAGGTAGATGATGAGCGCGCAGCCGCCGTAACAAGGCTGCGCTTCCTCGTCGGCCTTAGCGTGGAGGAGACAGCGGAAGCTCTCGACATCTCCGTGCGCAGCGTGCAACGCGAGTGGACCTACGCGCGGGCACGGCTCTTCGCTTTGCTGGGTACATAGACTGGGTCCGACCCTACCCAAGACATCGATGCGCGTTGATGCCTAAAGGCAGCGTGGACATCGACCATAGGTACGGTGTCGTACCACTTCTACCCGTTCCAGCGCGAAATTGGCAATACGTTAGCGGGTAGAATTGGTGCGATGCGCTGTCCCTTGAAGTGAATTGAGAAGCCCGGAAGTGGTCGTAGTGACTAGAACTCGCACGTACCTGTTGGCCATAGGGCTTGGACGGGAATTGTCAGAACAGCCTGTAGCTTCTATGGCTTGCGCAGCCCCGGCAATCAGTTGCCTGCAAGGCTTCTGTGACAGACAGAGCCCATCATCGTGTATTTGCGGTTAAGATCGTCCCGCCCCTCCGATCTCGTACAGCTCTCAGCTGATGCAGCCCTCCAAGCCAACCCATCTCCGAAAAGCCCTATGAGCTCTTCCACACTCCTCGCCTCCAGCCTGGCCCTCTTGACCTTCGCGGGCAGCGCCAGCGCAGGCACAGGCATAACGATCACGATCACAGGCACTGTCGAATACAACGCCATCAACCCCGGCACGCTGGGCCAGTTCGCGGTGGATGACGCGGTGACCTTGCAGTTTGAGCTCGACTCGGCTGTGTTTACCAACGGCACGAACTTCCCCACCCGCGGCTATCACATCGACCAGTCTTCGTTCGTGCTATCGAATGGAACGAACCAGATCGGACTCGAGAATCCGTTTCCCGGCACGCCCTACTTTGTCCTGCGTGACAACGATCCGGCCGTGGATGGCTTTCTCCTCTCGAGCAATGTCGAGAACCCCTTCGGAGTCGAGCTAGATCAGACTGGAAACTTCGGCCAGTTCAACAGCAGCTTCTACGTGACCTACGGAGGCAGCATGCTGCCGTCCTTGGACATTCTCGATGCGCTGGGCACCTACGACTTCACCGGACTGACAGTCTTCAACTGGACCGTCGACGACGGACCGTTCAATCCCATGGGCATGATATTCGAAGACATGACCATCGAGTGTACCCTTGTCAATCCAACCACCTATTGCACTGGAAAGGTCAACTCCCAGGGCTGCACTCCTTTTCTAACTCCCGACGCGGGGATCGCTTCCCTTTCCGGCGGACCGTTCAACGTCACAGCTCACAACTTGCTCAACAACAAGCCAGGAATGCTCTTCTACGGCTACGGCGACAACAACGTTCCCTTGCAGGGCGGCACCCTTTGTGTGCAAGGGCCCCTCACTCGAACCGGAGTGCAGATGAGTGGCGGCAGTGGTTCTGGTACCGACTGTACAGGTCAAATGGTGCTGGACTTGACTTCGGTGGTGCACCCTTCGACGGTCCCGGCCATGGTCTACGTTCAAAGCTGGTCCCGTGATCCGGCGGATCCCTTCGGATCGAGCTTCTCCAACGGCGCAGCCGTTTTTGTCTGCCCTTAGTTGATAAGGATTGCACCCTAGCCAAAGCGCATCCGCCGTGACTGACTAAGGACTCGGCGGAGCCTTTTGCGCACGGAGAAAGGGTTCGGGAGTCAGGCCAAGAACGGGCGCCTAGCTGATTACCGAGGGCTGAGTTCTCGGTAATCAGATAGGCGCCCGTTCCTGTCCTGACTCCCGAACCCTTATACTCGCTTCGCTGGCATTCCCATGCTTCGGCTTTCCCGTGTATCCCCCGCATCCAGCCCCTCCCGTCCACTCCTCATGTTGAACTCCTCCCTCGATAGCCTCACCTTGACGGCTCTTTTGATCGGAGCGGTGAGTTCCTGTGGAGGGCCCGCGGATTCCGACCCGCGTCCGGACGTGCTGCTGGTTGTCGTAGACACGCTGCGGAGCGACCACCTCAGCTGCTATGGCTACCCGCGCCCGACCTCGCCGGAGATCGACAAGCTGGCCCAAGGAGGAGTCCTCTTCGAGGATGTGACCTGTCAGTGGCCATGGACGCTGCCCTCCATGGTTTCCATGTTTCATGGGCGCTACGTGACCGCGTACAGGGACAAGCTCGAAGAAGAAGTGCCGACCCTGCCGGAGGTCTTCCAAGCGGCTGGCTACCATACGGTGGGAGTTGTCGCCAACTGCCTCTTGGACGAGGAGCAAGGCTTCGACCGTGGCTTCGACCAGTTCGATTGTTTCTCTTGCCTGAATGCGGAGGGCGAGGATGATCCAGCAGCGCGCACGATCTTGGAACTGCAGCGCCTCGTGTTAGATGGGGCCAAGTCCGCTCTAACTCTCGACGAGGATGGCAAGCGCAAGCCCTTATTCCTCTTCATACACGCCTACGATCCGCACGATCCTTATCATCGCCATGCTCGGTACGATGGGCTCTTGCCGATCGCAGAGGCCAAGTCCGAGGCTCCGATCGAGTTCTGGCAGGAGACCATGGCCGAGTATCAGCCCGAGCGTGATCCCGCCGAGGTAGCGCAGGCCTTCCAGAGGATGATCTTGGGTCGCGGTCGTTATGACCAAGAGATCAGACACTTGGATGAGCACTTGGCCCTTCTCATCAAAGGGCTGGAGGCCATGGGTCTTGCCAAAGACGCCATCGGAGCGATCCTCTCCGACCACGGTGAAGGCTTGTGGGAACATCTACGCAATGAGAAAGCCAAAGGCCTGCGTTCGATCCCACCGATCCGAGTCTTCTATCAAATTCACGGCGGCAACGGCTATCAGCCGGTGATGGCCACGCCCTTCATTCTTTGGGGACGCGGCGTTCCCGTAGGCCAACGCTTCTCGGCGGGGGTCGAGAACGTGGACCTATTCCCGACTCTGCTAGAACTGGTGGACATCGCGCCCCCCGCAGGTCTCGATGGTCGGAGCTTGGTTCCAATGATGCGCGGCGAGTCCACGAAGTGGAGGGAATACGTGTACTGCTACGGAAGCCACTCCATCTCCATTCGGCACGTGGAATCCGGCTACAAGCTGATCATCCCTAGCGGCAGGTCGATCGAAAACAAGCGAGAGATCGAGCTCTTCAATCTGAACTCAGATCCGGACGAGCGCGTCAACTTGGCTGATCAAGAGCCGGTCCGCTTGAAAGAGATGATCGAGCAGTACTCGATCTGGATGAAAGAGAACCCGACCTCCTTGAGTACTAGCCACAGCGCGCACACTGAACAGAATGAGGCGGACAAGGCTCGTATGAAAGCCAAGCTGGAGAGCTTGGGATACACCGGTCTCGAAACCGGGGAATGAGCCGGAGAGATACCGATTCGGTATCTCCACCAACGCCCCAAGCGATGCCTCACTTCAATACGGCGGCCTTCGAAGCAGAGCGCTGAAAGGGCAAGGCGCGATCACCCTTCAGCTCCAGCTGCTCGTTGAGTGCACGCAGATGATGGTCGAGGCCAATCTCACTGTTCGGGACGAAGCCGGGGACGGAGATCACTTGGACCAGAGGACCACCGAGCCCGCGGTGCATCGTCCCGCGGGGCAAGTACACCAGATCGCCGACTTGTAGCTTTCGAGTCTGAATGAGCGAAGCAGCTTGTTCCCGGCTGACCTTGCGCTGCTCGATTAAAGGGACGCGGGTCGACGTCAGCAATTGCGCGCCAGGACCCGCCATCTGAACGAGGTAGAACTCATCGAAGCCTCCGTCCAAAGGATGGTAGTGCGAGAAGGAGTCGTTGATCCTCACGCGGTGCGCATTCAAAGCATGCAACACGTAGGGTCCCTTCTCCTCTAGCCAGGTCAATAGGATGCGCCGATAGGCTCCTATTTCTTCGGCGCATCCCCCCGGGGTGTCCGTGATTTTGGGATCCCAATCGGGCCGGATGCTGTGCGGAAGCTCCCCATGTAGATCGAGTGGAACATCGAAGCAAAGCAGATCGATTCCCATTCCATCCGGGGCCTGCCAGGACTCGCCCGCGGCCAGCAAGAGAATGTCACCAACTGTAGGTTCGTCACTGCGATCGGCAGGGCCCTGCACAAATAATATGCGGGAGCGATCGACGGGCGATAGGGATTGGCAATCCGGGTGCCAATTCACGTCGTAGCCAAGGTTTGCCTTCGCAAAAGCCTCGCGCAGGTGCGGGAACCCATCACCGGAGGCTAGGTGAGCCACATGGATTTCTTGGGCGCGCTGCGGTGCTGACTCACAAGAAGCAAGGGACAGCGAGAGAGCCAGTAACACTAGATGGGACGCGTTCATGAAGATCAACCGGTCGGAACTATGCAAACGGCCAGTGACAGGTTTTAGGCCGAAGCGTAGTCTAAGCCAACCCCGCCGCCCGATCCCCCACAACTTATTCGAGACGTCATGACGAACTTCTCCCGCCGCCGTTTCTTGCAAGGCAGTAGCGCAACGCTCTTCGCCTTGTCAGCGACTTCGCCCCTAGCCCTTGCGCGCCGCGTTGGCCCGAACGATGAGATCCGGGTGGCATGCGTCGGCATTCGAAGCCGTGGCGGTGCTCACATCAATGGCCTGCACCGACTCGATGGCGTCCGCGTTGTCGCTCTTGTCGATGTGGATGAGAAGGTTCTTGCAGAGGCAAAGAAGAAGTTCACAGACCGCGGCGAGAAGGTGGACACCTACGCCGATCTGAGGCATGTACTCGACCGCGATGACATCGATGCCATCTCTGTCGCTTCCCCCAACCACTGGCACGCACTGCAAGCGGTGTGGGCTTGCCAGGCCGGCAAGGATGTCTATCTAGAGAAGCCAGTCTCCCACAACATCTGGGAGGGCGGCCAGATCGTCAAGGCAGCCCGCAAGTACAACCGCATCGTGCAAACAGGAACGCAATGCCGTTCGAGCCATGGCATCGCCGCCGGCATCGATTGGATTCAAGCGGGGAACCTGGGCAAGATCAACCTGGCGCGCGGACTCTGCTACAAGCCTCGCAAGAGCATCGGCAAGGTAGAGAAGGCACAGGCAGTCGCCGAGCACATCGACTACAACCTATGGACGGGACCCGCTCCGCTCAAGCCATTGAAGCGCAAGAGCCTTCACTACGATTGGCACTGGGTTTTCGACACCGGATGTGGAGATGTGGGCAACCAGGGCATCCACCAAATGGACATCGCCCGCTGGGCTTTGGGTGAGACGAAGCTCCCCAAACGTACCTTGAGCATCGGCGGCCGGGTCGGATACGACGACGACGGCGACACACCGAATACACAGATGGTGTACCACGAGTTTGACACTGCGCCCTTGATCTTCGAAGTGCGAGGTCTTCCCAGTGACAAGCAAGCCCAGGCAGAGAACTGGGGCGGGAGCATGGACAACTACATGGGTGCGCGCATTGGCGTGATCATCCACTGCGAGAACGGCTACCTGCGTATCCCCGACTACAATCGGGCCATTGCGGTCGACAAGCAAGGCAAGGAAATCAAGCGCTTCGAAGGCTCGACGGATCACTTCGCCAACTTCATCGATGCCGTCCGCGAGCGGGACTCGTCGATGTTGAAAGCGGACATCCGTGAAGGACACATCTCGAGCGCGATGTGCCACATGGGCAACATCTCCCACCACTTAGGAAAGAGCCAAAGCAACGAGCAGATTGCGGCGGCGGTCGCTTCCAATCCGGCGGCAGCCGAAACCTATGATCGCCTCGGATCTCATCTCGTCGCCAACCGTGTCGACTTCGAGAACTCCGGTTTAAGGCTCGGGCCCTGGCTTGAAATGGATCCGGCGAGCGAGCGTTTCATCGGCAACGACGCGGCCAACCGCCTTCTCACACGCAAGTACCGTGAGGGCTTCGTGGTTCCCGCGGAGGTCTAGAGTGAGGCTACGATCGGCGAGAGTCGCACTCGGCGTTAGTCTTCTCCTTGCCTCCTGCGCCGGGGTAATCCGAAGTGACGAAGCCCTATCGATTCAGTCCGCATCTGCGGATCACGACGCGCAATCGGACTCTAGTTGGGAGCTCGTGTACTCGGAGGACTTCTCTTCCACTGCATCGCTCGCCAACTACGCCTTCACGCAGCCCGCCCGCTGGACTTGGAATGGCGATGACGCCCGCGGCTCACTTGAGCTCCTAGGGGAAAGCGAATACGCGCCCCCCTTCCGATCACCGACGAGCATCGCTCTCGTCCCCGATCTGCTCCTCTCCGATTTCGACATGGAAGTCGAGCTGCTCCAAACCGGTCGCAACTATGGACACCGCGACATGTGCATCTTCTTCGGCTTCGTCTCGCCCGCCAAGTACGACTACGTGCACATGGCCACGAGTCCCGACGATCATGCCCACAACATCTTCCGCGTAGATAGTGCGCCCCGCGCAAGACTCGCGGACGTTGGCGAACAAGGAATC
>JBLIOI010000056.1:0-29640 GCA_047639675.1 Planctomycetota bacterium | reverse complement strand
ATTCGAAGAACAACCCGCGTTCGACGATCTCTTGACAGATCTCGATCACGCGCTTGCGTTGAATCGTGAAAAGGTCATCAAATAGCACAATCTGCGGGGGATTGTACGTCTTGAGCAGGTGCTCCATCAGGTCGACGGTCTGGGTGGGACCCATCGAACGGTAGAGCCTCGGGGTCATCTCCGCATCGCAGAAGGTGCACTGGTAGGGGCAGCCTCGGCTGGTGATGGCCGTCACGCAGGGGTTGACCATCAAGCGCATGTAGCGCGGCATGTCCCACAAGTGATAGGCGGGCATCGGGATGGTGTTCAGATCGCGCAGCAATTCGCGGCGCGGTGTGCTGAAGACCTCGCCATCCACCAGGTAGGAAAGGCTTTTGATGTCTCCCCACTTCGAACGGTCGTCGATCACGGGCAGGAGTTCCTGCAAGGTGATGTCGCCTTCGCCTGCGCAGCAAACATCGGCGGCGCCTGCGTCGAGGAAGAATTCCGGGTTGGTGGTCGGGTGTGGTCCACCGAGGATGGTCGGCTTGCCCATTTCCTGGCGCGAGAGGACTCCGAGCTCACGGGCTCGGCGCGCATTAGGCGTCAAGGAGGAGATGCCTACGACGTCCGACCATTCGATGTGCTCGCGAACCACTTCCATGGTCTCGATCGAGTCGTCGCAAAGCCGGACTTCGTAGCCCGCCTTGATCAGCCAGCCGGCCAAGACAGTGATGCCGAGCGGAGGGAAGATCTCGTCGCGGGCTCCATCGCCGGCTGTAGCGGTATCGTCGGCGAACAACTCAGCAGCTTGCGTGCGGAGTCCTTGATTCTTGGCGTAGATAAGGGCGACTTTCATACTGAGGTTCTTTGTCGATTGCGGTGGAGCGTTTGACCCTACTCCTATCGGACTTGGGGTGCCCAGAAGTTGTGGCTAGCTTCAAAGAGAGCGCACGAATCTGGAGGACGCGAGTCCGATCAGCAGCATTCGTTTGAATTCTAGCCCGAGAATGCGATCTGGGCGCCCGTTCCTAGGCGAATTCGTCGACTATTGAACGGTTCTAAGCGGCTTCCAGGAGACCTAGGACTCCGTTGAGGCTCAGGCGATTAGCGGGAAACGCCGGTAGCCGTCGAATCCTCGCTCGACTCGCCAGCAGACGCCTGGGGGATCATCGGGGCGATCAGATCGTCCTCATCGGCACGCAGGGCTTCCGGCAAACGGATGACCCGCTTGTAGGTGACTTCGATTAAGTGGCTGGGAGCGCGCCTCAAGGCTTCACGCTTGATTCGCCTTTTGAGCTCAAGAACCAGGGTGATCTCGATGCGTGCGGGAATGCCGATGTCCTCGCTATTCTCTTCGCCCCAGCTCGGAATGGGCTCGGCATCCGTGCCGTCTTCGCTGAAGAGCTGGATGTCGAAGCCTTTCACGCGGTCGTGGAGGAAGGTGAATTCGCCGCCGGTAAAGGGCTCGTCATCGATGCCGCCATCTTCCCTGCGATAGATCTCAAGGAATTCGTCGTACTCAGGATTAGGGCGCAGGCGGTAGCCCACCTCGTTGATGCTGGTTTTTAGGAAGCGACCCTGTTCGTAGCGCTGAACCAAGTTATCGGTGGTCGTAACGAAGTCGATGGAGTCGCCGTCGACACCCATGTCCACATCATCGATGACGCGCAGGTGCTGGTCCTTTGTTCGGTTGTAGGTCAGAAGACCGCGCAAGTCGCGCTCGATCATGTCCATGATCGCCGGGCCCGCGAGCTGTGTCTCCTGGATGTTGTGGATGTTGTCCCGTGAGATTCGCGCGGTGTGCAGGATCTGCGTGACCGAGACCATGATTCCACCCATGATCAAGATCGTGACGAGAATCTCGGCCAGAGTGAATCCACTGGTTGCCGTCGTGCGCGGCGCGCGTCTTTGAATGAGTTGATTATCCATCACCTAGGGGCCCGGCGGGCTTGGTCCTCCAGACTCTTCCTGGTCCTCATCCGGTCCGTAGACTTGGTCCCATACCATCCAACTCTCCATGACGAGGTTATTGCGATAGATCTGAAACTTGGGGAAAGTGACGCGGATCTTGACCATTTCATAAGCCTCTTCGATCTCGTCCTCATCTTGATCCGCTTCGTCGGCCTCGTCCAAGCGGCGCTGTCGGCGCGCTTCGAAGGCGTCATGGTAATCGCCGTGATCGTCGTAGGATTCGTCCTCGAACTCCTCATCTCCGAGCAGAATCTCAAAGTTGAATTCAGGATAGCCTTCCTGCGCATAGCTCTCGCTGTATCCGCTGGTGATCTCTTCGCTGAACAGTCCCGATTCGATTTGCCCCAGGGTCATCACTGCCAGTTCGCGCGCCAACTTGAAGTTGCGCGTTTGCGCTGCTTGCATCTTGGCGGTCTGCAGCGCCTGCAAGCAGAGCGTCAAGCCTATGCCGATGATGACGAGGGAAACTGCGACTTCGACCAGGGTGAACCCACTCTTTCGGCGGTCGGCTAGTGAGTCGAAGCGCATCAATCGAAGTCCTCTTCCGTCACAGGCTCGCGAACGAAGTCACCATCGTAAAAGCGAACCAAGCCGGTGAGAGGCAAGACTTCGACAGTCGTCGCAGCCTCCATAGGCGCTTGCATCAACAAGAGCGTGTGACCTGTTGCCCTGCCCGAAGGAGTGAAGGCCACGAAAACCTGGCCCTCGGTGTAGTCCAGGTTGTCGATGGTGACACGCTCGATACTAATGCTATCGGGCATCAGGGCGCGCTTGACGATCAGGCGCTCCTCGTCGGATTGTGCAACCCCGCCACCTGACTTGTAGGGACTACTGACCGTGTAGGAGTTGGCATCGATGTCGTAATAGATACGGAACTCTCCGTTGCGAGCGATGGAGTCCGAGCGCGCAGCGCTGATTGCGGCAGCGACTCCGTGTAGCGCGGAGTTCTTCTGCGCGCGCGGCAGGCTAGCCATAAAATTGGCAGCGACTACACTGGCGATCAATCCCATCACCGCAACGACTGCCATGAGCTCCGCGAGGGAAAACCCTCGTTTGGAACCCGTGGAAGACTTGCGGTGGGGGAGATTCAATTGTCTTCGCCGCCTAGGAGAGAGATGTTGCTGATATCGGCATCGTCGTTTTCTCCGCCCACGGCGCCATCAGCACCCAAGGTGTAGACACGCGGATCCGGCTGGCTGCCGCCCATGGGCGGCTCGTATTGATACTCCATGCCCCAAGAGTCTTGGGGGACGCTCTTTTGCTTCAGGTAGGTGTACCCGTTCTCATCGGGGACCACCAAGTCCTCAAGCGAGTCGGGGAATCTTCCGCCGTTGTTAATGGCGTAGTCACTGAGTGCTGAGTCGATCGCCATGATGTCACTCTTGACCTTGCCAACGAAGGCGCGCTTGAGTGCATCGAAAACCTTGGGTACCACGAGCGTGGCGAGCAACCCGAGGATGACGATCACGACCATCAATTCAGCGAGGGAGAAGCCGCCCTTCTTGGCGGTGTGACGTTTCTTGGCTTGGCGGAGGATGTTCATCGTTTCGCAGCGTTCTATCACGCTGAAGAGGCGAGGTGTATGTGAGGTGGGACGCCAGCTCGGCGACCTAAAGATACGATAGCACTGGAAAGATCTTCCCTACAGAGGGGAGATTACCCCCCGTGGGGGCTTCAGAGGGTCTGGCGCGACCTGAAACCGTTGCGAAGTCGCTTAGAACTGCCCGACCTGGAGGATCGGGAGCACAATCGAGACCACGATGAAACCAACTACGACGGCCAAGCAGATGATCAGGATCGGTTCCAGCACCGACGTCATGCGGTCCGTGGCGATCTCAATTTCCTCATCGTAAGCGGACGCGATACGGTCGAGCATTTGCTCCAATTCACCAGATTGCTCTCCAACGGCCACCATATAGCCGACGACCGAGGGGAAGACTCCCGTTTGCTTGAGCGGGGTGGAGAAGTCCGAGCCCTCAACGATTCGCGTGCGAATGTGCAGGGTGGCATCGGAAATGACGCGGTTCTGGACCACGTTCTCAGTGATCTCAAGACTCTGAACGGCGGGGACGCCACTCTGTAACAAGGTCGAGAGGGTGCGTGTGAAACGCGCCACCGACTGCTTTAGGAGCACATCGCCGATGATCGGCATGCGCAACATGGTCTTGTCGATGAAGAGCCGACCCTTGGCCGAGTTCCTGTGCACCCGTTCGAAGACGAAAGACATCAGCGCTAAGCCCAAGAAGCCGAGCCACCACCAATCTTTGAAGACGTCAGAAATGGCAATCAGTATCTGGGTCGGCATCGGAAGGGCTTGGTTGGTCTCCGTCAGCATCGCCGTGATCTTCGGAACCACCCAGGTCATTAGAGCCGTCACCACCAAAGCGCCCAATCCGATCATCATCATCGGATAGGTCATGGCGGATACAACCTTGCGGCGCAACGCACGCTGCGACTGCAGGTAATCCGCAAGACGTGAAAGCACCACATCGATGTTTCCAGTCGCCTCGCCAGCTCTAACCATGTTCACGTACAAGTCGCTGAACAAATTGCGATGGTCGCTCAAGGCGTCTGCGAAGGATGCGCCCTGGTTCACTCGTTCGCGAATCTCACGGAAGATCGTTTCGGAGCGGCGATCTTCTGCTTGATCGATAAGGGCGCGTAGGGCTTCGGTCATGGGGATGCCCGAACCTAACATCGTGCCCAATTGCCGGGTAACGCCCGTCACCAAATCGAGGTCCCTCGAACTAGTGGATGTGCGTTGCCCGCGAGTGCTACGCATTTTCGCGAACCAACCGGCTCCGCCAGTGCGAGCCAGCTTTCGCGACTTGCGCCCCGCGCCCTCGTGAATTTCGCTCACCAACAGGCTGTCGCGACGAAGCTTGGTACGCGCATCGCGCGGAGAATCCGCGTCGATCACGCCGCTGCGCGTCTCGCCACGGGGGCCAATGGCCTTGTATTGATAGATGGGCATGGCGTTAGTCCCGGCAGCTATTCAAGGTCCATCTGCGTGACACGCAAGACTTCGTCGGGAGTGGTGAGTCCTGCGAGGATTTTGGTCCGACCATCTTCACGCAGCGTGATCATTCCGCGAGCTACCGCTGAACGCTTGAGTTGGGTCGCGTTGCCGCCATCCATGACTTCGGTGCGCAACTTGTCATCGACGGGCATGAACTCGTAGATTGCCGTTCGTCCGGAATAGCCCGATTGGAAGCACTCTTCGCAGCCGGGGCCGAAAGCGATGTTGTTGTTCATCTTCTCTGCATCGAGTCCAACCTTGCGCAGCTTAGCGCGGTCTTCATCGGTCAGTTCTCGCTCCGCTCGGCAATGCTTACAGATCGTCCGTACAAGGCGTTGGGCGATCACGAGCACGATGGAACTCGATACGAGATAGGGCTCAACTCCTTGGTCAATCAAACGCGTGATCGTACTGGCGGAGTCGTTGGTGTGAACTGTCGAGAACACTAGGTGACCGGTGAGCGCAGCACGAATGGCGACCTCAGCAGTTTCTAAGTCACGGATCTCACCGACCATCATCACGTCCGGGTCTTGACGCAAGAAGGAGCGTAGCCCTGCGGCGAAGGTTAGGCCTTTCTTGGTGTTCACTTGTACTTGACTCACCGAACCGAGGCTGTACTCAACCGGGTCCTCAATGGTCAAAACGTTGAGCGTTGTCGTGTCCAACTCGGTCAGGCCGGCATAAAGCGTCGTGGTCTTTCCCGATCCCGTCGGGCCCGTGACCAAGATGATGCCGTGCGAAAACCCGAGGTATTCGCGAAGCGTGTCGCGATTGTCACTGGTCAGGCCAATCTGGTCGAGGGTGTATAGCTTTGAGGTCTTGTCCAGCAAACGCAGTACGATGCGTTCCCCGTTGGTGGTGGGGATCGTGCTGATACGAACGTCGACTTCGCCGTCGCCGATGCGCAGGCTGGCGCGACCATCCTGGGGCAGGCGCCGTTCAGCGATGTCCATCTTGCCCATGATCTTGATACGACTGACGATCGCTTCCTGGACCTTACGCGGAACGGTGTCCATGTCGTACAGGATGCCGTCGATCCGAAAGCGAACTTGCAGGCGATCGGGAAAGGCCTGGAAGTGAACATCTGAAGCGCGCAGCTTGAGCGCCTGGAACAAGATGGTGTTGACCAACTTGATGATCGGCGCTTTGTTAGAGACGTCGAGGACATCCTCGCTATCTTCAAGTTCCTCGGCCAACCCAGCGAAGTTGCCGTCTTCTGCGACATCTGCCAGGGCTTCATCTACGCCATCCGCCTTGTGCCGATAGGCACGAGCGATCAATGTGGTGATCTCAAGTTTCGGCGAGATAATCGGCTCGATTTCCTCGCCAATCAACGCTGCGAGATCGTCCATTGGGTGCGGATCGAGGGGCGAGCAGGTCGCGACCTCGAGAGCACCTGAGTCGGCGCGGCCAATAGCTATGAGGTTGTAATTCCGCGCGAAGTGCACCGGCACGTTATTGATGAAGTCCGCAGGAACCGCAGTCCCTTCGAGTTCAGCACGGAAGTCCATACCCAGTACGTTGGCGTAGACGCCCAACACGTCGGACTCCGGTAGGTAGTCCTTGACACGGATGACACGGTCGAGTGTGTCGCCCGTCTCATCCGCAATTTTCTGACACTCTTCTAGCTTCTCAGGCTTGAGGCCCGCCTCGACCAGGAGTTCACCAATGTTAGCCATGGGGTGCTCGTCTGTTTCCAGTTCCTTAGATTTGACTCGTTGTCGACCGACTAGTTGTCTTGGTCCGACATAGAATTGGCCTTGTCGCCGTCGATGCCCAGGTGACTCTGGTCGACCTCTCCTTTTGCGGGAGCCTGGTAAACCGGGAGCTTGAGGCCATCGAGTAGATTTTCCACATCCTGTTCCGATTCGAACTCAGGATCGATCATGCGTACTCGGCCCGTGCCGATCGTGTCTGCTGCCTCCTTCTTCTTCTTGTAACTGTATTCCGCCAGGTCAGCGAATTCGCGGTCGTGCATGATGTGCGGCGTCACGAAGAAGTAGAGAGTGGTCTTTGTATTGGTATCGCTGTCACGACGGAAGAGCCAACCGATGATCGGGATGTCTCCGAGCCACGGCACTTTGCTGGATTCGCTGGTGTTGTCGTCGACGATGATACCGCCGATGACCATGGTGTCTCCGTCGGGCACGTTGACGACCGTCGTCAGGGTCCTGGTGACCTTCGGCGGCGGGATTGATCCAGAGAAGGAACCTTGGAAACTGGAGACCTCAAGCGAGATGTTCAAGCGCAAGTAGCGCGAGGCGCTAATGGCGGGGGAGATCTGCAAAGTGATACCAGCTTCTACGTACTCGTTGAAGGTCTCCTGAGTTTGACCTTGGCCCGTAGCGGTAATCGTTGTGGTCGGTTGCTCGTTTAGGGTCCTGACCGTCGCTGCGCTGTTGTTGTTCACGAGCACGGAGGGAATGTTCAAGATGTTCGCATCACGGCGTTCTTGGATCGCTGCGACCAAGACCGGCAGCGAGAAGCCCGAGCCTTCGATGATACCTGCGGTGACTCCGCTGGTCAGGTTCGGAACACGTACATCGGGAATGCCGTCGCCATCACTATCAGTGAAGGCACTCAGGCCGAAGCTAGTGACTCCGAAGCTTCCGGTTTGATCCGAGTTAGGCAGATCAGCGCCGCCCAGCTCGACGCCGATATCTCGAACGTCACTTCCGGTCAATTCGATCAAGGCGGTCTCGATCAACACTTGATCCTGGGGCTGGTCGAGCAATTCGATCAGGTTGAGAATCTCGTCGTAGCGCGCGCGGCTGGCCGCGATCAAGAGTGAGTTGGTCGATGCATCAGGCACCACGGCGACTTCGTCGTTGGCGCTGGCAGCGCTGCCTCCGCCCGCTCCGGCTTGGCGGTTCTGTCCGCCCGCCGCGCTGGTTCGGACGCGACTGGAGTCCGTCAAGAATTCTGAGAGCACATCCGCCAGATCTTCGGCGTCCGCGTTTTCAAGCGCGATGAAGTGGAAGTTCTGTTCACGTTCCACGTGATCGATGTCGAGCCGCGCAATGAGCTCCATGATGGCAGGCATGTCCTCAGGCATCGCCATGATGAGCAGCGAGTTGGTGCGCGGCTGGACCATGATTTTGGTTTCAACCGTACCCGCGCTAATCTGTCCCGTGGCACCCGCTGCATTGGGGCGGCCGCCGTTGGTTGCGGCGCGCTGCCTCGCTTCGAGCAGTTCCTCGAGGGTATCCGCCAACTCATCGGCGGAAGCGTGCTCGAGCCGAATGACTTCAAAGCGCGGCAAGACCGGCGGCTCGGGTTCGGAAACCTTGTCGATCAAGGTCAACATTTTCGCCAAGGAGGCGACGTTGCTACCGAAGCCGGTCACGATCACACTGTGCGATTCGTTGATCGGGATCATCTGTAGCGTGTTCGGATCAACCACCAGCTGGCGCATATTTGCGCCCATCGCTCGCAGGTCCATATTCGGCAGGTGCAAGACGGTTTGCACCATAGTCGCCGGTTGATCGGCGTAGGCTTCGATCTCGTCTGGTGAAATATAGACCGCGTCTTGTTTGATACTCGCCCGCGCGGGGGAGTCGAGACTCGCGACGACCACCACCGAGAGGTTCTCGGGTCCGATTCGTGTGCACACGAAACGGTTGATGATCATGATGATCTGGAAGAAGGAATAGAAGTCTTCCTTCTGGACCACCTTTGATCCGAACATCCGCACCTTGAGATCCTGCAGCAAACGACCTGTTTCGTTGCTGTAAGTGAAATTGATGTCCGTACGCTGCTGGCAGATCTTGATGAACTGCTCAAGGTTCATGCCATTTTCCGTCTCATCAAAAGTCAGTTTCCAGGCGGGGCCTAGATCCTGAATCATGGGGACGCCACCCGCGCCTTGTCCTTGTTGAGGAGCGGCGGGGAAGAGCAGGAGGGGCAGTGCAGCTAGGATTGAGATCATCGGTTACCGTCGAAAGATTCGATGGGCGAGGGAGCGAAGTAGGGCCGAAATGAAGAGGTTGCGACCCGGTTACGGAAGTCCGCTGGGCGCTTAGGATTGCGGAACGGGCCTGATGGACAGAGCAGATTGCTCTCAAACCACAGGTATTTTCTACAAGCCGTTGCGTTTTCATGGTTTATGCCCAGAACTAATCTGGGCCCGCGGGCAGCCTAGAGATCGTAGTGGGGCGTGTCAATGCGAGGGGGGTTGGCTGTTTTGTGCCGCGACCCTTCGCCACTGACGGAGAAGACGTCTCGGACTAAGGGTTCTTCCCAGCTTTCGGTGCTTCACTAGCTTTCGTTAAGCTCGAAATTGTCGCAGACCCGTAACTCTCAGAAAGACAGCGATAGCTTGTGGTCCCGCCAGGTCCCAAACTCTGACCCGCTCGCATCAAAGTCGGGAGGATCAATGCAGAAGATTGTTCCCCCTCGCGCGGCAAGGCATTCTACGGCACGACTCACCCACTCAGGCCGCCAAGCGCTACCCACCTCCGAATCGTTTTGAGCAGTAATAAGAAAGGCTTCGTCAACTTCCTCCAGGAGTTCTCCATTCCCTTGATCGTTGGCGTGATAGCTGCGCTCATGGCCGCCAATTTGGCGCCGGATTGGTACCACCATTGGTTTGGTGAGATTCATGGCGGCGGTGAGCCTGGCGAGGGCCATCACGAAGTCTTCAATCTTGGCTTCTCCATGTTCGGCCATGCGGTCGGCTTGCACTTCCTCGTGAACGACATCTTCATGGTCTTTTTCTTTGGTATCGCAGCCAAGGAGATCACGGAAGCTGCCTTACCAGGGGGGAGTCTGAATCCCTTCAAATCTGCAATTAGCCCGCTCTTGGCGACTCTTGGCGGCGTTATCGGGCCGATTGCTGCGTTCTTCGCTCTCTTGCTGGCCTGGCACGGAGCAAGCCCCGAATCCTTCCCTCCTGGGATGGAGTTGTGGGAAGGGAAGGAGAATCTAGCGAGGGGCTGGGGAATTCCAACCGCGACGGACATTGCCTTGGCATGGCTTGTCGCTCGAACCGTTTTTGGCAAGGGCCACCCGGCGATTAATTTCCTGCTACTTCTCGCAGTCGCCGACGACGCGATTGGACTTGGCATTATTGCGGTGGCTTATGGAGACCCTCTCAACCCTGCCAGGCCCGAGTTCTTGGCCTTGGTGCTGGCTGGAATGGCGATCGCATTTGCGCTGCGAAAGATGAAGGTCAACTCATGGATCCCCTACATCTTCATTGCGGGTCCCGTTGCTTGGGCCGGATTGATGTTGGCGCACTTGCACCCGGCATTGGCGTTGGTCCCAATCGTTCCATTTTTGCCAGGACCGAAGAAGGACACGGGGATGTTCGTCGAAGACGACGAAATCGACCGCGCCGAGGATGCAGGCATCGATACCCACAGCGCCGAGCACTCGCCCTTGCACCAATTTGAGCATCAGTTGAAGTTCTTCGTGGACTTCGGGTTGTTCTTCTTCGCCTTTGCAAATGCGGGCGTAATGCTGTCTGGCATCGGCCCGATGACTTGGATTGTCCTTGGCTCGTTGATTATCGGCAAGACCGTTGGTATCACAGCCTTCGCCTATCTTGGAACGAAGATTGGATTCCCCTTACCGAAGGGAATGGGAATGAAAGAGCTCGTGATGGCTGGTTACATCGGAGCCTTGGGACTGACTGTGGCGCTGTTTGTCGCTGGAGCAGCCTTCACGGACGATACGATGCAGGGCCAAGCCAAGATGGGAGCCCTCTTCTCGGGCTTCGTAGGCATCACAGCCATTCTGATTGGACGAGTGATTGGACTTGGCAAGCAGAAGGATGCGGACTCAGTACCCGGAAAAAAGTCTGAAGCCGCCTAACCGGGTGGAGGGGAGTGAGAGCGCCTCAAAAAAGCAATACCCACTTTCCCTCCAGCATCGCTATCCTCCGCAACTATGCGCCTGACAGAGCTAATTTCTCCCGAGGACCTGATCCTCGATTTTGACCCCATAGATAAGTGGGATTCCGTGAATCGACTCGTCGATCACCTCATCACCAACAAGCGCATACCTGAGGAACAGCTTCCGCTCATTCGCGAGTCTGTTTTGGCTCGCGAGCGTTCCATGTCGACTGGCATGGAGCATGGCATCGCCATCCCACACGCGGCGGTTGAAGGTGTAGAGAACCTGGCGGTTTCAATAGGCATCGTACGCTCGAAAGAAGGACTCAGCTTCGAGAGCCTCGACGGCCAGCCAGCGCGCTTCGTTGTCTTGCTCGTGATTCCCAAGGCGCAGAAACTGCTTCATATCCGAACGCTTGCGGACGTTGCGCGCATTCTCGCCAAGGATGAGGTTCGCGAAAAGCTTCTCAGTGCTGACACTCTAGAAGAGGCTTGGTACGCGCTGCGCAGCGGCGAAGCCTAAGAGCAAGGCGCGTAGCCCCGTGGGCAAAAAACTCCTCTTGGTACTCGGCGCTCTCCTAGCGGGAGCAGCTGGTCTTGGGCTGGAAGTGGTCATTACTAACTTGGTTGGACTAGCCATCGGATATGGCTTGGCGGCCGCCGTTGGGATCACGTTCTTTATCTCAGGTTGGGCCTTGGGCGCTTGGTTTTCTGGTTCGAGGGAGGGCTCGGAGACTTGGTTGTGGCTCGCGGCTGGAGGTGCCTTGGCACTTGTCGGTTTGTTCGGACCACAAATTTTGGTGAACGCCGTGGACTCTGGAGCGGGGCCGTCCGCACTCTGGGCGCTCACGATCCTTGTCCTCATCTCTGCGGCTTTTCCTCAGGGCGTTTTGCTGCCGATGCTCGCGCGCCATTGGCCACTCGGTAAGCGCGGCGACTTGGGATGGCTGTTTGGAGCTAGCCTTGCGGGAGCGGCGTGCGGTGCGATCTTGATTGGCGATTTCTTGCCCGCACTCTATGGACGCGCAACGGCCGCCGCGTTGGCCGGATGCTTGGCGCTGATGGTCGCGGTTTGCGGAGCCATTCTCACGCGCAGAGAGCCGGAGCCCGAAGTCCTTGAGTCCGGTACGGATCACCCCGCTGACTTGGGGTTCTTGCAGGCTGGCTTAGTGCTCGCCATGGCTACCGGGTGGATCGGAACCCTCGAGTGGATGGGCGTGCGTCTGGGCTTGTTGTGGTTCGGAGGAATGCAAGAGACCTTGGCTAACGTCTTGGTCTCCTCGATGGTTGCCCTCGCCCTTGGAGCTGCCATCTTGCCGCGAGTCTTACCGCGTTCACGATCGGGCTTGGCCTTCCTGGCCCTCCTGTGCTCGCTCTCGACAGCTAGCTTGTTTTTCGTTCCGAGGCTGCAGGCCGGACTTGAACAGGAGTCTCTGATCCTTCGTACTTTTCTACTGATCGGCGTGGCTCTATTTCCTTTCGGGGCTTGGGTGCCGATGTTGCATCGTTCCTTGGGCGGCGAGTCCGCAAAGCGACTTGGACAGTTGCTCGGGTGGGAGGCGATCGGAGTTTGCGTTGGCTTGCCGTTGTCGCATGCCTTGTTGCTTCCGTTTCTTGGAATGCAAGGCGTGCTGCTCTCATGGTCTGCCCTGGGCTGTGGTCTCTTTCTTCTCTTCACGGCACGCCGGCAGCTCAAGTTCGGACTCGTGGTTGTCGCTAGCCTAGGTTTGCTTGCCTACCCCTTGGCGGATTCCAGCCCTGCGTTGCAATCACCCCCTTTGAACAACCCGCAGTTGGAAATTCTGGAGTTTGCTGAGGGGGAACACTTCGCGATCAGTGTGGTTCAAGATGGAATTCTCGGTGAACGTACCTTGATGACCGACGGCTTCCGCGCAGCCGCGAGTGGTCGCGACTACGCGTATATGCGTGCTTTGGGACACTTGCCGTTACTCATGCATCCAGGCCCCAGGGCAGTTGGAGTCTTGGCCTTCGGCACGGGCACGACGGCGGGGTCAGTGTCCTTACACGCGGAGGTTGAAGCGATCGAGGTGCTCGAACTCTCCGCCTTGGTTACAGATCATGCGCAGCAGTTTGAGGCTGTCAATCGAGGTGTATTGTCTGATCCAAGGGTGATGCTCACGATAGGTGATGGACGCCACACTCTTGGGAGGAGGGCCGGCGCCTACGATGTCTTGACGATGGAACCGTTGCTCCCGGATTCGCCCTTTGGCGTGTACCTCTATACCGAGGGCTTCTACGCACGGGCGAAGGGAGCCTTGAAATCGGGCGGGCTTCTATGTCAATGGGTACCGCCTCATGCCTTGGAGCCAATAGTCTTCGACGCGGTTCTCGCAGCGTTCACTTCAGCCTTTGAGTGGTCGAGCGTTTGGGTTTTTGGAACTCAGGTCATCCTATTGGGATCAGATCATGAACCGCTTCCAGACGCTGGGCGCTTTCCGAGTGACGAGGGCGAGCTGCAATCGGAGCTTGCATTTCTCGGACTGGACTCGCTCGAAGGATTGCTGGCGCGCTATGTCGTTCCTGGCGCACGCATTCCTCTTGCCGAACGCCCGTTGACTGACTTGGACCCATGGGTGATTTACCGCCCACGACGGTCCGGGAGGGAAGCTCTCTTTGACTTGCCGCGGAACCTTGCACAATTGCGGGAATGGGCAAGACCCCTGCCCGATGAGTGGTGGTTGGGGTTGGATCCCAAAGCCGAAGCTCGCTTTTCGGGCTTGGCCTTAGTGCGCGAGGCGCGCGAGGCCTTTGCTGTTGAACGTGCCCGCGCGATGGGCGCAAACGCGCAGTACGAAGGCTTAGCCGCTGGTTCAGCCGGCTTGCTGCTACGCGCAACGAAACTACTGGGGAACGAGCCTGGCCTGTTGCGCATCGAAGCCGAAATAGACTTCAACGAGGCTCTGATGGCAGCGAAGATCCTGCTCGCGAGTGACCCGAGTGAAAATGGATCGGCGCGGGCTGCCGCCCACTTGGCGCGAGCGGCCGCGCTACGGCCCGAACGTGCGGATGTGCATGCGTACTTATCGGTGGCGCTTGAAAGGTTGGGCAGTGATCGCGCGCCACAGGAAATGGATCGGGCGCATGAACTGTGTCCGCGATTGTTGGAGACGCGCGTAGGCGAGCAGCTAGCGGTTTGGGGCGTGGAGTTCTAGCAGCCCCTGGCGAAGCTCCTAGGCCCACTCACCAATTCGAGCTTCAATACACTCGGTGATGCGGTCCGCGCACAACCGATAGACCGTATCGTCTCCGCCGATCGGGTCGGGAATGTCTGCGCCGCTCGGATCGAGTAGCACCAGGGACTCGCACTTCGTCGGCGGAATCATCTGCTCCAAAGCTTGCAGATGGCTTGCGGTCAAGCAGTAGACGACGTCGAGGTCAGAGACACTCTTGAGCGTCGCTTGCGACGACTGGTGCTGTGAGATGTCGATCTTTCGTTGGCGCATGGTGGCAATCGCATGCTCAGCGGCAGGTGAGCCGGCGCCCGCAAAGATCCCCATCGAACTGACTTCGAATCCGAACTTGCCGATTTCGCTTTCTGGGCAGCCCAGTTTAGCGGCCAAGGTCTTGCGAGCAATTCCCTCAGCCATCGGGCTGCGGCACGTGTTGCCCGTGCAGGCGAATCCAATCTTCATTCCAGCAGTTTGACGCAAGCTCTCTATCGTGTGCAAGCCTTCACGCAGGAGATCGAATCTTCCGGCACCGATCTGCAGGATAGTTGATGCTCCCGGGAGGTTCTTGCTCTCTCCTTCTAGCAGCAAATCGTCTTCATCGAGTACGAGCCCTTCCAAGTCGTCAGGTCCAGTGGCTGCAATTTCCCCGTGCAAGTTTGCGCTGGTCATCACGAGCGGAAAGGGCGCCGCCGAGCAAAGTGCTCGCGAGTACTGGCCAGCCGTACAGCGTATACCCGTCCAACCATCCCGTGAGGCTAGCTCTAAGCCGTCAGGGACTCCTGGCAAGACCAGGGTCAAGGGCCCCGGCCAGTAGCGTTCGGTCAATCGCCGTATGCCGGCGCCCAGGTCCGAGTAGCACTCGAGGGCCAGCGGCGAGCCTACATGCCAAGTCCAGGCCATTTCGTTCGGGCGACCTTTCGCTGCTGCCAGTTTGGCTAACGCCTTCTCATCATCTGCTCGCGCAGCGATTCCGTAGACCGTTTCCGTAGGAAGGACGACCAAGTGACCCCCTTCGAGGGTCTCCAAGGCGCGCGGAATCCAGCTGGATCCGGCGCTACTCAAGCGTAGTCTGTTGCGTGTCATAGGCTGTGGGGGCCGGGGAGGTTAGCCTATCGGGACCTCGCAAAGCCAACGCGACGAGGGCACAGATTGATGACGAACGAAAACGAATCCGAAGACGACGCCGTAAAAGGCGAAATGGGCCCCAAGGAATTGACAGCGACACCCGATCGCGACGTCATCCTCGGCCGTTTAGCGGGGGGCTTAGCTCACGAGATTAAGAACCCGCTATCGACCATGGCGATCAACTTGGCGTTGCTTGAGGAGGAATTCATACGGCCCTCACGTTCGCGCGACGGTGAGTCCCCAGAGCTTTCTGCGCGCGAGAAGCGTTGCATGAAGCGTGTAGGCATCTTGCAGCGAGAGATTTTTCGTCTGGAAGACATCGTCAACGATTTCTTGGTCTACGCTCGAGGTGGTGAGGTCAATCGCTCGCCTCATAGCTTGAGCGAAGTCTTGCGCGAGGTCCTGGATTTCGTACAGACCGAGGATGAATTGCAAGAGATTCGACATCATGTAGACCTGCCCAACTCCTTGCCTCTAGCTATCATCGATCCAGTCGCTTTGCGCCAAGCATTGTTGAACCTGGTGGTTAACGCACGCCAAGCGATGCCGATGGGCGGCGAGATGATCGTCCGCTTACAACGCGAAGGAAGTCACGCGGTCGTCACTATTACAGATACGGGTGTGGGAATGGCATCCGAAGATTTGGAGCATTGCTTTGATGCCTACTGGTCCACGAAGAAATCGGGGACCGGCTTAGGCCTCGCCACGACTCGGCGCATCATTCAAGAGCATGAAGGAACGATCTCCGTGGTTTCCGAACTAGGGCGCGGCACGAGCTTTCGAGTGGTCTTGCCGCTAGTCGTCGAAATCGCTGGCTCCGGAACGCATGAGGAAGAAAGAGTATGAGCAGTGTCGAAGTCGATCAACTGATTCGTGTCCTGATCGTTGACGATGACGAGGGCCACGCGGAAGCTTTGGGTGATGGCCTCGAATCCGACGGCCACATTTGCACGATTGCTGGTTCCGGGCTCGAAGGGATCGCCAAGTTGGAAGAACGTACTTTTGATGCGGTCCTTACCGATTTGATCATGCACGACCGTTCGGGCTTGGAGGTGTTGCAAGAGTCACAACGATTGCAGCCCGACGCTGTGGTGCTTGTGATTACGGGACACGGATCGGTGGAGACTGCCGTGGAAGCGATGCACAAGGGTGCTGCTGACTACTTGACCAAGCCAGTCAATCTGCAAGAGCTACGCACCAAGCTACCGCGGGCTGTACAGGCGGTGCGGGACCGAACCGCGAACGTCGAATTGCGTCGGCAATTGGACAAGCGCTTCGGCTTTGAAAAAATCATCGGACACTCGCCGCCCATGCAGCGCCTATTCGAATTGCTCGGACGCGTTTCATCGACCAACGCGACGGTTCTGGTTCTGGGCGAAAGCGGTTCGGGCAAGGAGCTTGTGGCGCAGGCCTTGCATCATAACTCACCACGCAAGGATCGTCCCTTTGTCCCGGTTAACTGCGCTGCACTTGCGGAGGGTTTGATCGAATCGGAGCTCTTTGGTCACACAAAGGGCGCGTTCACTGGAGCCAATACAGCCAATGATGGCCGTATCTTGCACGCTCACACAGGAACCTTATTTCTCGACGAAGTGGGGGACATGTCACTCGATACCCAGGCAAAGCTCCTGCGCGTCATCGAAAACCGTGAAGTCGTCCCTGTGGGGGGTAATAAGGAGATACCGGTCGACATTCGACTAGTAGCAGCTACGAACCGAGACTTGCGCAAGATGGTCGAGGAGGGGACTTTCCGTGAGGACCTCTATTTCCGTCTGCAGGTCATCACGCTTGAATTGCCGCCCTTGCGCGACCGAACTGGCGACATACCAATTTTGATTGATCACTTGATTGGGGAGATGAACGAAGCTCATAGCCGTGAGGTTCGCGGAATTACTCCGGAAGCTCGCACGCTGCTGGTGAGATATCCCTGGCCCGGCAATGTGCGAGAGTTGCGTAACTGCATCGAGAATATGGTGGTGTTGGCGCGCGGCGATGTGCTCACGGAGGAGGACATCCCTGTGAATATTGCGGAGGGGGCTGGTGCGCGACGGGCTGCCGGTGGTGGATATAGGTTGGCGGGTCGGTCCTTGGCAGAAGTTGAACGGGAGCTCATCTCTGAGAACCTTCAGTTGTTGGATGGGAATCGGGAGAAGACGGCGAAGCTCTTGGGGATTGGGGAGCGGACTCTGTATCGGAAGATTAAGGAGTATGGGTTGAATTAGGGGAGGGGTGGCGGAAGGGAGGAAGGTGGACGGCCACGCTTGCTCCGCAAACCTACGCTTATTGGTTCGGGGGCTTTTGACCGGGCGGCGTGAGCTACGGGTTGATTGGTCTTGGTTGGTTGCAGTTGAAGGGCAACGGCAACTTGGGACTAACGGGGGCTTCGCAGAGGACTTCTACGGGAGGGTCTGGAGTTTGCGGGGCTTTGAACTCGCGGCGAGTTTTGAGATGCGATTGTTGGGCGGAGGTCTCGGATAAAACTCAGATTCGGGGGGCTTTCGGCCTTCGGAAAGAGTGCCGAGTTCAAGTTGGGCTTAGGTTGTCGCAAACGGTCTCTATTTGCCAGATAGAGCTAATTTTTGGCACTTTAGCTGGGAATGTGAGGGGCCCATACGTCTTTGCATGTATGCAGAGTCAAATGATGTTTCCGAATGGTTGGGGTGGTTGGAGAAAAGGAAGTGGTCCTCGGAAGCGCAAGTCGGGAGTCGCGCATATGACGCGGCCGCGAGTAAAGAAGTGTGATGTGATGCACCTCACATGGAAGTTGCGGCAGGAGTTGCCGTCAATGCGAAACAGCCTGGCGGCTCGTGCGATATTTGATGCGCTGCGGAAGGCGAAGCTCGCGGGGCTACGGGTCATTCACTTCTCGATTCAGAACGATCACATTCACATGATCGTTGAAGCTCCCAATCGCGAGCTTTTGGCCAACAGCATGCGCGGACTTGGCTGCCGGATCGCTAAGGCTCTGAACAAGGTCTGGGGTCGCACGGGCAGAGTGTTCGCCGAACGGTTTCACCAAGTGCTACTCGAGGGCTTTCAGCAGGTGCGCAACGCGTTGCGCTACGTTTTGAACAACCACTTGAAGCACAAGCAAGAATCAGAGTGCGGCCGCCCCGACAGCTACTCCTCCGGCGACTACTTCGACGGCTGGAGCGACTTCAAACGCTTGCGGGACCCAGACGCGCCCGACTCCATCGTCTCCACAGGATCTTGGCGAGTCATCCTCGGCTGGAAGCGACACTGCCCTCCATTCTCCCTCCGCCACATCCCCGGCTAACTCTTCTTTCAACAACCGAACCGCCAAACTCGCCGAGAGTTCAAACCCCCCGCAAACTCCAGACCCTCCCGTAGAAGTCCTCTGCGAAGCCCCTGTTGGTTCCAAGTTGCCGTTGCTCTTAAACTGCGACCAACTAGGACCAATCAACCCGTAGCTCACGCCGACCGGTCAAAAGCCCCCGAACCAAGAAGCGTAGGTTTGCGGAGCATGCGTGGCCGTCCGTCTTTGATGGGCTCGTGTCTCACCTTGTCGTCCCTCTTGATCGCTCATCTACCCCTGCCAATGCGGCAGGGGGCCAATTTACACCCTATGCTCGCCTGCCATGCTGGCAGCGGCTTCTCGCTGTACCTGTTTCCTAAAACCCTGTCAGTAAAGAACATCTGGCGTTCCTTCACCCGTGGCACGCTCTTTGTTTAGTACTTCCCATCGTCGAGCGCCCGCACGGGCCTTCCCCCCGGCAGGCGGACGACCGTCGAACAGCAGGAAACATCTAGCAGAGGCAATAAACATGAGCACCACAAACAAGATCATCGGTATCGACCTGGGCACCACCAATTCGGTTGTATCCGTCATGGAAGGCGGCGAGCCGGTTGTGATCACGAATGCTGAGGGCGCACGTACGACCCCTTCGGTCGTAGCCTTCACTAGTGACGGCGGACGTTTGGTCGGCGCAGCAGCGCGCCGTCAAGCAGTCACCAACCCGACCAAGACCATCGCCTCAATCAAGCGCTTCATGGGGCGCCGCCACAGCGAAGTTGGCAATGAGGAAAAGGAAGTCGCCTACAAGCTTGTGGGTGGCGCGGACGAATTGGTGAAGGTCGACATCGCTGGTAAGCAGTACACCGCACCGGAGATCAGCGCGATCGTCCTTGGGCACCTCAAGGAAGCCGCAGAGGCTTACCTCGGTGGAACCGTTGAGCGCGCAGTGATCACCGTCCCCGCTTACTTCAATGACGCACAGCGCCAAGCAACGAAAGACGCTGGCACGATCGCCGGCCTCAAGGTTGAGCGAATCATCAACGAGCCGACTGCTGCTACCTTGGCCTACGGCCTGGACAACACCAAGAGTGGTCGCATCGCGGTCTACGACTTGGGCGGCGGTACCTTCGACATCTCGATTCTTGAGATTGGCGACGGTGTGTTCGAAGTGCTTTCCACCAACGGTGACACACACCTCGGTGGCGACGACTTTGACCAAGTCCTCATTAGCTACGTGGCTGAAGAGTTCAAGAAGGAGTCCGGCATCGACGTCAAAGGCGATCCGATGGCATTGCAGCGTTTGAAGGAGGCCTGTGAGAAAGCCAAGTGCGAGCTTTCGGCAGCCACTGCGACGGACATCAACTTGCCCTTCATTACCGCGGATGCTTCAGGTCCCAAGCACTTGCAGCTAACCCTCACGCGCGCCAAGTTCGAGCAACTGGCTGAGAAGCTGGTCGAGCGTACTGGTCCTCCGTGTGAAACCGCGCTGAAGGACGCTGGCCTCAAAGCTAGCGACATCGACGAGGTCATCCTAGTTGGTGGTTCGACCCGCATCCCCGCAGTGCAAGCCATCGCGCTTAAGATCTTCGGTCGCGAGCCGAACCGTAGTGTGAACCCCGACGAAGTCGTCGCGGTTGGCGCAGCGATTCAAGGCGGCATCTTGGCCGGCGACGTCAAGGACGTTGTCCTTCTCGACGTGACTCCCTTGTCCCTCGGTATCGAAACCATGGGCGGCGTCACGAACCACTTGATCGAGAAGAACACCACCATCCCGACTTCAAAGAGTCAGGTCTACTCGACCGCTTCAGACAACCAGCCGAGCGTGGAGATTCACGTTTTGCAAGGGGAGCGTGAGTTCGCTGCGGACAACCGCAGCTTGGGCAAGTTCCACCTGGAAGGCATCGTCCCCGCACCCCGGGGCGTACCGCAAGTTGAAGTGGTCTTCGATATCGACGCCAACGGCATCCTGACGGTCAAGGCCATCGACAAGGGAACCGGCAAGGAGCAAAACATCCGTATCGAAGCTTCGTCTGGATTGAGCGACGAGGAAGTCGAGAAGATGCGCGCTGATGCCGAGGCTAACGCCGAAGGCGACAAGGCTCGCCGCGAAGTGGTGGACTTGAAGAACCAAGTCGACCAAGTCGCACACGAGACCACCAAGCAACTTGAAGAGCACAAAGACAAGCTCTCAGAGGAAGACATCGCAGCGATCGGCACTGCCAAGGACGAGATGCTGAAAGCCGCCGAAGGAGACGACAAGCAGACCATCGAAGCTGCTTTAGAGAACTTCCAGAAGAAGGCTCAGAAGCTTGGTGAGGCGATTTACGCGCAGCAGCAAACGGAAGCAGCAGAAGGTGCCGCAGCGGCAGAAGGAGCCACTGCTGGCGCCGAAGACGCCGGTGACGAGCCTGTCGACGCGGACTTTGAAGTGAAGGCTTAGCTGGGGAGCTCCGGCTCACCTGGCGATAGCAATCCTGACTGACAACAACTGATTAACACCGACTCCGGCTGGGGCTCGCGCGGCGATTCGTCACGCGAGCCCCAGCTCTTTTTATGGTTGCCGTGAAAAAGATTACCCGCAATACCCCGCGAGCCGTGTTCCTCGGATATTTGACCTAGTCCAATCCGTCCTCTTGGGCGAAACTAGCTCAGAATTAGGCCCCCGCACATTTTCTCCCTATCTTCTTCCGAAGCACATCAATGAACTTCCTCCGCCTCTTCGCCCCGCTTTTCCTGCTTTCTTCCATGGCGAGCGCTGACACCATCGTCGTTACACAGTCTGGATTCACCTTTCAGCCTCAGGACATAACTATCGCAACCGGTGACACGGTGCGTTGGGTTTGGGAGAGTGGAAACCACGATGTAGTCGAGGGCACTGACGGCACGGTCGATGGCGATGAAGCTTTCTACAGTATCTTGATTAGCGCCGTCCCGACCTTCGAGTTCACCTTCGACGCAGCCTTCTTGGCAGCGAACCCGCGTCCCGGCAATCTCTACGACTACTTCTGCAATCCGCACTTCGGCTTCGGAATGGTTGGAACCGTATCTGTCGAGGACGCCGTCGGAACTGCCTTCTGTGATTGCGGAGTCACGTCGGCCTGTGGCAACCCCTCCTCCCCTGGAGAAGGCTGCGCTAACAGTAGCGGTTCGGGTGCAACCCTCACCGGCGCCGGATCGGGTGTCGCATTGCTCGACGACCTAACTCTCTCCGCTAGCAACCTGATCCCCGGCCAAGCTGCTCTGCTCTTTGTCGGCACCATCGAAGTCAACGGCGGTAACGGACTGGCCTTTGGCGATGGCCTGCGCTGCGCCGGTGGATCCGTCACACGCCTCGGCGTACGCATCCCGAGCGCTGGCGGCAACGCCACCTGGGGACCCGGCCTGAACTCTGCCAGCAACTGGTCAAGCGGCGATACCCGCAATTTCCAGGTCTGGTACCGCGATTCCACGGGCGGACCCTGTGGCAACCAGTTCAATCTGTCGAACGGGTACGGCATCACGTTCAACTAGCGTAGAGGAAGCCTTCCGTCGCGAAGGACCCTGAGCGAATACGCACTGAGCTCCAGCGCCTATCCGCCCTGATCAAGGGCAGATAGGCGTGTTTTGGTTCAACGATTCTATCTTTTGGCTCGGAGGAGTACATCTAGGTGAACCCAGCACCCAGGCACGCCGTTTGCACTCCTTCCCGCCCAGCCCAGCGGAAGAAAGCGGGCTAGCTCCGCCGTGGGCGTTGTCGCTTCCCGTCTGGATCGTTAATCTTCGCGCGTGATCACAGCTAAGAATCTTACCCGCCGCTTCGGTCCGCTTCTTGCCGTGGATGATCTCAGTTTCGAGATCGAACGGGGCGAAGTGGTCGGCTTTCTTGGTCCAAATGGGGCCGGGAAGACGACTACATTGCGAATTCTAGCTGGCTTTTTGCCCGCGAGCTCTGGCTCGGCCACGATTGCGGGATTCGATGTTTTGCGGAAGTCACTCGAGGTGCGCAAGCACATCGGGTACTTAGCGGAGACGGTCCCTCTATACGGCGAGCATCGGGTCGATGAGATGCTGGACTTTCAGGGGCGTCTGCATGGGCTTTCGCGAAAGGAGCGCAAGGAACGCATTCCAGTGGTACTGGATAAGGTCGGCGTGCTCGACCGGCGGCGACAATTGGTGGGGCAATTATCGCGCGGGCTGCGGCAACGGGTCGGCTTGGCCACGGCTTTGTTACCCAATCCGGATGTGCTGATCCTGGACGAGCCGACCAGTGGCTTGGATCCCTTACAACGAATCGAAGTTCGCAAGCTGATCGAGGACTTGGCTGGTCAACACACGGTCCTGGTCTCTTCGCACATCTTGCCGGAGATCGAAGCGGTTTGTCCGCGGGTTATTATTCTGAGTCACGGACGGCTAGCGGCGGATGGCACACAGGAAAAATTGGTGAGGACTTTGGGCGGTGCCAGCTTTGTGCGAATTGAGATCAAGGGTGGAGCGGCGCTGTGTGGTCCAGGAATCGTGGGACCTATCGGCTTGCTACGTAATCTAAAGGGTGTTCATCGTGTGGAGCAACGCAGGAACAACCCAGAGAGTCTTGAGTTCGATGTTGTGTGTGATGTTGATCTGCGCGTTGAAATCGGTGAACTAGCGCAGCGCGAGGACTGGACCTTGCGGGAGTTGTCTTGGCGCAAGGCCACTTTGGAAGAGTTGTTCGCGCGGATCGCCTTGGACTTGAACCAAGAGTCTGCCGAGGTGAGCGCATGAAGGGCTTGGCAACGATCTACCGTCGTGAACTCGCCGCGCTATTTATCGCGCCCTTGGCTTGGATCCTACTCGCGATTTCCTTTGCTTTGACCGGCTGGTTGTTCGTCACTATCTTGCAGGACTCGGGTGGCGACATCAGCTTCTCCATCCGCTTCGCTGGCGGGGAATCGCTTCCCTATTGGGGCTTCATGATCTTCCTGCCACCGCTTTTGACGATGCGTACGATCAGCGAAGAATCACGCAACGGGCTGCTCGAATTCCTGATGACCGCACCGGTCTCGGATGGGGCAATTGTATTGGGCAAGTTCTTTGCCGCTTGGACATTCATGGCGGCTTTTTGGTCGTCGAACTTGGTCTACGCAGCGGCCTTACAAGGGCTCGGTTCGCCACCTGACTGGCCGCCGGTGCTTGGCGGCTATCTGGGCGCCCTGCTCGTTTCTGGCCTGTTTTGTTCGATTGGTATGTTTGCAAGCGCTGTGACGGCGACGCCGGTCTTGGCAGCCTTTGGCGCTTTTGCTGGGGCCTGCTGCATCTTGCTCTTGCCGAACTTGGCTGGGCTCTTCGACAACGAGTGGTTGCACGAAGAAGTGGCCTCGGTGGATGTCATGGCGCACTTTCACAGCTCGTTCTTGATCGGCTTGGTCGACACTAAGGTGCTCGTTTTCTTCTTAGTTTGGACAGCGTTCTTTCTGTTCCTTAGTGCCCGTTCGGTGGAGTCCAAGCGATGGCGATAAAACCGAAATCCAAGGTTCGCAGTGCGCGCGTGTCGCGCCTTGTGATCTTCTTGACGACGCTACTGAACGTAGCGATTGCCATGGTGGTTTGCGCCGGTCTGGTATGGCTGGCGGGACGACCGGGGATTCGCAAACGGGTTGACTTGACGATCAACCAGCAGAACACCTTGGACGGCAACGCTCGCTTGATCATCGATAACCTTCCGGGGCCGATCGAGATCGATGTGTTCTTCCGGCCCTTCGGCAAGCCGTTGAACATTCTTGGCGGTCAGATTCAGGAGAAGATGTGGGATACCCTGCGCTTGGCGGAGGCCTACGCGCCGGAGAAGGTCAAGCTGAAGAACCACAAGTACGCGGCGCCGGGCTCTGGCGGGGCGGAACTGCTCATTGAGATGCGCGAGATGGGGGTCTACGAGTCGAATGTTATTGTCATCTCTTATGGCGAGCGGCGCGTAGTCATCAAGCTCTTGGGCGAGGTCGCCGAAGTGGACTTGGGATCGCCTTCCAACCGTGCAGGCGCTTATCGGCCGCCGGGCATTGTTTCCTTTGCTGGCCTTGAAGCGATGATCAAAGGAATCTTGCGTGCAACGCAAGGTGAGAAACCGCTGATCCTCTTTTCACAGGGACATCGCGAAGCGGCCCTATTTGAGTCGGGAGATTATGATCTCGGCCGATTGCACCGCACGTTGATTGAAGATGGCTTCCGCGTTGAGGAATGGGACCCGAGCAAGGACGGGGCGGTTCCGGCGGATTGCGCCGTGCTCGCGATCATCGGATCCGAGGAGCCCTTCTCCGAAGCCGGAGCAAACTGGATGGCGGAGTATGTTCGTGGAGGAGGCAGCATCATCGCTGCGCCTGGAATGCGGCGCGGCAGCGGGCCCGGTTCCGTCGCAGATATCCTTTCCAAACTTGGAATCCTGACGCAGCCTGGCGTGATTTGCCAACCTGTGATCAACGCCGCCAATATGCAGGTAATGGGAGAGCCCGATTGCCAATCGACGGTTGTGCGCGCGGCAGGCTTGCTTGCTCGTCATCCGATCACTGAAGCTCTACGGCGCGGCGATCGGCGCGTCATTTCCGTTTCAAGCCACGCCTTCGAACGCGGGGTTCCGCCGCAGGGAGGCATCTTGCTCGACATCCTGCGCACGGATGAATATTCCTGGCAGGACGTTCGCGATCGCGACGGCAACTTCAATTGGTTCTACGATGACAGCATCGAACGCGCCGGGCCCTTTACTCTGGCGATGACTTCAACCTTTCCGCCGCCGGAATTGGCGCTGGTGGTTCCGGGGACGAACATCGAGTCGCGGGAGTGTAGGGTGCTCGCGGTAGGCTCGCCGCACGCTTTTGTGAACGGACTCTTCGATGTCAATCGCGACTTTTGCGTCAACGCCTTCAACTGGGCATCGGAGCGCGAGTTCCGGGTTTCGGTGTCGCCGCGCAAAATCGATGACAGAAGGATCAACATCGGTGAAGACAGCACGCTATTTCACCTGAATCTGATTGCGGCTTGGGGGTTGCCCCTCGGTTGCTTGGCTTTGGGTCTCTTTGCAGGTTGGCGTCGCCGGCGCTAAACGGTTAGGAACTCGATGAATTTCAAAACAACCTTCCTGCTGCTGGCCCTCTTGGGACTTCTTGCTGGGGCAGTCTGGTGGCAACTGAAAGTCGAAGCCTTGGAAGGCGACGTGGACATGCGTCTATTCGAGGGTGTGGACGTCTCGCAAGTGATGACGATTCGTATCGATGACATTGAGGATTCGAGCAACCTGCGCCTGGAACGTGACGGTCAAGGCCTTTGGTATCTAACGGACCCTTTGAACTACCCTGCCAACCCTGCGCTGGTCGGCCTCTTATTGGAAGACATTGCCAGTGCGCGCGGCCTGTTGACGCCCAAGGAAGAGTGGGGCGAGAAGGAGCTGGGCTTCGATCCGCCACGGATGGTGTTAGAAGTTGACGAGCGGCGCCCCGATGGGATACGCACGGTTCGTCTCGAAATCGGCGCGCCGGACTTGGACCGCATTAGGCTCAATGTGCGTATTGATGGGCAGTATCTGCGCTGTTTGGTACGGCTTTATACAACTCTGAACCATCCTCTGGATGGGTATCGCTCTCGCCGCGCGATGACGATTCGCGACGCTAGCGTTATCGAGGTGCAGCGTAAGGGCCGTATTGTTTTTGAAGTCGACGGTGAGGCCCAGGACTTAGAACTTCACGCGCTTCTGGATCGAACGCAATGGCGCTCCACTTTGCCCAAGAATGCGCTGCTTGGAGCCATGGATGTGGCCGGGCTGATTCGAGGTGCAACGGGCCTGGAGATCAAGGCCTTCGTTGAAGAGTCAGCGGTGGATCTCAAGACCTACGCTCTCGACCGTCCATTAGCGCGATTCGATTTCAAGACGGATTCTGGTGCAACAGAAACCCTGTTAGTCTCACGCCCGAATTTGGACGGTCAATGGTATGCCAAGCGCTTAGACTCGCCGACTGTCTGGTCGATCAACCCAGAGTCGGCGCTCTGGTTGATGGTCCCGACGGAGGTCTTATATGACCGGCACTTCATGCGCGCTTTTCGCGACGACGTGATGTCTTTGCGACTTGTTGCCAGCCCGCAGAAGGAAGTGCGCTTGCAGCGAACTCCCGAAGGTTGGGTCGTTCAGCGCAAGCTTGCAAGCGGTGAATTTTCAGAGCAGGTTCCCGCCGACAAGCGACGCGTGGAAGATGACTTGGCGCGTCTGGAGGACTTAGAGCTTGATCTCTTGCAAGAGGGTCTTGTGGATGAAAGTGCCCGGGGCATCGACCTCGATTCTGCTGTGTACTTGGATATCGGCGGCGAGATGATTGGCGGTAGGCTGGGGCGCGTTATGGCTGGCGAGTTGGCGACGGCAGGCTTGCTCTTTCGCCGCGACGGGGATGAACTACTGCTCTCGGCCCCCGATTGGATAGAGGGTATGGTGCGAGCATCGATGGATGAGTTCCGTTCGAAGGCTCTGCTATTTGTTCACGAAAACCAGATCACGGAATTTCAGCTGGCGCGTGGCGAAAAGAGCCTTGTGTTCAAACACGATAAGTTTGGCATCTGGCATTTGGGCGATTCTGAAGACGAAGCCGTCGAGCTCTTGCCGCTACTTGATCCACTCATGTTCTTAAAGGCGGAGGAGTTCCTCGGAACGGACCTGCCCATGAACGATGCTCTGGAGCTGACCTTCACGCGCTATCAGGGCGAGCCCGTGCGATTGCGGGTCGGGGCGGGGGAAGATCCGGACACGAGCGTGGCGGAAGTGGGGGGCAGCTTCTCGCGTTTGAAAGCGGGAAGGCTCCACAGCCAGCTTTCCGAGCTTCTTCGGGATTGATTCGGCGCTCAAGCTCGACTACTCTCGGCCCTAACAGGACCCGAACGAGAAGACGGCATGACAGGCAGCGAAAACAGCAGTGGGGAGAATCCCCGGGCAGACCGGCGCGTACCCGCGACCGGAGGCGAACGATTGAAACGATCCGGGGACAGCGTGATGGACATCGCGCGCAGCCTGCGTGAGGATCCGGAGCTGCGCGATGCCTTGGAGCATTGGCATGAGTTCCCGCCGCGCCCGGCGTTGACGCGCGCCTTTCCCGAACGCATCGATGTGCGCATCATTGCCGCGTTGCGTGCCAAGGGCATGACTGAGGTCTACGAACATCAAGCGCGCGCGATCGAGAGTGCGCTCGACGGTAAAGACGTCCTGGTGGCGACGCCCACGGCTTCGGGCAAGACCTTGTGCTACACGGTCCCCGTTTTGCAATCCTTGATTGAAAGCAAAGGCGCAGCGCGCGCGCTCTTCCTATTTCCAACCAAGGCGCTGAGTCAGGATCAATCCGCATCTCTCACCAGCATGATAGAAGCACTCGAGGAAGATTGGCATGCGTTTACCTACGACGGCGACACGCCGCCATCGGTACGGCGCACGCTCCGTGATCGTGGTCACATAATTTTGACCAACCCGTGGATGCTGCACGCCGGAATCTTGCCCAACCACGCCAAGTGGGCGGAGTTGTTCCGCGACTTGCGTTACATCGTGATCGATGAGGTTCACACTCTAAGCGGCGTCTTCGGATCCAGTGTAGCCAACGTCTTGCGGCGCATCGTTCGCATCGCTCGCCACTACGGCAGTAACCCGAAGTTCATCTGCTGTTCAGCGACGATCTCCAATGCGGCGGAGCATGGCGAGGTGCTCTTGGGGCGCAAGCCACAGATCATTGATCAAGACGGATCGCCTTCCGGCGGGCGTTTGTTCACGCTCTACAATCCGCCGCTGCTCAATCCGGTTGCCGGACTGCGCGCTAATGCCTTGGAGGAAGCGCGCAAGCTAGCGCGGCATCTCTGCGGTCCCGGACATCAAACGATCTTCTTTTGCCGCCGACGAACAGCGGTCGAAGTCTTGACGCGCTACTTGCGCGAACAAGCGGCTAGTTTTGGCCTGAAGCCCGAAGAGATCCGTGCTTATCGCGGGGGCTACTTGCCTCTCTTGCGTAGGGAGATTGAGAATGACCTGCGCACGGGTGCCGCCAAAGTAGTGGTCAGTACCAATGCCTTGGAGTTGGGCATCGATATCGGCAGCCTCGACGTGGCAGTCCTGATCGGCTACCCCGGTTCGCAGGCTTCTTTTTGGCAGCGTGCGGGTCGAGTTGGGCGACGCGGAAAGAAGAGCCTCGTGGTGCAAATCGTCCAGTCGGATCCCGTCGATCAATACTTGGCGCGTCACCCAGAATACCTCTATGGGACGCCCCAGCAGCGCTTAGCGCTCGACCCGAATAACTTGGTGATCTTGTCTGAGCAGCTAAAGTGCGCGGCGTTCGAGTTGCCCTTCACTGAGGGGCGTGAGCCGGGAACACTCGCCGATCCTTCCTATGGCGACGTTCCCAACGCGGGCGAAGTACTTGACTACTTGGCCGAAGAATCAGGACTCCTACACAAGCGCGCGGGCCGTTGGTTTTGGATGACCGATGCTTATCCGGCGCAAAACGTTTCCTTGGATAGCGGCGAGCCGGACAATGTCTTGATTCTTGACGTGGAAACCGAAAAAGCTCTCGGTGAAATCGATCGTGAATCTTCCGTGACGACCGTGCACGAAGGTGCGATCTACCAAATGGAAGGGGAAACGTGGATCGTCGAACGCTTCGACTACAAGAACCGCCGGGCTTACGTTCGTCAAGTGGACACGGATTACTTCACCGAAGCGCAGACGAATACGGAGGTACGGGTCTTGCGTCTCGAGTTGTGCGCCAAGCGCGCCAGAACTGACGCGCCCGTTGAAAATCCGCTGCGCCCGGAAGCAACGGCTTCCCTTGAACAACCCGAGGTTGCACTGGAGGGCGACGACTTCTCTGTTTGGCGTGGCGAAGTTCACGTGACCTCCTTGGCGACGCTCTACAAGAAGATCCGCTTCTACACTCGCGAGAATGTTGGTGCGGATGACATCAACTTGCCCGCAGAGGAACTCGATACAGAAGCCTTTGTCCTGACCTTGTCTGAGGAGACTGCGGCGGACCTTGGTTTGCACGGCGGCGACCGTGGTGCAGCTTGGCACGGAGTGGGGCACTTGGTGCGCCGCGTAGCGCCGCTATATATTCGTTGTCAACCGACCGACTTAGGCATCTCCACGCAGGTCAAAGCTCCGCATTTCCTCTGTCCGGCGCTCTTTCTCTACGATCGAGTGCAAGGCGGCGTCGGTCTTGCTGAACTGTTATTTCGAGGTTATAGCTCTGTTTTGCGCGCCGCCATGGAAGTTGCCGTCGGTTGCGGTTGCCACAACGGCTG
>JBLIOI010000055.1:0-30092 GCA_047639675.1 Planctomycetota bacterium | reverse complement strand
TTTGCATCATGCCCGGCTTCGAGCTTGCCTACGCGTTCTTCAATACCCAAGACGAGAGAAACTCGCCTAGTCATGGCAGCCAAAGCCACATCGTCAGGCAGCCCAAGCTCAACAAGCTTGCGCACGTTCTTCAGGAGATCCTTCGGCGACTCACCGATTGTGCCCAACACAAAGATCACTCCTGACTCGTTCAATCGGATGGCGCAATCGCGACGCTCTTCCCACTTGCGACGACGTTCTCGCTGGATGCCGACCGGCTCTTCGTACTTCCAGTTGACCGCCTTGTCTTTTTCCTCTGCATCTTCCTCGTCGCCAGGTTCGGTGGCACTGGGCTCAAGGTCCTTCGCTTGAAACTCATCGCTTTCAACTTCGACTACGACGACTTCCTCCTCGGGCTCGCCGGATGTTTCGTCGGCGCTTGCTTCTTCGTCACCTTCCGCTTCCTCGTCCGCTTCCTCGTCCTCGTCCGGATCGTCAACCTCGTCGCCCCAATCTAAGCTGAGAAATACCGGGATCTTGGCTTCGGCTAACTCCGCAGCAACCATCCAAGCTTCGCGCCCTCCAGAGATTGCGATTTGGACGTCTTGCGCCTTGGCAAACTTCATCCATCGGCGTATGTCTCGAGCAGAATCAGCGTGACAGACGATGCGTTGCTTGTGCCCGAAGATCGCAGACATCGATTCGAGGTCCGGATCGTGCGGCGGGCGGCGATCCGTATTTTGTTTGCCGTAACGATTGAGACGCAAGGCATGCCGGCGCGCATCTAGAAAGAATTGGCGCAAATGCGAGAGATAGCCCATCAGGGTCGAGGGATAGCCGTCACCCGATGCCCGCAGGGCAGCAGCTTGGTAGATCTCGCTCGCCACGACTCGGTCGCGCAGAGCTCCATCAGCCAAGCTCACAACGCAGCTTTGACCAGCGAGGATTTCGCCCGATGCGTTGCTGTGAACCGCAGCAAAACCTTGCTCGCGATAACCTTCGAGGTCGGACTCTGACAATTCGAGTACAGTCAGCACATCCAGTGCCGGCTGCAGTCCTTTGCGATTGGCCTCACGCATCCCAGCATGCACGTTGCCGTCGAGCTCGGACATCGCGTCCTTCTTACTCACTGGCGCCGGAGTAGAAACACCAGCCGTTGAGAAACCGTCGATGAAGGCGGGTAGCGCCAAGCCGCCCTCTCCATCGATTTGGCGATAGGCAGCCGGCAAATCCATGCCCGCATCAAGGACCTTCACGATCCGGCCGTTGCGCAACAGAATCGAGACGCGCGGCGCATCCACATCGTTCACCAGCCGAACGTTGGAAATAGCGGTCGGTTGTGATGCCGGAGGCGATTGTGAATTCGCACTCGCAACCAGGGCCAAACTTGCGGCCAGGGTTGCGCTTAGTCGAAAGACGAAGCTCATGGGATGAGTAGTTGAGGATTGGCTCGAAAGCTCGGAGCCGCCAGGTTATCGAGACAGCCGCCTCCTCACCACTCGATCACGCAAGTTTGCGGCGAGCTACAAGCCGCGCGCCCACTTTGGTCGGAAGGGGGCGCGGTCTGGATGGGCCAAAGCTTCGTCGAGAGCCCCCACCATGGCCTGCTTGTCGCGTGGGAAGTTCCCCGCAAGGGTCAGGTAATTACTCGCATGGTTAGAGCGGAAGATCGATCCATTGAGTTCCAGGTGCGAAATAAACTCGCGCAGTTCCGCCGCCAATTCGATCGGCGTTAGCTCGTCGACCTCTCCGCGCTGGGCGGAATCCCAGAGGGGCGTATTCTCCACCGGCGTCATCACCAGGGTCGAAACAAAGC
This sequence comes from Planctomycetota bacterium, assembly GCA_047639675.1. Taxonomy (GTDB): domain Bacteria; phylum Planctomycetota; class UBA1135; order UBA1135; genus JABACD01. The sequence goes on along the minus strand of JBLIOI010000055.1, from coordinate 28,297 downwards.
GCGGGTTGATCGCAGAGACGACCTTGGCCGACTGCTGTGCATGCTCGCGCGACAACTTGCGCCCGCCGGCGCCCAGAAGGACCATCGTGGATAGTTTGACACCTGCCTCCTGGGCCTTCCGCCCAACATGGACCATTTCCTTGCCGTCGACGCCCTTGTCTAAGTCGCTGAGGACCTGATCGTGGCCGCTCTCGATTCCGAGGTAGTACTGGGTCAACCCCAACTCTTTCAGCTCGCGCATCTCCTCCACTGTGCGCACTTGCAGGGCTTGCGGGGACGCGTAGCAGCTGACTCGCTTCAATCCGGGCAAGGCACTCTTGATTTCGCGCAGAAGCTCCGCCAAGAAGCTCGCCTTGGCGATAAGGGCATCTCCGTCCGCCAGGAACACCTTACGGACGCCACCCAGGTTCTCGGAGGCCCAAGCAATCTCAGCCTTGAGCTCCTCCAAGGAGCGCACACGGAACTTCTTATCGCGGTACATCGCACAGAAGGTGCAGCGATTGTAGCTGCAGCCCAAAGTCGCTTGCAGGATAAGACTGTCCGCTTCTGAAGGCGGGCGGAATACGGAGCCTTGGTATTGAATCATTGCTTTGGCGGGATTTCACAAAAAGGCCGCACCCCATTGAGCTCCGAAGAACTGATAGACTAAGGGAACCTGGCTCGACCTTCTCGAGCTCTCCAGACACCCAGAACAAACAGACACCTGTCCATCATGGTCACGACTGACGAAGTGTACACCGAACTGAAGCAAGTCTTCGACCCCGAGATTCCCGTGAACATTGTCGATCTCGGCTTCATCTACGATCTCGTGATCGAAGAGAGCATCTGCAAGATCAACATGACTCTCACCTCGAAGTCGTGCCCCGAGGCCCAAGCCATTCCCGATATGGTTCGCCGTCGTTGCAACACGCTCGATGGAATCGAGGAAACAGAAGTCACCATCGTGTGGGAGCCGGAATGGTCTCCCCACGCGATCTCCGAAGAGGGTCGCAAGATCCTCGGAATGGACGACGAGTAGACCCCGAGTTTTCAAAGCACACGCGCCAGCATGTCAAAGAAAGTGGAACACTACCGCGAGGGCTTGAAGCTCTACGGCGAAAACAAACACACCGAAGCCATCGTTGCGTACAAGGCAGCTCTTGCCGAGGACCCCGATTGGACCGACGGACTGCATGGCTTGGCTATGGCTCAAATGCATGCGGGCCTTCTCGAAGAGGCTGTTGAGTCGGGGTTGAAGATTGTCAAACTCGACAAGAACGACTCTTTCGCTCACACCAGCCTCTCGATGTTCTACATGCGCTTGGGCAAGGTCGAGGAAGCCGAGACTGAGAGTGCCAAGGCGCGCATGATCGCGTGGAAGGAAGAGCTGAAGACAAACCCGAGCGCGGCGCCTCCGGGCCCCGCTGGAAAGGAAATTCCGATTCTCGACGACTGAGCTTGCAGCCAGTCGCTGAATAAGAAGAGGGGGAGGTGCCATGCGGCAACCTCCCCCTCTTTTCGTATCGATGCCCTTGTCGGGCGCGACTTACATCACAGGCTCGATGCCAAGCTTGGCAAAGCCTTTGTCCTCGAAGTTCTTGCGGAACATCCCGCACAGCTTCTCGGCGGCTGTGTCGTAGGCAGCCTTATCTTCCCAGGTGTTCCTCGGGTTCAAGATGTTCGAGTCCACGCCGGGGCAAGACTTGGGCATCTTCATTCCGAAGACAGAGTGCGTATCGTACTCCGCGCCTTCTTCGTGCAACTTGCCTTCGAGGGCGGCGTTGAGCAGAGCGCGCGTATCGTGAATCGAGATGCGCTTACCAACTCCGTAAGGACCTCCGCCCCAACCAGTGTTGAGCAGGATGCAACGAGCGTTCGTAGCCTCCATCTTCTCCGCCAGTCGCTGGGCGTAGACAGAGGGGAAGTGCGCCATGAAGGGAGCACCAAAGCAGGAGCTAAAGGCCGCTTTAGGCTCTGTAATGCCGACCTCAGTGCCTGCTAGCTTCGCGGTGAATCCCTGCACGAAGTGGTACATGACCTCCTTCGACGACAGAATCGACACCGGCGGAAGAACGCCGAAAGCGTCAGCCGTCAAGAGCACGATCGTCTCCGGCGCGGGGCCTTGAGCTCCATCAGCTACGTTCGGGTTGGCGGTCAAGGGGTATGAGAAGCGCGTGTTCTCGGTGATCGATGTATCCGTGAGGTCCAAGTCCTGGGGGTCGGTGTCCTCCATGCGCTTGCCAGGAAGCGGCGGAACGTTTTCGATCAAAGTTCCCGGCATCGAAAGCGCAGCGGCGATCACCGGCTCGGCTTCCTTATTGAGATCGATCAACTTGGCGTAACAACCATCTTCCAAGTTGGAAACGCCATTGTTAGTCCAGGCGTGCTCGTCATCACCGATTAGCAAGCGCTCCGGATCAGCCGAGAGCGTTGTCTTGCCTGTACCAGAGAGGCCGAAGAGGATCGCGCCGTCACCGCGCTTGCCAATGTTGGCAGAGCAGTGCATCGACATGTGACCCAAGTCCGGCAGCAAGTAATTCATCGCAGTGAACATCGTCTTCTTGTTCACGCCGCAGTAATCGGCGCGACCAAGGACGAGCACCATGCGGCGCTTGAAGTCCGCAACAACGATGCGCTCGGAGAAGGTTCCGTCGCGCTCCGGGTCGCAACGGAAGGAGGGCACGTTGAGCAGGGTCCAACGCTTATCGACTTCGTTCTTCACACCTTCGATCCCCTTGGGGAACATGTTGTGAGCGAAGAGCGCGTGGGTCGCGTACTCACCGACGAAGCGATAGGGCACTGCGTAACTCGGATCGTTACCGCAGTAAGTTTCCTTAACGTAGAGGCTCTTGCCACGTTCGTTCAAGTGCGCCGCGGCGCGCTGGACCAACGCTTCGAACTTGTCGGGATCGAACTTCTTGAAGTCGTTCTTCCACCAGATGCGCTCCTCGGTGTCGGGCCACGCAACGGCGAAGGTGTCTTGAACGGGACGACCGGTACAAGTCGGGTCCGTATAGAAAACGAGAGGACCGTCTATTCCCAGCTTGGTCGGGAAGGCTTTCTGATCATCATCGGGTCCGTCCATACGGGTCCGACCGCGATCGTTAGCGATAGCCTCGTGAAACAGTTCCTCTTTGGATTGATTGACCTTGTAGTCGACGTTATTCAGGCCGAATAGGTCCTCGAGATCTTGGCGAATATCCATATCGCTACCCCGACGCGGGGGGTCGTTTTGCTGGTGTTGGTTGGACGTACAATAAAACTCATTCGCCCGGAATTCAGGCGGCGAGGGTAGCGCCGCGCCCTGGATCCTGCAATACGGACAAGGACTCCCTGACCAAGCTCTGGCTATTTCTTGCCCGCAGCCTCGAAGCGTTCGCGATACCAAACCAGGGTCTGAGCCAAACCAGCGCGCCAATCGGTGCCGGGAGCCCAATCCAAGAGAACCTTGGCCTTTTCCACCGAGGCCAGGCTGTGCTTTACGTCTCCTGGCCGTTCGGGCACGTATTCGGGCTTCAGGTTTGAGCCCAAGCCCTCCGCGATCGCCCCATAGAGCTGATTAATCGTGATCCGTTGTCCGCCACCGACGTTGATCACGGTTCCCGCAGCTAGATCCGCAGACATTGCTCGCAGATTGATCTCGACCACGTTGTCGATGTAGGTCATGTCCCGGGTCTGCTCGCCGTCACCGTAGATGCGCGGCGCGCGGCCTTCGAGCAGGGCGCGCACGAACAAGGCAATAACACCGGTGTAAGGCGAGTCATCCACCTGGCGCGGGCCGAAAACGTTAAAGTAGCGCAGGCAAACGGTTTTCAGCCCGTAGCAGCGCCCCCAGACCTTCATCAGCTGCTCGGCAGCCACCTTGCCCGAGGCGTAGGGGCTGACCGGGTCCGTGTGCATCGTTTCGATCTTCGGCAAGCTCTCGCTTTCGCCGTAAGCAGCGGAAGAGGCGGCGAAGACAACCTGCTTCGCTCCACCTGCCCGGGCACCCTCGAGCACATTCAGCGTCCCGGTCACATTGACCGCATAACTCTCTTCCGGAGCCTCGACGCTGCGCGGAACAGAAACTTGCGCAGCCTCGTGAAATACACCGTGAACGCCATCACACGCCTTCTTGCAAGCGCTAGCGTCCTTGATGTCTCCGACCAAGAGCTCGATCGGTGCGCCGCTCCCGAGTTCGCCGATTTCCGTTCCGATGAAATTATCGACCGTGCCCGAGGAGAGGTTGTCGAGGATCCGAACGCGGTCCCCACGTCCCAGGAGAGCGGTGGTGATGTGAGATCCGATGAAGCCGGCGCCGCCGGTGACTAGATAGAAGGCCATTAACGCATGGTAGCTACTGACCACCCAGGAACGACGCGGCCCTTTGCTGTTCTGATAAACCGCGCGGTTAAAAGACCGGATCCGCCAGGCGAGCATCCCAGCGGATCCGAAAGCATCGAGAAGGGTTGGAACCCTGCGCAACTTTTGGTCGCGCACATCCTTAGCCGTAGCGCCTCGGGAACCGAACCCAGTTGGCTCAAAAAAATAGCTGAGCCCCAAAAACAGCCTGTACAAATTCAATCCAGGCCCGCTGTTGGGCGGGCCTGGATCTAGCTGGGGGAGTGCTTCAAGCTCCTGGCCAACGAATTGCTTCTTTGTTTCTTCCTACGTCAAACCTGAGCGGCTCGGGCGCTCTTATCGAACGCAGCGAATCTCTTATTGTGAGCGCGAACCCCAGATCTTTGTGAATCCCTCTCTAGAGAGGCTACCGTGAGGGCTATGGAGGAGAATCAGCAAGGAAAGCGACCTGGAAGCCACGGGGGCGTGGTTTTCACTCCAGAGGGGCTGGCCAGGCGGCTGGCAGAGCCCTTTTCGGCGCCAATGGCCTGCGGCGGGCCAGCGCTCTTAGATCCAGCCTGCGGCGACGGCGCCCTCCTTCTGGCTGCTTTGGAGCTGAGAGGCGGCGGAGCTGAGGAGGCTCGCGGTCTGTATGGCATCGAAATCAACCCCCAGCGACGGCTCTTAGCCCTGGAACGGCTGGCTAGTGCCGCAAAGCTCGATCCCAGAGAACTGGCAGAAAATATCATCTGCGCGGATGCTTTGAGCCCTTTGACCCCCTGGAAGTCCGAGTCAGCGGTGATCGCCAATCCACCCTGGCTGTCCTTTTCCGGACGCCACAGGTCACGTTCCGAGGAAAACCTGGCCCGCCGGGGGCCGGGGGGCTGGCCATCCCTACAGGGGGCTTTCTTGCAGCGAATCGCTGCCCACTGCGCCGAAGAGAGGTTGTCGGCGCGCCTGCTCATGCCCGGCTCCATACTAGAACTTGAGCGCTACGGGCCACTGCGGGAAGCGATCTCGAAGTTCGTCCACCAATCCTGCGAACCCGAGGAATTGGGGGAGAAGGCATTCCCAGGGATCCTGGAGCCGTCGATCATACTCAGCCTCTCCCCAGGCTCTGGACAGCTTTTGGGCCCGGGCACGCACCCGAAATCCGACCTCTTGCGGCACCTGGAGCGCTTCAAGAAACTCCCGCCCGGGACCTTTGGGGATCCGGGAGTTCACACGGGAAATTCCTCCAAGCTACTCGTGCAGGAGCAGGCTCGTGGAAATTGCGCCAGCCTCCGCCGCGGGGCAGACTTAGCGGCCTACGATCTGGCACCTGCAAAGCTGCATCTGCGCCTCGATCTCGAGCGTGACGCCGAACATCGCTTCCGAATCTCCGCCCTGGAGAAGTACCAGTCCTTCCCCGTGCTCTTACGTCAAACCGCAGATCGGCCGCTCGCCGCTCTGCACAAGAGGCCGGGTTACTTCCGCAACAGTCTGTTGGCAGCGCGCCACGTGCCGGGCCTCGAACCGGAGTTCCTCGTGGCTCTGCTCAATTCGCCCGTCGCCACGGCTTGGCACCGTTCGATGTTTCGAGACGCACGCCAACGGAGCTTCCCGCAGGTCAAAGTCGGGCACTTACGCTCCCAACCTACGCCAATTGAAGTTCGCCAAGACGACCCCGGGCTGCACGATGAAGTCGTAGCGAGAGTTCGTGCGCTTGACGCCGGCCAGGAGAGATTCTCCGCCGACTGTCTTGAAATCGGCCTAATTATCGCAAGAGCCTTCGGTCTAGAACCGGACGCATTTAGCGAATAGCTAGCTACTTCGGCAAGATCGCCGCGCGCAAACGCCAAGAATCGGCAAGCGGAGACGGCGCGCGAAACTCGACCGGCGCACGCTCTCCGGCGGCGATAACCAAAGGTGTCCAAACAGCTTCGCGATGCATCACAGCCTGACCACCCCGGTCAAGCCACTCGACGCTGTAAGCGAAGGACAAGGCCTCGTCCGCCTGATTGCAGAGCTCGAGTTTCACAACCCGATAGCCGTCGACGACCTTCGAAGATCCAATCAGCTGAGAGAGGTGACTCTCGACGCTGAAGTCCTTGGACGGTTCCTCGTAGCTTTGGCCGTCCCGATACTCGACCGGCAGACCGGGTTCGCCAGGGGGCGAATCCGTGGATTGACAAGCCCCAAGGGTCAGGCAGAGAAGGCTGAGGACACGGCAGCCCAGGCTGCAATTTGTGAGTTGATGGATGGCCATTTACGGCGGTGAGTTCAGATCCTGCGAAAGATGGGTCACCAAGGACAACACGCCCGGACGAGCGCTGCAAGCCAATGCGCGGAACGGTTACACTCAGCGCTCGCGCGCCCCTCGTCCAGCCTCCCTCCCCTATGCCGAAGAAGACCGTTTTCGTTGCCGGAAAGCCTGCGGGCACCGACAAGACCAAGAATAAGGCCAAAGAGCAGTCGCCGATGATGGTGCAGTTCTGGCGAGCCAAAAAAGAGCAGCCGGACGCTCTGCTCTTCTTCCGCATGGGCGACTTCTACGAGTTGTTCCACGACGATGCCAAGCTGGCTGCCAAGGAGTTGGGTATTTCGCTGACGGCTCGCTCAAAGGGTGCCGACGCAATCGCCATGGCAGGCGTCCCGGTGCGCTCGATGGAGACGTACCTCTTGCGTCTAGTCAAGCTCGGACACAAGGTCGCCATCTGCGAGCAACTTGGCGATCCACGCACCACTAAAGGCATCGTTGACCGAGGTATCGTGCGCGTCGTTACGCCTGGTACGTTGACCGAAGAGAACGCCCTCGACGCGCGCGCTAGCAATTACCTGGCAAGCCTATGGCTGCGCGGCGACCGCAGCGGTCTGTCGTGGGTGGATCTCTCCACGGGCCGCTTCTATGCAACGCAAGTCCCGACGACAGACCTGCTCGACGAAATAGCACGCATCGCTCCCGCCGAAATCTTGTGGTGCCCGGACTTGGCCGGCGAAGAGCCCGAGATCACGGCAGAATTGCAAAAGCAGTTCGGACCGCGGCTGACCGATCGCGACGTTTGGCGCTTCGACTCGGAGACTGCAGAGCGCGCGCTGCACAAGCACTTCAAAGTGGCAACCCTCGAAGGCTACGGCCTCGAAGAAGGCTCACGCGCAATTCCCGCAGCGGGAGCCCTGATCGAATACGTCGTAGAAACTCAGCGCGGCGCCTGCGACCACATTCTTTCGATCGAAATGGTGGACTCGTCCAACCAACTCGTACTCGATCGGGCCACGCGATCTTGCCTTGAACTGGTCCAAACACAGCGGGACGGCCGCACGGAAGGCACCTTGCTTTCCACCATTGACCAAACCTCGACGCCGATGGGCGGTAGGCTTTTGCGCGAGTGGCTACTTAGTCCACTGCGCGACGTGCAATCCATCATGTACCGCCAACAAGGCGTAGCCGAGTTCGAGGGTTCGCCCTTCTTGCGTGAAGACGCGCGCGCGCTGCTTGGCGAAGTCCGCGACATTGAACGACTCGTCTCGCGATTGTCTACCGGGCGCGGGAGCGGTCGAGACTTGGTGTACTTGGCTTCATCTCTCGAACCGGTCCGACCGCTGAAGGAGAAATTCGGAAACGTCTACTCGGAGGCGCTGACCCAATTGCGCGAAGATCTCGACCCCTTGGACGATGTAGTCAGTCGCATTCGGCGCACCCTAGTTGACGATCCGCCGCCGACCCTAAAAGAAGGCGGCCTGGTTCGGCGCGGCTACTCCGCGGAACTCGACGAGTTGCTTCAAATCGCGGGCGATGGCAAGGCATGGATGGCACGCTTTCAAGCCGAGGAGACCGAGCGCACAGGAATTAGCGGGCTCAAGATCGGCTACAACTCGGTCTTCGGGTACTTCATCGAGATTCCACGCGGTCAGGCGGACAAGGCTCCCGAGAACTACATCCGCAAGCAAACGATCAAGACTGCGGAGCGCTTCATCACACCCGAGCTCAAAGAGTTTGAGAGCAAAGTGTTGAAGGCTGAAGAGCACTCGCACGACATGGAGTACGCAATCTTCAATGAGTTGCGCACAGAGGTTTCGGCAGAGGTGCGGCGCATCCTCGATACGGCGCGAGCCTTGGCAAAGATCGACACCTTGGCAAGCCTCGCTCAAGTTGCCGCGACCAATCGGTATGTGGCGCCCACGATCGACGACGGCGAATTACTTCAAATCGAAGATGGCCGTCACCCCGTGATCGAGGTTTTGCCGGGAGCTGAAGCTTTCGTGCCAAACGACAGCGAGCTCAACGGTTCGGACAAGGTGGTCACAATCCTGACCGGACCGAACATGTCTGGTAAGTCGACGTACATTCGACAAACAGCACTGATCACGCTCCTGGCGCAGATCGGATCCTTTGTCCCGGCAGCGAAGGCACACATCGGCGTGGTCGATCGCATTTTCACACGCATTGGCTCGGCTGACGACATCGGGCGTGGCGCCTCGACCTTCATGGTCGAGATGATCGAAATAGCCAACATCTTGAACAATGCGACCAAGCAGTCATTGATTGTGCTCGATGAAGTGGGACGCGGCACGAGCACCTTCGATGGCTTGGCACTTGCTTGGGCAATCATCGAACACATCCACGAAAAAATCGGCGCACGAACGATGTTCGCCACGCACTACCACCAGTTGACGGACTTGGCCGTGCGATTAACCGGGGTCAACAATCGCTGCGTGGCTGTCCGCGAATGGGAGGACTCGATCGTCTTCCTGCACAAAATCATCGAAGGTGGAACCGATCGCTCTTATGGCATTCATGTTGCTCGCCTAGCTGGCGTACCACAGGAGCTTCTCGATCGTGCTCGCGATATCTTGAACGACATCGAAGATGATTCAGAGGGGCTAGCCCCTCGTATCGCGAACAGTGAGGGTGCCCCGGTACAAGCAGCTGCCAACCAGCAGCTTTCGCTATTCGCCGCTGCGCCAAGCCGTATTGAAGTCGACCTCAAACAGCTCAAGCTGGATGAAATGACACCCTTGCAAGCGCTCATCGAATTGAAGCGCCTACAGGACTTAATCTAGTCATGAATGAAAAATGCACTGTCGGCCAAAACGGGCCACAAGTTCATCGCGTGGGTTATGGTGCAATGGCGCTGGCCGGCTACTACGGGCGGCCCGAAGAGGGCAGCGGCCCCGACACGCTCAAGCAAGCTTTCGATCTCGGCATGATGATCGATACCGCCGACGCTTACGGCAACGGAAGCAATGAGAGCTTGATCGGTCAGACAATCGCTAGCTCACCTGCAACGCCATACATTGCCACCAAATTCGGCATCGTATTTGACAAGGGCCCGCGCTGGACTGAGATTGAAACGGGTTGGGGCTTCAACGTTCGCATCAACGGCACGCCCGAGTATGCAATGACTTGTCTCGACAACAGCCTCGAACGCTTGGGCGTCGACTGCATTGACCTTTGGTACGCACATTACGCAGACCCCTCGACACCGATCGAGGAAACGGTTGGCGCGATGGCGGACGCTGTGAAAGCGGGCAAGGTTCGGCAACTGGGACTCTCCAACGTAACGGCAGATGAATTACGGCGCGCCAATGCTGTCCATCCGATTGCTGCCGTTCAATATGAGTACTCGCTTTGGCGACGTGAAGCGGAAGAGGAACTACTGCCGGCCGCGCGCGAACTTGGCACGACGCTGGTCGCTTGGAGCCCTTTGGGCTCGGGTTTCTTGACGGGCGCGCCGAGCAAAATGGGCAAGCATGACTTGCGCAATTTCAATCCACGCTTCGACAGTGAGAATCTGAAAGCCAACGCCGCCAACTACGAGCCCTTGCTCGGTCTGGCGAGTGAACTCGGAATCAACAGCGCACAACTCGCGCTAGCCTGGCTCCTGCATCAAGATGGCGTCATTCCAATTCCCGGCACCCGCCGTTCGGAACGGGTTCTGGAGAATGCGCAAGCGATAGAAATTGAGCTGGACACTGCGACCTTGCAACGCATTGACGAAGTTGCGCCTCTGGGACTGGCCGCCGGCAAGAACCTGCTCTAGCTCACTCGCTTCGAAAGGGTAGACCCTCTGTAGCCAGCCACGCTGCTAGCTCGCGCGAGAAAGCGGCGTAGGCAGTCCCGTTTGCGTGGAAGTCATTTAGCGAAACACGCAACGCGCCGGGATCTTCCCGGTCAAGGACCGCGAGCAAGGAAGGCTCGCCGTTGAAGACTTTCATTCCGTTTTCACGGCAGAAGTCGGCTGTGATCTCCAGTACGTCATGGGACGCGAAGCCATCCCCCTCGGGAACCAAATAGGGAAAGAGCGCAACATAGAACTCGCGTTCATCACGCGCGCAGCGATCACGCAAGCGCAGCAAGCCGTCGCGCACGCGGCGCCAACCGACACCTTCCTCGGTGTAGCGCGAAGTCCACGAATCCTGACGGGCTCTAAGGGAACGCCAACGGTAGATGCGGTCAAAAAGAGTGTCCATTGAGACCAAACGCTCACGCAGAAACCCGACGGTTCCTTTGCGCCTGGGGTGGGTCAAGGAAACCCAAGAATCCTTTTCTGCTTTGCCCCCCAATTTACCTAGGCCGCGCGCAGCAACGTCGTTTGAGAAGTACTGAATCACGACTACATCAGGATCGAACTTCTCGACAAAGCGCTCGTACCAGAGAACCTCTTGCAAGGTGTCATAAGCGTTGACGCCGCAGTTCATGACCTCCACGTTCGGCTGTGCAAATCCTTGTAATTGAGCGGGCCAGGACTCGCTAAACTCAACGCCTTCACCCCATGTGTGGCTATCGCCGAGGCACGCGACGCGTGTCGTTCCCTCAGGTTTCTCCAAGGAAACTTCAGGCCCTCGAAATCGATTCGCGTTGCTCTCCATGGTGACACTCCAGCGCTTCCCCGGGCCATCGTCGTAATGAATCACCTTCTTTGCGTTGGGCTTATTCACATACAGCAACAAGGGGTCGCTCACACTTGCGAACACGGCGCCTTGGATGCGAGGCATAGGAATCGCAGCCAGCCCAGTACCACGAACGTAGACCTCGGCAAATAGGACACCGACGAGAGGAGCCATCAAACTCACCAAGAGTCGTGCACGTCCGCTCATCCTGGGCTTGGGTGCTGAGCTAGAATTCTCTTCGAAGGGGATCGACATAATTAGGGCCTACACTACTTCGCCAGCTCTCTAACTTCCAAGCCACCGCGCTCTGCAGCAAAGACCTCTCCATTTCGTGGCGAGCGATTCCATGCCTGCTCAGTTCCTGCCCAAAACGCTTCTCGAGCGGCTGGTGGGATGCGCACGAGAAATTCGCTGACAGCTTTTCTGTCAGCCGCAAATCCTCGCCCTAATAGTTCCCCACAAACGGCGCCCTGGCCGCGGCGCCAAGGAACATGCAGCTTCGCCGGAACTCGCCCACTTTGCTTTTGGCTGGTGCTCAACAGGCCTTTGGTAACTCGCGCCAGGATTCCACGCTCAGGGCTCGAAAGCCCCTCCGCGACAAATCCCGCGTACTGCGGAGACTCAGACAGGATTCTCTCCAGGGTACTTTTCAGTCCATTCCGGAATCGCGGCTCGCTCATCAGCGTGGACCCCACCCCGCGTGCGAGACTCGGACGTAACTCCTCGGGAAACGGATCCAAGATCCGCTCCAAGTCAAAGTCAGGTCGTCGGTTCTTGTCACCCTCGAAGACCTGCGCTCGGGCCATTTCGCGTCCCAAACCGAAAGCAACCCGTTCGCGATCGACGCCTTCAAATCCATCCAACTCCTTCAGCAAACGCGGGAAGTCCCAAGAGAGGATCCTTGTGCCCTTTTCGCGCCGCCCATCACGCAGAAGTGGTCGTGCCGCATCCGCGTAATCATAGCCAGCGTAGTAGAAGCCGCGACCAAAGTGGGAGAAGCTCCAATCCACTTGAGCCAAGGCGAAGAAGGCTCCGAGCGCGATTGGCAAAATGGCAACGGTCGTTCCTAAAAAGCGCAGCAAAAAAACTCGCATCTCTGACGCCCAAGCTGCAAGCGCTCCAAACAACACGCTTGAGAGTGCGAAGTGCAGAACCAAGTATCGATAGCGACCCACTTCCACTGGCGGCGCGTAGTAATCGAACCTTGCAGAACTCAAGGCATAGGACAGGGTGAAGAGCGGCAAGTACGCAAGAAAAGGGAAGAGAGCAAAGCTCTTCAAGCGGCTCAGATCTCGAGATCCCCCCGGCTCCGCTCGCTTGCTGCGGGAGATGTGCACGAAGAGTAGAAGGCCCCAAGCGCCAAGAAATAGGAACAAGAAAAGAGCACTGGCTAGCTCGCCATCGATCGCACCAACAGAGCTAAATCCTGCCGCTTGCGGCAAGTGCTCGGTGAACATAGCGATCAATCGTTGCCCGGCCCCGTCGATCTGCGCGAGCCGGTCCAAGAAGGTGGAAGGCCGCCCGGTAAAAAATTGAATCAAGAACGCTGGCACTAACCCCAAAGCAAAGGGCAGGCAACCGAGCCCGAACTCAATCGACCCGACCTTGCGCCCGCGGACCATGAGGTGCGTGAGTGCTAGCAGGGCAATCCAGAGGATCGATCCGAAGTAGAACGAAATGGACGCTCCGGCGACTAAGGCGGCCGCAGCCCACCAAGATCTTGAAGCGATGCTCCGATATCCGCGTACCCAACACCAAGTCGCGAGGAGTTGCAGGCTAATGCCCTCAAAGTGGTTGCCCTTCACCAGCAGTGAGTAAACGACCAAGGTCTGCGCCCCAAGACAGAAGGCAAAGCTCGCGACAATGGCCGCACGCTTGCCGAACAGTTGGTGCGCGATACTCCAAATCAACAGCAAGTCGATTGCCCCAAGAATCAAAGGCACCAACTTCAACGCCATGTAGCTCGGCCCAAAGACCTTGAACAACGGCGCCGCCATCAAACCGACGGCCAAGTGTCCACCGCAATTGTCGTAGTAGGTAACGAGCGGAGCGCCACGCCAGCCCGTAGAGGCAACTTGCGCGATGACTCCCATCGGTGAGAGCTCAAATGCCGGCAGGGAGACCTGGTCAAAGCTGCTGACCAGGATTACCCCCCGGAGCCCGAGATAGACCGTCAGGGCGAGTATCGGCCAAAAGTTGCGAGACTGATGCATACGAACCGAATTGAAGAACGACCTTTGAGCCCGATGCGGCCAACACGAGCTCTGGTCCACCTTAATCGATACAAACGATCCCGCAAGGTGTGCAGATGCGGGACGGGAGAATTTGAGCCATCCAGGCAGGGTCGCCCGATGGCCGATCTCTGCGAGAAGCTTGTCTAGCAACCGTTGCTAGCAAGCGGAAAAGCATGAAGCTAACCGCAGGAATCGTCGCGCTCAGCCTGTTTGCGGTCTCTGGGTCGATCTATTTGATCCGCCCGACCACCAGGGAAGCTAGAGATCTAACTGGGCTCAGGCCTACCAGCTCGATTTCGACGCTTGGAGCTCGTCAAGAAGACAATTCTTTGGAAGTTGCATTCTGGCCCGCTCCCGTGCCCGAGCGAGCCCCCGCCCAACCAGGCGCCCAGATCCTCAAATCCCGAGTAGGCCTCTCAGCCCAAGAGACCCCGAGTCCTGAGCTGCCCGGCCGGTCCATCGAGGGCCAGGTCCTGGACCCCTCCGGCAAGCCCCTCGCTGGTGCCAGAGTTACGCCCTGGAGAATGACGTATTTAACGCGCTGCCTGAACGCAAGCAGCAGCAAAATCTCCCACGATGACGGGCGATTCGAGATAACGGTCGATAGCCGTGGCCCCGCTAGCTTTACGGTTGAGCATCCAGACTATCTCACTTGGAACGGCGACCTGGGCACGAGCCTACCGGCAACCATTCAACTTCGGGCCCCGTCAACGCTTCGGGGTCGAGTCCTCGACAACCGAGGTCAAGCAGCTTCTCTCAGCATCGTCCACTACAACACACAGGGTCTGCGACCTGTCAGGCGGCAGCTGGAAGTCAGCCCCAACGGGGAATTTGAAATCGGCAACCTGGAGCCCGGAGACATCAGCCTCTGGGTAAGTGGCCCCCACGGCTCCCTCGAAGCGCACAATGTGACCGTTGGGACAGACGAGCCTCTGATTCTGCGCCTTGCAGCCACAAGACGAGTCTTGATTCGGGTTGAAGACGCCGAGCACCACCCGCTGGACAATGTAAGAGTTGTCCTGATGCCGCGCGGAGAACCGCGCGCGCTTGAATCCCGCCAAACGAACAAAGAAGGCGAAGCTGAATTCTCTTCTGCCACGACAGCACCCTTGGCAGTAACCGCCGAACATGCTGTTCACCGTTTTGAAACTCATCCGGTGGACACGCTTGATGGCCAGCTCACCCTACGGGCGCTGCCTTCAGGAACGCTGATTATTACATCTTCCGCAAACGCCTCGCTGATCCTCGATCTTCAAGAGATCTCCGCCGCGCCGGCCAGTCAAATGCGACTGGTAATTGAGGCCGGAGCCGACTTGCAATTGGGGGCCTTGGCTCCCGGATTGTGGGAAGCCTCCTGGTCTCTGATCCCTAACAATGGCCGCAGAAAAGCCCCGGAAGGCGGTTCTAAGCAAGGTCACGACCACGGGGCCCAGTTCGAAATTAAAGTCAACGAAGAGCAGCGATTGTCGGTCGGAGCGCTTCCAGCAGCAACGATCCGCGGCAGACTGGCCTGGCCAATCGGTAATGCTTGCGCAGCCGAGTTACGAGAAATCAACAGCGCAGAACTACTTGCGCGTGTTGCCCTCGACTCTCGCGGCGCCTTCACTTTCGAGGGATTGCGTGAGTCGACCTATCTTCTCACTATCTGTGCAGAAGGGGGTGGACGCTGGCAATCTGCGCAAGCCCTTGCTCTGCGATCTGGGGAGCAGTTCCAGGTTTCCTTGGCTCCTACAGGCAGCACCTACCAGCTCACTGTTCGCGACACACTTGGCCTGCCTATTTCCAGCGCATGCGCAAGTTTGCGCGACGAGCGCTTGGCCTTCGATAATGGATCGACCTCGAGCTCCACGTCAACGACCATATCTTCCGTATACATACCCGCCGCATGCGCGGATGAGTTCGGTGGAATCGAACTCAACCTCCTCTCGTCCGGTAAAACGGTCGTGATCGTAGAAGCTCCCGGTTTTGAGCCAATCGAACTCGAATTGCCACGTGACTCGAATCACGTTGACGCACAACTGAGTAGGCGATAGCCTCGCTCCTATCCATTCTGAGCCCCACACAGCCATGAAATCCGCCCTCACACTTCTAGCACTAGTCACGTCCCTCTCACTTGCCGGTTGCACAAACAAAACTGATCCGGGCGTCACTACTGTGACTCACGACATCACGTATATCGTTTCAGAGACAGGTGTAAATTCCGTTGTCACTCAAGTGATGTACACGGACACCGATGGAGCAACGGTAACTTTGAACACTCCGGTTCTACCCTGGACCGTCGATGCGACCCGCGCAGCGGGTAGTTCAGCGGCCTTGGCAGTTACGGGCACGACTGGGGCCACGAGTACGATCACGGCGATCATTCAGGATGATCCGGATACGAATCCCAGCCCGGTTACTCACGCGTCACAGACTTGCCTTGAGAACACAGATCCCTGCACGATCAACCTGAGCAACGCCTTCTAGGACTTACCGCCCAACCAGCCACTCTTGGGCACCATGATGAGTATCTCAAACTCCGGATACTCGCTGATCTTGGCGCTAGCCTTGCCAACGATCAGGTCGACCCCCTCTTCGTGAGGGAAGAAGGGCGGCGTATCTTCCCGCACGCCCTGGCAACCGAGGGATCGTACAGAGATCCCCTCGGCACCCGTTTCGCGGTAGGCCTCATCGACCGCTCCGCCGACGAAGTTAGCCAACTCTAACATCGCATCCTTCATCTCCTCGTCGATGTCCGTCTCCTTGCGAGACCCGGCGATGACGCTATCGGGAATCATGAGCAAGTAGCTCGCCAAGGCGATTGCCTCAGGTAGAGGCATGAGAAGGCAGCCGTGACCGCGATTCTCGCCCTTTGCCAATCCGAGGCGGAAAGAGATGTGGACACCGCCCTTCCCGGCGATTCGCCCCGGAACAACATCGTTCTGAATTTCGCCGATATCCATGCGCTGGCCAACGAGGATGGCGATGTTCTCGGCGATGCTTCCAAACAGTTCCTTTGTCAGGACGCTAATCGCAGTGTTGTCTGAGCTCATAGGAATCGGGGTACGAGAACCCCAGGTCAGTCTCTTTCAAAGGTCTCGGTGACCGCCTGCTGCTAGAGGCCGAAAGAAACCATGAGTTGAAGGTGGGGAGGAGAGCCACCCCAAAAGGAGGGCCGGCCACTCTTCTTCGAGCAAGAATGCTCCCATTCATTAGACGGAATGAATCTCTTCTATCTCCCCGACTAGGTCGTGGGCTTGAGTTCAACCCGAAACAGAGTGGGGCAAGAAGAACGGCCAATTTGAGGGGTTCTGATCCCCAGGAATCTTAGCCCGCTCGCATCTACTCGCTGATATTGGCCATAGGACACCGTCGCCAGGCAGGTTCTCCCCTCACAGCCAATCCGGAGATTGAACTCTAAGACTGAGCCGAGGCCACGAAGACACTCGTTGAGATTCCCCGGCGCAGTCACACGTTCAAGGGCGGGTGCGGGGCGCTCTCCTTCCAGACGCCAAGGATTTCTGCCACGAAGCTGAGACCCTGATCGACTTGGCGGGAGCCACGGGGAGAGTTCCGATCGACTTACTCTTGGAGCTCACCGATTGGCTCGGTCGACATGTTCTGCAATTGCGCGAAGTTCCATGCCCGGAAACTCTATCGCTCTGCAAGGACATCACGCCGGTCTCGGGGGGACCCGGCGGCTCACTCGGCATGCGGGAAATGCATAGCGCCGGCTTCTTCACCGTCGCTCAAGGCGAAGCAAGCTCCACCGTCTACGGTCTGGCAATGGAGGCCATTGCGACAGGATGAGTCGACGTTGTCATTTCACCTGACATGGTCCCAACACACATTCGTCGCTTCGCTACAGGTCGGGCGAAGAATGTGCATCGGGAACGCAAGTCAGTCGAGTCATTAGGGGTTCAAGCGGCGAATGCTGACTTGCACCGCTTCTCCACGCCAGTCGAACTCTTCGGCCGCGAGGGAGGCCACACCGTGGACACCCTCGTGGATGCGGACATAGCCTTCAGCCATAGCGGGATCGTGCATACCGGCGGCTCCGCAGGGCGGGCCGGGGATGTAGTTGCAGTCTTCGGAGTTGAACTCGCTGCCTGCGTCGTAGACACGGGCAAGGTAGGTATCCGTCCCAGTCGGTGCCGGTATGTTGCGCAGAGCGATGAAGCCATCGTTTGTGGACACCAACATGCCCCCCAAGCTCAAGTAAGAGCGATCGCTATCAGCAACGATAGTGACCGTTGCGCTGCCGCCGGGCATCGTGACCGCACCGTTAGTCTGCGCCGAAAAGACCTCTGAATGCATGGTCATTTCGCCAAGCAACATTGAGGGATCACCTTCCTCTGCCATGTGGGCAAGACCTGCACTGCTAGGCTGGCCCAATTCGAAGAGCGAGTAGCCTGGCCCATGTGAAGCAGCTGCAATCGGACCCAGAATCTGACCTCGAGTCACATTCGTTACCGTAATTTCATAGCGAAGAGAGGTAGAACTGCCAGGCGCTTTCGCATTGGCGGCCGTCCATGTTCCAGCAATTGTGGCCACGGTAGCGAGGGATAGAAGAAGGTTACGTGTGCGCATAGTGGAGTCTCCGTAAGAGCGATGTCAGTGAAGGGGGTAAGGCCACCGGGCTTCCGGTGAGTCCCCACATATTCACAGCATTCTCGACTTCAATCCTCACGCAGAGATCACGCTTGAGTGGAGTTTCGATCCTAAATCTATGCGGTCAACTTCGTAGGCATTAGGAACTGAAAGGTGCAGCCCTCGCCTTCTTCACTCTCAACAGAAACAGAAGATCCATGCAGTTCAAGCACACGCCTTGTGATCGCCAAGCCCAAACCTGTTCCGGGTGTCCCCACGCTACCGCGGAAGCGGCGTTCGAATACATGGTCAATGTCACCGATCGGTATTCCAGGGCCGCTATCCTGTACGGTCCACTCCACGCCGGCTCGCTTGCGCAACAAGCGAACTGAGACCTCGCCGCCCGAAGGTGTGAACTTCAAAGCGTTGTCTAGCAAATTGGTGACGGCACGTTCCATGAGGCCAATGTCGCCATAGCTATCCGGCAACTCGCGCGGCAAGCGACAACGCAAATGCACGCCTGATTTCGCGGCACGTTGCCGCATGCCCTGCAGGACATCCTGTGTAAGCTCCGCGAGGTTGAAGGTCTCGAGCTGGGCCTCGACATCACCCGCCTCCAACTTCGCTAACTGAAACAGTTGGTCCACGAGATGCGAAAGGTGTAGCGCTTGGCGTCGCGCGACAGATACATATTCGTGCTGATCGCTGGAAAGCACTCCGGCTCCCTCATCCAAGAGTTCAAGATAGCCTTGCAGCGAAGCGAGGGGCGTGCGCAGGTCGTGGGATACGCTCGCCACAAATTGACGCCTGTCGTGATCGACCTGTTCGAGCGTCTCGACTTGCTCTTGGATCTGCTCGTTCATGGACGCGTAGGTCTGCGTCAGTAGCCCCAGCTCGTCCTGCGCTCGCAGAAGCCTTGCCGGTAACTCAGAGCGCCCACTTCCAATCGCATCCCGCAGCTCTCGCAGAGGCCGAGTGAGATATCGCGCGAGAAAGAAGTTCACCAATATCCCAACCAGAAGCACTCCAATCGCAGAATAGGCGTAGGTCTCTAGCTGACGACTCCCGCGTAGCGGCCCGGCCGTATCGCGCAACGCCTCGCTGTTAAGAACCACGTACACGTAGCCAACATCTTTTCCGTTTGAGATGACAGGCCAAACACTGATTGGACTTCCAACAAGCGGGGAACGAGGATTGTCCCCCAGAATCGGAAACTCATCGCCCGCCAAGAAGTTTGTTACGGGTTGCAGGCCCACACGCTCGCTCTTCACATGGCCTTCCGGCGCATCGAATGCGAGGATCTTTCCGGTCGCATCCAGCAAGTACACTTCGAGCGCAGGGTTGACGCTCATCACGTGCATTAACATGCCCTGCATCTCGGCTTGATTGATGCCCTCTGCACTGAGCGGCAAGGCGTGCTCTGCGAGATGCCGTGCTACATCGCGGTTCAGTTCTTGGGTCAACTCCAACTCGTAGGTTTCGCTGCTTCCAATCCAAAGGGCGAGTACGGCGCCCACCACAACGGACATCAGTGCGCCAAAGGCCAGGGCGATCCTTGTGTGCAACGGCCAACGCGGCTTCGGTGCTCTCATAGCTCTTCTTCCTTGTATCTATAGCCAACACCCCAAACGGTCTCGACCAAATCTTTTTCCGCACCGAGAGCCGACAGCTTCCCGCGCAGACGATTGATGTGGGAATTGACAGTGTGCTCGTAGCCCGCGTAGGCCGTGCCCCAAACCTTGTCGAGCAAATCACTGCGCGTGTAAACGACCCCCATGTTCTGGGCAAAGAGCAGCAACAGGTCGTACTCGCGTGCAGTCAAGGTCAGATTATTGCCAGCGTATCGCGCACGTCGTCGGCGCGGGTCCATCACCAAACTACCGACGGCGACCGTACTCGCGGGAGATTTTGTTTCGCTCATAGCCGAAACCCGCCGCAGATGAGCGCGAACTCGTGCAACGAGTTCGCGATAGCCAACAGGTTTCGTGAGGTAGTCGTCTGCCCCGATCTCAAGTCCGAGGACTCGATCCGACTCGTCGCCACGAGCGGTCAGGAGCAGAATCGGGAGACTCGAATCTAGCTCGCGCATGCGCTTGCAGACCTCGAGTCCATCCATGTCCGGCAAGCCCAAGTCGAGTAAGACCAAGTCAACGCCTCTATGAAACTCCTTCAACCCGCTCGTACCATCCGCAGCTAGACAAACCTCAAAACCATCGGCACTCAGGTGCAGACTGGCCAATTTGGCAATGTCAGGGTCATCGTCAATGATCAGAACTCGGGGGCTCATGCCTCGCAGACTACTCGACAGTCTTCACAAAAGAGTCACGGCCGCGAATCAACGGCGTCATTCGATTCGATCTGCACTCGATCTTTGGCCGTCGCATGCAGAAAACGTACAAACAACGAGCGCCTTGAAGCCCGCGCCCTTGGAAAGGTCTCGAAGCCTTCTAGGTAGCGCTTGGCGACGTGACTCCAGTGCAACTCTTCTTCTACCGCTTGCCGCGCCTTGAGCGCCATTTCCGCCAAGCGTGAAGGATCCCGGGCAAGTCCATAGAGTAGCTCTGCCAGATTTTCAGCCTCCCGATCGCCGTGTGCAACCCGCAGGACGCACTCTTCTGGCAAGTGAGCGAACTCCGGCAAGTCGCTGACAACAACCGGCTTGCCGAGTGATAAGGCTTGGCTTGCGCCTCCCGATGTCCCACCCGTCGACGGACCGCGCAAGTTCACGCAGATATCCGCAGCGCGCAAGGCGTCCCAAGCTTTCTCTTCCGGCAACCAGCCGGTGATGTGCACATGATTCTCTAGATCGAGTTTTGCAAGGCATGCTGCGAAATCGAACTCAAGAGGGCGCTCTTCGCCAACACACAAGAGCTTCGCATCGACGCCCCTCGCGCGCAGATTGGATATAGCTTCCAACAAAACACCTGGCCGTTTATGTGCTTGCAATGCTCCGAAACTGGCAACGACAAAACTTGTGCTCCACGAGTCCGGTAATTCGAGTTGTGAGCGTGCGCTCTCACAACTCAAGTCTAGCCACCGACGTTCGACACCGTGATGCACGCGCAATATCGGTGTAGGTGAGTTGCGCGATTCGAAAACCAACTCACCTATCGAGTCAGAATGAACGATGAACGCGTCCGCATGCCTCACAACAGAACGATTGAAGCTGAGCTCAAAGCGATCGGCACTCAAACCGCAATTTTCTTGGCGACGGGGTTCGTCCAGCTTGATTCGTTGCCACTCGCCATTCACGCGATGGGCGATCGAAAGTAAGAAAACGCCCAACTCACGCGCATCATCAGTCGCTGCTCTTGCACCTCGAACTTCAAACACCAGGGGCCCGCGCGCCTTCGGGCTAAGTTCCATTTCGAACGTATGTTCACCAGCGCCGAACTTCTTCGAGCCCCCCACAGTCGCGCTGCGACCCTTTGGAACGAGAAACTCCAAGCGCAGGGCAGCACTAGCCCTAAGGTCGAGTTCTGCGCGCGCGGAACTCCAACGCCCGCCCTCCTCCGCAGCGTACCAGCCCGGTCCAAAACGCTCACCGGCCGGCAGTCTTTGCCCACGGCGTCTGCTGCGCCCGTAGATGCGCGCTTCTTCCGGGCCACCCTCACGAACCGCGCGTAAGTGACCAAAGAAGCCGCCGCGTTCCAAACTCGAATAGGCGGCAACGGCCAGGTCGAATAGGACCCAGTCGTGCAACACCACTGTCCCGCCGATAGCGCGAATCATCGGCAGCATGAAGGCATGCTGCGCTTCATTCCCCAGCTGATACAGGATCTGGTCGTAGTCCCGCGGGTTTAAGTCCGCAACCGAACCTGTCTCTTCGCTCTCACGCCCGACTTCAACAAAGACGTCGACGTCTGCTCCCTCGCGCAAGTAAGGCAAGAGGTGACGCGTGTAGTCCGCGATCCCCGAGCGCGAGGAGCCCGGGGTGGTCACGAGTGCGATTTTCAAGCGGTAATCACTTCGACCCCATCAGGGCCGATGAAAATCGAATGCTCGGTTTGGGCTGTCATAACCCCAGCTTCTTCCACAAGCGGGGGGTAACGCATCAAAGATCCCTGCTTGGCAAGCTTCGAGATGATCTCTTCCAAAGCAACCTGATCGAAATCCTTGAAGTAGCGGCGAGCGATCGGTAATCCCCGCCAAGACTCAATCTCCTTGAGAATGTCGCGGTCCAGACCTTTCGCATTACGGGGTGGCCGCACCAACATGAAGACTTCCGAGCGGCCGTTCTCCGTAATGTAGCCACGGCCAGTTGACGCGAAGGGTTCGATGGCAATCATCATACCCTCGTGAAAGCGGGCGGTGCCACGTTCGGGATAGTTGGGGATCTGGGGTGCGCAGTGCACCTTCCAACGATCTACCCCGTGACCAGTCAGGTTGCGAATCGGCTCAAAACCAGCTTGGGTTATCGTACGTTCGACGACTGTCCCCACTTCGCTGACCTTCACATCTGGGCCGACGGTCGCGATGGCCGCAGCCAAAGCGTCAGAGCTAGACTTGATCAAGGGGCCCCAGCGCCCATCCACTGACAGATCAATGGTTGTTGCCGTATCGGCGACGTACCCATTGACATGTACCCCGACGTCGACCTTTACGCAGTCGCCCTCTTCATACACCGTCTCATCGTTCGGCGGCGAACAGTAGTGAGCTGCCACGTGATTGCGGCTTGATTGGGCAGGGAATGCTGGTGCCGAACCCTGCTCGCGGATCATCGACTCCACGGTTTCCAGGATGTGACGGATGCGGACCCCGGGCTTGATCTCGCTGCGTGCCCATTCTCGACACTCCGATGCGATTCGCCCAGCCCGGCGCCAACTGTCCATAGCCTCTTTGTCTCTGATCTTTACCATTGCGCTGGGGATTCTAATCCGAACACGAGACTCTGGTGCCATTCCTTCCGATACTCCGTGCGTGCGATACCCTCAAATTGTCCTAGGACTCTTGCTCCCACTCCTCAGCGGTTGCGAGTCACACGTCTTGCAAAGCGGCATGGTAAATCCGGAGGCGCACCTCTCGTTTTCGGACCCCAAGCAAGCCTGGGTGGTCGTTTACCTTGGCGAAGTGCATGGCGTACTCGTGAAGTTCGAGGAGCAAGGCGGCGCCCGTCACTTCTTCAGCGTGCGCAACACGCTCCAGCAGGAGCTCGGCATGGTGGACAGCCAGGGCCGCGCCTGGCGTTACGTGGTCCACGAAGACGAGCCTGAATGGGTGGGCTCCGGAACGGTTGAACAGGGCGCGGGCTTGATCCTTGGTCTGGACCGAGCTGCGGAACTCTTCGAGGTCTCGGTTGAACTCCTCGTCGACGGCTCCGCCCGAGAATAGGATCGCCTGACCCTTACCCCAAAATTGTGGACGAACACTTTTGAGCACACTGAAGGCAACCCATAGGAATGCACATTCCTTAAAATCTACCTCAAAGCAATAACGCACAGGCCAAAAGCGTCCTCTCTCGAATTCGAGACAGACGAGAATCACGCCAACACTCCCGACTCTCCCGCCCCGAGACTGCGAGAATTTTCGGACTTGCAGGCAGAGGGCAGCGGAAAGGCTCAATTCAGCGGGACCCTTCGATCGAAACAGGTGGTACTGGCGTCCTCCTCGACGCGCAGTGATCCCATAACTCCCTCTGCCCAAAGCAGTCTGGACATGATTAAGCTCGAAGCAGGCGAACGCATCGGTTCCTACAAAGTGATCGAATTCCTCGCCCGTGGTGGCTTCGCCCTGGTTTACCTGGCGGAAGACACTGAAGGAAAGAAAGTAGCTCTCAAAGTCGGCGACGTCGCCGGCGGCGGACGCTACGTGACCCGCTTTCTTGAAATCACAAACCAACGTCGCCCCGAAGGCATTAGCCCCGACGAGACCCCCGCAGAAGCTATCTTCTTCCGCCAAGACGGCGTGCGCATCGATTTCCTCGACGTGCATGAGATCGACGATCTGATCCGCAGCGAAGGCGAAGTCTTACAGGGCGCCAAAAACCCAAACTTGGTCAAGGTTCGTGAGATCTTCAACCACGAGGGTCGCCCTATCGTTGCCCTTGAATACGCGCGCGGTAAGACCCTGCGCGAGAAGGTGCGCGCTCTCGAAGGCATCCGCCTGAACTGGTTCTTGACCATCGTGCGTTCCTTGCAGCGCCTCAACAAGAACGGCCAGCTCGAGTACCACGGCGACTTGAAACCCGAAAACATCCTCATCAAGCCGTCGGGCAGCGTGGTCATGATCGACCCCGCCTTGCGCATCGATGAGCGTGCGGTGATCACAACGACACCACACTACAACCCTCTACTCTTGCGCAGCAGCAAGGCGGACGTCATGGGCATTGGAGTCATGCTCTATGAAATCCTAACCGGCGTGCTGCCTTTTGACGACGTCCCGTGGACCTACGCGGGCCGTGAGCAAGGCGGCGAGACCGAACGCCTCTCGCTCTCCTACTTCCTTAGCTACCCGCCGCCGCGTGATCTCAACCCGAACACGCCGGACGCTCTTTCTAAGATCGTCTACAACTGCCTGATCGTGCCCGAGTACGAGCTGGCTGAGTTGGAAGCGGACTTGGTGGACTTCCTGCGTAAGGAGTAAAGAGTCAGGTCTGGCGCTTGGCGCCAACAGAACAAATAGAGGGCATGGAACATCAGTTCCATGCCCTTTATTTGTTGGCGAGTTTCGAGTTCGCAGGCCCGCTCGACGATGTCCGCGATGGAGCCGCGGCGCAGGGTTTCCGAGTCAGAGGATTGCATCGAGTTCGGTTGACAGGATATCTGGCAGTGGATGCCCTCTCCCTCCATGTTTAGAAGTGGCCGCAAGGCTTCAGCGCTTCCGTCAGTTCGCAGTTCGCATAGCCAAAGACACTCATCGGAGAGGAACAAGAGATCCGGTACGCCATCGCCGTTCACATCCCCCGATGTTACGAGGCTATGCCCAAACTGTTCGTTATTGCGCAGGGCCCAAACTCAGCAGTGCTGAATTCGGGCCTCTGGTTATCGATCGAGATAGGCGAGAGCGATAATCGCCCGGCCAAGTTCGCTGCTTGGAGTAGCGGTTACTGGTCTTCGTAGCAGCCCAAGTCAACGATGGGCGCGGGCCCCACTCCAGTGTCCGGTTGATCGGAATCCACAAAGCGCGACTCCCCGGCAAGGTCAATCGGAACGGGCTCCGTCGTGTTGCTATCGCCATCGAGGTCGAAGATGTCCAACGGCACAACTGTATTATCGCCAGCATCGCGAGCCACAGAACTCGGACCAAGTCGAACGTCGTTGTCCTCCCAAGTCGTGATGTCGTCGTCCGGGCCTGACGGATCGATGAAGCCCGGGTAGACGCCAGAGTTGTGGCTGCCGTAGATCAAGACGGCGAGGTTCACCGTGTCAATTCCGGTGGAGCCGCCCTGTAAGTTGCAGTAGTCAACATTTACGGACGCACCATCAAGAACGTGGATCTGCGGGCCATCTACGGTCGCCTGGTTTTCCCAGAAGAGGCAGTTGCGAACGTCTGCGCCCTCGCTCGAGTTAAGAACCAGTCCACCTCCATTTGTGGCTTCATTGAGGAAGAATGAGCAGTTGGTGATCGAGGCACCCCCCGCTGCATTCATCAAGATCCCTCCGCTGTGCCCGGCAGCGATGTTTCCAAAGATCAAGCAGTTGTCTATCGAAACCTTCGACGTGGGCTCGACGGTCCAAACCGATAGCCCGCCCACAATCGTGGCCGAATTTGCAGCGAGGATCGTGTGACTCATGTGAAAGTCTGCGCGTGAAACGACTGAGAGCCCCCCACTTATGAAGGCTTCATTCTCCGCGATCACGCTGTCCAGAATTACCGCTGACACATCATTTAGGTCCAACCCGCCGCCGGTAGACTCAGCGGAGTTGTTACGGACGTCGACCCGTACCAATCGAATTTGGTTGCTTACGTTCTGACTACTGATCGCGCCGCCGGACAAGCCGAAGGCAATATTGTCGCGAAAGACACTGTCCTCGACAGTTAGTAGATCGTCCGCTCCCAAGTTGGGCGCATGAGAGATGGCTCCACCGTTGTTTGCGCGGTTGTAGTGGAACTCGCAAGAACGGACGAGAGGCCCAGGGCTATTGCTCGGGAGAACTCCGCGGAAGGCAACCGCTCCGCCATCGCCATCCTTCGCCTTGTTGTTCAGGAATACACAGTTCTCAATGATAGGGCTCGAGTTACGCACGAAGATCGCGCCACCGCCTTCTGTTCCGTCAACACCGTTTGCACCATTGGACAAGGTTAGACGGGCGTTCTGAATCGTAAAGCCATCGATACGAGCAAGGCGAGTTTCGCCGCTCTTCAGCACAAAGGCGCGACCGTTCAATTCGAGGTCGATGGTGCACAGCAGAGGTCCATTCTGGCTCTTGACGTGAATGTTTCTTCCGTCGAAAGACATTCCGCGATTCTCTTCGCCTGTGTAGGTGCCATCTTGAACGACAATCGTATTGCCATCGATTGCGTAGGCTAGCGCCTGCCCAATCGTGTCGAATGGATTCGCAAGTGTACCGTCACCCCAAGCGACTCCCGCCGCGCTAGCGTAGTAGATGTCGCTCGCGGACTGGCATTCATCAGGAACCAAGTTGCCGTTGAAGTCCGAGCTGCTACCAGTAGAGATGTCACAAAGATCGGGCACGCCATTCGTGTTGCAATCAATCGCACACTCATCAGGCAGCATGTCCCCGTCACAATCGGAGCTTACTCCAGACAGGAGATCGCAAGCATCCGGAATGCCATTCCTGTTGCAGTCAGTTGATTCCTGGCTCGACAGATCGCAAGAGTCCGGAATTCCGTTGCCGTTGCAGTCAGCAGCAGTTGCACCGGTAATTTCGCAACCATCAGGGTTCTCATTTCCGTTGCAGTCAGCGCTGAACCCGCACTGCATACGAGTCACGACTAGGGGTCCCGTCAAATGACTGGATCCAGATCCATCCGAGACGACGCCTTGGATGTACCAAGAGTTTGCCTCTTGGCTAGCGGGAAGATCCGCCACGTCCAAGAGCACCGTAGCCAGACCACTCGCCGGGATCGTTATCGTTCCTCCAACTCCCGCACCAACGGGCACCGCTTGAACATTCAACGGGAAACGCAGAGCCCAAACTCCGTTTCGAAGCGGGTCAAAGCGCCAACTCGTTCCCAGCGAAGAAAGTAGACGTACGCGATCACCAGGCTCGCCATTTATTTGAACTCCAAGGGCCGAGCCCGACCAAGTGAGGTTTCCAGCCACAAGAGAACGGGCAGCGGTCTCGAAGACTTGAACATCACCGGCGCCACCGATTTCGAAGCCGTGGACCCCTCCCGGAAAACCAGGACTGCCCACACCGCCGAAGGATAGGTCCACGTCGACCAGCCTGACTACCGAACCACTGTCCGCGTGCAGCCCGTCGCCGCCGTCGCCGGCATGGAGAATCCCACCAGCCTCGTCAACGCCAGTGCCGCCGCGTCCGCCATCAAGGCTACAGCCCGAAACATAAGTGAACATTGAGCGAACGAGCAGTCCCGCACCGCCAGGGCCGCCCCACCCATTCTCGGGCCCCTTGTGTCCATTCAGGTCGCAATCGTAAAGGGCAACCTTTGAGTCTTCGAAGAGAGCACCGTTGCCACCCTCAAAGCCCGGAGTGCAACAACTCGTGTTCCACAGCCCCTCTCCCCCAAGAAATGAACAGTGAGTGAAAATCACATCTGCACAGTTCTCAATCAGCGCGCCTTCACGACCGGAGCTGTCCGCGGCTGCAGCCGGAGGTTCATCCTGTGATGCCGTGAAACTGCAATCTTGAGCGCGAACGCGCCCTTGGTTGTCTTTGAGTATCAAGCCATCGCCAACAGCACCTAGACCGTCGTACTCACCGAGGACATCGAGGCCGGCAAATAACACAGTCTGAACAGAACCCAAGTTCTGAACAAAGACTGTGCCTTCAACGTCGAACCGACTGTTCGCCTCGGCCGTAACAGTGAGCGCCTTGCCGTCGATCTGGAATCCAGAGTACAGCCCGGACTTGACTAGGATCACATCCCTGTCACTAGCAGAGGTTACGGCCGATTGAATCGTTAGAAATGAACCGCTTCCGTCTGCCGCTACAACCAGGACATCAGCGTTAGCCGATCCCATCAAGCAGGCAGACGCGAGCAGCACTGAAAAGAAATGTCGCATGTGAATAAATCTCCAGCCAATCTTTAGGATTTCGAGCAGCCCAATGGTGGCGAACCAACTCGAGCCCTGCATGAAATTACGGGACTCAACTCGGCGAGCTCTTTGAATGATCTCATGTGTATGTGTCCTCAGATAGGCTTCGCGTTTCAGCTATTCGAAAAATTGGGGGGGC
>JBLIOI010000054.1:0-30355 GCA_047639675.1 Planctomycetota bacterium | reverse complement strand
CGTCGCCTTCGTGGGCCGAGAAACCGATGGCATATCCCTCCCCCAGAACCTCGTGCGCGACTGAAGGGGCAAGCGATCGGAATCCTAGATGGACTCCGTCCGCCTCAACCGCCTGCGCTACGTGCAAGCGGTCGTGCACACCTATCCACGCGTCGCCGAAGCGAGCTGCGAGTTCCATGGTGCGCTTTGCCAAGAAAAGGAAGGAGTCATCTGGTAGGAGCGGCTCGCGTAGCAACAAAGCCGGCAATCCCGCCTCAAGACCCTTGCCGATACGCAGCAGCAACTCTTGCAGATCCTCTCTTTGCCTGGTCAAACCGGGCGTCAGGGCGAAGAGCCCCTTGGGTAGACGTTTGGTTTTCATCAGTCGACAAGTTCGACCAAGAACCCTAGGTCGCGCAAGAGAACCTGCATGCGCTTGGGAGTGAATTTCGTCTTCAACTGAACCTGATTGTCACTGATCACCTTAGACAAGTAAGGACGAATTCCCGGGTCTCCGACAAAGCGGGTCATGACACTCACGTTCGAGCCACAGAGTTCCAGTTTCTTATCAAGCTGCAATAGACCCGCATGGGAGGCCCAGTCGCGAATCGTATAGATCACGTTTTGCGGCACGGGAGTGCGCGAATTCTGTTCCAAGGTCGCCAAGATCCGACCAAGGAACATGCCCTCACTCAGCGCACGCTTGACACCCTTCTCGAGGATCTTGAAGTGCACCAACTCATCGCTCTTTTCACGTTTGCTGAAACGGTCGAGATCGTGCATCAACTCAGAATCGTCACCGGTGGGGAACATCACCACTTCAAAGTCAGGGGTCACCACAAGATTGCCAATGCCACAACCTTCTTCGTCCTGCCCAACGGCCATCCCAAACATCTTGGCCCCCATGCGCGTCAGTCGCATGGCAACGGGACGGCCATGACCGTCGTAGCCGAGATCAACGATGCCAAGTAGGTACAAACGCTTTCGAACCCAACCGACCAGGTTCCATGCCAAACGCTGCAAGTCCTCCGCGCTGGAACCATGGCCGCCTTGAGCACGGAAATAGTCCTCTACGGCCAAGTCATCCAAGTTGGAAAGGTAGGTATTGCGCGAAAGGAAGGGCAAGTACATCAGGTCGTACCAAACATCGACGTCGACTCGCTTCAAGAGACGCAAGTAGATGCGGCGCAAGCGAACTTGATGAAAGTACTCACCACCAAGGCCTTGTTCAGAAGCGGCGTATTCGAGTAATTCGGCTAACTTCTCCTCCAACCCTCGTGGTTCCCAATCGCGTCCATGGGAAGTCAAAGCGAAGGTGCGTTCGCCTGTGTTTTCAATCAATCGAGAGTGACGAGCAAAGCCATAGATGAATGCTAAGACTTGTTCGCGAGCCAGCTCTCGACCAGGATTTGGAATCAGCTCCTGTAGGATGCGTTTCTCAGTACTCTTGAAAATCTCGCCTCGTACCGTAAATCGGACTTGGTGATCCAAGATGTAGCCGATGAAGCGCGAGATGTTCGACGCCAGATCAACACCCAAGGAAGCTTCGTCGCGTGGCGCATCCGGGTCGCCGGGAACTGCAACTTTCCGAAGCCAGGCCAGCGCTACCTCATTGAAGACAATAAGAGTCTCCTCGTTGTGAACAAGTCCATAGCGGGTCAAGTCCAATCGCTCGACCGTGCCCACCATTGACTCCTCCAATTCCTTCGACCAGCTCCTGCCGTTCCAGTCCGGCAAATCATGGTCCATGCGATCGAACATCTCCTTGGAAAGGATCCCGCCAAATTCCAACACGATCTTTTCGACCAGTGCACGCAACTCATCCGGTAAGCGCTCGATGCGCGCGACAGCAGCCGACTCATTCGAGTACATCTTGTAGAACTCGCGTTGGCGCTTCGTTGACATCTTCATCTTCATTGCTGGATTCGAATACAGTCGATCCAGATGACCGCGCAGTGCAAAGATGTCGAACACGCTGCGTTCTTCGCTGCGACGCTGTACCTGCAAGCGCTCCGCAAGGTCCGGCGGAATGGCAATGGTACTCAAGCCGTAGTGGGCCACGTCCCTCGAGCTACTCGGCGCAGCTAAGGCGTGCCGTTCGAGTACGGCGACTGCAGCCTGCAGATCATAAGTTGATAGATAAGACAGCTGCTTGTGAACCGTGAACTCAGACATCGGCAACTCGAAGCGCGGTGAGCGTAGAAGCACGTCAAAGATCATCAGCAATCTACGCCCCATGCCAGCAATGCGGGCGGCGAGTAACTCTCCATCGTGCATCCACTCGATGACCTGAGAGCGCATAGCGTCGACGTTTCCCTGTTCACTGCTGCCCCGCTGCCCCGCCCAGAAACGGTAAAGCTCCGGGATGTCGCTGTCGGGCAAAGAAGCTACCAAGTCGGCCCCACTCGCTCGTTCAACACTTGGGAGCGATTGGCGGGTCAAGCTCGGATCTGTCACACGACCGCGACGGGATAGGTTCTTGCGGCGCGAGCCACCTTCGGACGGAGTCAATTCGAGCCTCCTGTAGGCGTAGATTGTCTGAGCCTGTGTGACTCGATGATCTGATAGCTATAGCCTTGTTCTGTTAAAAAGAGCTGCCTCTTCTCGGCAAATTCTTGGTCCCGAGAGTCCGCCGTGACCACTGAGTAGAAGACCGCTTCGGCACCATCCGACTTCGGTCGAAGAATGCGGCCCAAGCGTTGAGCTTCTTCCTGCCTTGACCCAAACGTCCCGGAAATTTGGATGGCAACGTTGGCGTCGGGTAAGTCGATCGCGAAGTTCCCGACCTTGCTAACAACGAGCAACGACTCTTCCCCGTTCCTAAATGCCTCATACAGCCGTTCCCGTTCGTCGTTGGGCGTCTTACCCGTGATGAGTGGTGCTTTCAGCGCCTTTGACATCAGCTCCAACTGTTCGATGTACTGACCGATCACTAGCAATCGTCCATTTGGATGCTTACCAAGCAGTTCCCGGACGACCCCCAACTTGGCGGGATTTTCAGAAGCGATGCGGAACTTACCACGCGCCCCCGCGCTGCGGTACTGGCTCTTGTGCGAAGCCTCGAGTGGAACCCGGACCTCAATGCAAGTTGCCGGCGCGATGAATCCTTGACCCTCTAGGACCTTCCACGGCACGTCATAGCGTTTGGGACCAATCAAGCAAAAGACCTCGTCCTGCTTGCCATCTTCGCGTATCAAAGTTGCGGTCAGCCCCAATCGTCGGCGCGCTTGCAAACCAGCTGTAGCCCGGAAGACCGGCGCGGGCAAAAGGTGAACTTCGTCGTAGATCACAAGCCCCCAGTTCTCTTGGGAGAACAATCCGAGATGCTTGAACTCTCCGCTCTTGGATGGCCGCCAAGTAAGCATTTGATAAGTACTGATCGTTACTGGCCTGACCGTCTTACCATCGCCCGTGTACTCGCCGACCTGTTCTTCTGTGAGTTCCGTCTTGTCGAGTAATTCCTGGTGCCATTGACGTACTGCCACCGTATTCGTGGTCAGGATCAAAGTCTTCGTTTGCACCATACTCATAACGCGCATAGCGACGACGGTCTTGCCTGCTCCGCATGGAAGCGCAACCACTCCATTGCCGCCCACCACCGAGCCACCCACGAAGAACGCATCCGCAGCTTCCTGTTGATAATGACGTACCGCGAATTTCTTGCCAGCAAGGGTCACGTCGCGCATCCCGATCGCCAGATGGTCGCCTTGCAAGTAGCCGCCCTGGTCATCGACAGGAAAACCGATTTTGATCAAGGCTTGCTTAATCGATCCGCGGTTCAATCCGCTGATCCACACACGGCCGTCCTTTCCAACCTCAGTCAGGCGAGCCACATCGCGATACCCTAGAACATCGGATAAAACCTCGGGATCCTTGGCCACCAGCTGAAAGCGCGCCTCTTCGCCCTCTTGCTCCTGACGCTCGATGCGCAAGATTCCGTAGCGCTCCACCCATTGCCGAATCTCCTCTCGAACACTATCCGGCACTGGAATGCACGCGAACTCGTCGAGGGTTTCCTCGATGTCGGCCGCTGTCAACCCAAGCGCCGCCGCGTTCCAAACAGAAACGGACGTCACACGATAGGTGTGCAGATAGTTAGGGCTCTTCTCCAGTTCAGCGAAATATGACAGTGCGTCACGCGCCTGCGCGTAGCGCGGATGTTCTTCCGTCAGCGGTTGACCAGCTTCATCCTTAACTTGACGTCCCCGCTCGTCGACTAAGGCACGAACCGTTTGCAACATCAAGGTCCGATCGGATTGCACAATCAATGGATTGTCCGGGCGCAAGCTCACTTCTTCACCTTCTTGCGCGTACTCTTCTTGCGAGCTGATTTCTTGCTTGCACGCTTCCTGGGTGCTGGTTGCAACGCGCCTACGACTTGAAATAAGTAGGGGCCAGTCTTCGAATCCTTATCCTCATGAAGCTCACGCGGGGTGCCTTCCGCGATCACCAATCCGCCAGCTTCACCGCCTTCCGGGCCAAGCTCAACCAAACGGTCGCAAGACTCTAGGAGTTCTGTGTTGTGCTCGATCACTACCAAAGCGTTGCCAGCTGCCACCAATCGTTGAAGTACGAATACTAGCTGTTGCACATCCGCTGGATGCAAACCAGTCGTTGGTTCGTCCAAGAATATCGCACTACGCCCACCAGCGTTCACGTGCAACAACTCGCTCGCAAGCTTCAGTCGCTGAGCTTCCCCACCGGAGAGAGTTGTCGAGCTTTGCCCGAGCCCGAGGTATCCCAAACCAACGTCCACCAGTGATTGAAGGATCTTGGCTATCCGTGGTTGATGCTCAAAGAATTCAAGCGCCTCCTCGGCGCTCATCTCCAGCACATCGGCAACCGTTTTGCCACGGTGCACGACTTCTAGTACCTCAGGGCGGTAGCGCTTGCCGTCGCACTCCTCGCAAACCAGCCAGAGATCTGGCAAGAACTGCATCTCCACCTTGGTAGCTCCGCGACCTTCGCAGGCCTTGCAGCGGCCGCGCGTTGAGTTGAATGAAAAGTGCGAAGGCGTGAATCCGCGCATGCGCGCTTCTGGCGTCTTGGCGAACAATTCTCGCAATGGATCGATCAGGCCACAGTAGGTCGCCGGTGTCGAGGCGGGCGTGCGACCAATGGGGGTCGCACCCACCACGACGACGCGTCCCTCCTTGTCGCCCCCCTTGATGCTCTTCCAACGCCCTTCCGAACTTTCACCTTCCATGGCAGGCAAAACAGTTTCGAGCAAGAGCGACGACTTACCCGAACCCGACGGGCCGCACAATCCAAGGAATTCGCCATAACGAATCTCCAAATCCACCGTGCGCAAGTTGTGGGTCTTGGCGCCACGCAAAACTATGGGTGCAATCTCTGCTAGCTCAACTTCTACGGCTGTCTCTCCCCCCTCGTACGGGACGATCGCTAACTCGCCGCGTAGCGCGGCCCCGGTTAGAGACTTGGGATTGGCGCGAATGTCACTCGGAGTACCCTCGGCAACCAACTCACCACCAAAGCGACCCGCACCCGGGCCAATGTCCAAAATCCAATCGGCACGTTCCATCAATCTTGTGTCGTGCTCCACCACAAGCACGGTGTTGCCGCCGTTCTTCATCTCGATCAGCGCGTCGATCAGCAGATCCACATCCTTGGGATGCAAGCCCACTGTCGGTTCGTCGAGCACATAGCAGACCCCAACCAATTGCGACCCCAGGCTAGCGGAGAGTCGTACGCGCCGCGCCTCCCCCGTCGATAGAGAGGCGGTGCGTCGATCGAGCGATAAATAGCCTAGACCGACACGATCAAGTAAGGCCGTGCGTGAACGCAACTCATCCAAGACTTGACCGATGCGATCGAGCAACACTTTGGAGAGCTTCAAGTTCTCAAGCCACTGAAGCGCATCGTGCACGGTTAGACCCAAGACTTCCGGCAACCGCTTGCGTCCCAAGGTGACCGCACACCAGTGTGCTTTTAGTCGCTCGCCCTTGCACGACTTGCAGATCTGCTTGCGTAGAACAGGCTCGAGCACTGCACGCCAGCCAGGATCTTCTGCCTTCGCATACCAAGCATCTACATGACCACAAAGCCCGGGCCAATCGGAACTGAAGGACTGCTCGATGTCCATGTTCGCCCCAACCTTGGATTGAGACATGTTGTAGACCTTGCGCGCACCTTCGCCGTAGGCAATCAAGCGTTGCTGCTTTTCGGTCAACTTCACAAAGGGCTTATCGAGGTCGATCTTGTGGCGCCTGGCCACCTCGAGCAACAGCAGTTCGTAAAAGCCCTTACCCTTGACCAA
Organism: Planctomycetota bacterium; assembly: GCA_047639675.1. Classification (GTDB taxonomy): domain Bacteria; phylum Planctomycetota; class UBA1135; order UBA1135; genus JABACD01. The sequence continues at coordinate 24,099 of JBLIOI010000054.1, read as the reverse complement.
GTAACGCCCGAGCTTGCCACCGATCGCGCCATCACGCAGGGGCTTGTCAGGTTCATCGATCAGAAGCTCCATGTCGCAATGCAACACTTCGCCCAACCCGTCGCAGGTTTCGCAGGCACCGATGTGCGTGTTGAATGAGAAGTGACGCGGTTCCATCTCTTCCTGCAAGCGAAAACCGCACTCGGGGCAGGCGCCCGAAGTCGAGTACTCGAAACGTCGGCCATCCTTCAGTATCACAGAGATGCGGCCTGCGGAAAGCTGCTCGGCTTGCTCGATGGCCTCCGCCATGCGCGATTTGGATTTGCTATCGAACTTCAAGCGATCGACAACCAGATCGACTTGCGCATCCTCACCGAACTCGGGCAAATCTTGATCGAGGCGTTGCTCCGCGCCATCGATCATCAGCCGAGCGTAACCTGCGCCACGCCAGGCCGTCACGCGTTCGGACATTTCAGACTGCAATTCGGAAGCGGCCGATTCACCGACACCGGCAATCGGCGCCAATAGCCAACCGCCCTCGCCATCATGTTCACGCAACATCCGCGCGGCTAGACGGCTCGCATCGCTCTTCTCCAGCTTGTGTCCGTGATCGGGACAGCACGGCTGACCGCCGCGTGCCCACAAGACGCGCAGGTGGTCGTGGATCTCAGTCGTCGTCGCAATGGTTGAACGAGGTCCACCGCGTGCGGTGCGTGCTTCGACCGCCACCGAAGGTCCTAATCCCTCGATACGCTCCACCGGAGGCCGATCCTTGGTGCCGAGGAACTGACGTGCGTAGGTAGAAAGCGACTCCACAAAACGTCGGCGGCCTTCTGTGTAGATCGTGTCCAAAGCCAAGGAGCTCTTCCCCGAACCACTACGCCCAGTGATCACTGTCAACGAGTCGCGCGGGATATCCACGCTCAGATCTTTGAGGTTGTGCGTGCGCGCTTCTACCACTCGAATGCAATTGAGTGGCACAACAGGCTCTAACTCATTGCACTCCTCGAGTTCCCCGTGGCGGTCTTCAAGAACCTGCTTGAGAGCTACTCCCGTATAACTGCCCTTTACTTTGCAGATCTCTTCGGGCGTGCCACTTGCCACCAGCTCTCCGCCCCCCGCGCCACCTTCGGGACCCAAATCGATCACATGGTCCGTCGCCCAAACCAACTCCAAGTTGTGCTCGATGACTAGCACGCTGTGTCCCTTGTCGACGAGCTGTTGCAAGGCTCCCACGAGCTTCTCCACATCTGCCATGTGCAAGCCTGTCGTGGGCTCGTCGAGGATGTAGAAAGTGTGTTCGCGGGGACGCTTGGAGAGTTCCTTGGCCAACTTGATGCGTTGCGCCTCACCACCCGAGAGGGTCGTGGAAGGCTGTCCGAGGGTCAGGTAGCCCAAACCAATCTCGTTCAAGAGATCCAAAGGCCGCGCGATCTTCGGATGGTCGCGGAAAAATTCGCGCGCTTCCTCGATCGTCATCGCCAGAACTTCCGCAATGTTTTTCCCGTTGTAATGCACCGCCAGAGTTTCCGTCTGAAAACGGTGGCCGCCACACTCCTCGCAGGGCACGGTCACAGGCGCCAGGAATTGGAGCTCCACAAATAGCGCGCCCGCGCCTTGGCACGCTTCGCAACGGCCGCCCGCGGTGTTGAAAGAGAAGCGACCCTTCAAGTAGCCGCGCATGCGAGACTCGGGTAAACTCGCGAACAAATCGCGAATTGGGCTGAGGATGCCGGTGTAGGTCGCAGGATTAGAACGTGGGGTGCGCCCGATCGGAGCAGCGTCAATGCATACCAGGGAGTCCACCGCCTCCAAGCCTTCGACATAGTCATGGTCGACAGGATGGGCGCTCTCCAGTCCCAAGTGCCTCTGCATAGAACGTCGCAGAATACGATCGACGAGAGTCGACTTCCCGGATCCACTGACCCCGGTGATGCAGGTCAGAGTCCCGAGCGGAATCGAAACGTCAATGCCCTTCAAGTTGTAGCCGCGCGCGCCGTGAATGACGATCGCCTTTCCGTTACCTGCCCGGCGCGTTTCCGGCGCTGGCATCTTGATCTCGCCGCGCAGCATGCGCCCGGTCGGCGTATTGAGCTTGGACAGCTTGGCGGGCGAGCCCACCGCGTTGATGCGGCCGCCATGGGAACCAGCACCGGGTCCCACATCGATCAAGAAGTCAGCCGCGCGCAAAGTGGTCTCGTCGTGTTCAACGACCACCACCGTATTGCCCGCATCGCGCAAACGACGTAGCGCGCCCAGCAAGCGTCCCTGGTCGCGCCAGTGCAAACCAATCGACGGCTCATCGAGAACGTACAGGACACCCTGGAGACCCGCGCCGAGTTGAGCCGCTAGGCGAATGCGTTGAGCCTCACCTCCGGACAAGCTGTCCGCTGTGCGATCCAAGGTCAGATAATTCAATCCGAGCGAAAGCAAGAAAGTCGATCGTCGCCGAATTTCAATTAAGAGGTCGCGCGCAATCCGCGCTTCGCGCTTGGTCAGCTCCATCGAATCGAGCATATCGCCCAAGTTCGACACGGCGCAATGAGTCAGGTCGCGCAGCACCAGCCCTCCAAGCCGCACTGCGTTCGCCGCGCGCCGCAAGCGCGTGCCTTCACAGGAATCGCATACGGACTCATCCAGGTAGCGCTTCGCGATGCGTTGCAAGGGACCCTTCGATTGACCGCGAGTCACCGCAGGCAACACACCGATAAATTTCCGCTGAATGCGCGCCTTGCCCGCGTAACGCTTGCCACTCCACTTCGAATGGTCTTCGTAGCGCTCTTCGCCCGTTCCATACAAGATCGCCTTGCGCGCCTCCTCGTCCATGTCCTTCCATGGCGTGTCGAGGTCGAAGCCATTGGCAGCGGCGACCCGATCCAGGAATTCGAAACTGGCCCTGGGGAAGATCAAGGCTCCGCCACTGGCGCGCGTCACCGCTAATGCGCCTTCGCGAATGGTCAACTCACCCGAGTTGATCAACGCGTTGACCGAAGGCTGGCGCACGACTCCAAGCCCATTGCAAACTTCGCAAGCGCCATGCGGCGAGTTGAACGAAAATAAGCGAGGTTCGAGCGGCGGGACGTCAGCGCCACATCCTGCGCACGATCGCGATGTCGAATAAGCCGTCTCGCCATCCTCACCAAGGATAACCAGTTCACCTTCCGCCAAGATCAAAGCCGCTTCAATTGACTCGCGCAGGCGCGAGGGATCCTCCGCATCGGGCTTCAAGCGATCGACCACCGCCTCGATCGTGTGCATCTTGTAGCGCTCGAGCTCCGGTACCTCTTCAATGCGCATGACCTCGCCATCGACCCGCGCTCGCAAGAATCCTTTGCGCTGTAGGTCCTCAAAAATCGCCTTGTGGAAGCCCTTGCGCGCGCGGACGATGGGCGCCAAGAGGTGAATCTTCGCGCCTGCGTAGTCGCGCAGAACCTGCTTTACGATTTGCTCAGGAGTCTGCGAACGCACCGGTTTGGCGCAATCCGGACAGTGAGCAGTACCTGCCCGAGCGAATAACACGCGCAGGTGGTCCGTGATCTCTGTCAGAGTCCCAACAGTTGATCGCGCGCTACGCGAGATCGACTTTTGGTCAACGGCAATGGCTGGCGACAACCCGCTAATAGACTCCACATCCGGCTTCTCCATGCGGCCCAGAAACTGGCGCGCATAGGCGGAAAGAGTCTCTAGAAAGCGTCGCTGTCCCTCGCGAAACAACGTGTCAAAGGCCAAGGACGACTTGCCAGAACCACTCACGCCGGTGATGCCAATCAACTTGCCCCGAGGCAAATCTATATCAACTCCAACGAGGTTGTTCTGCTTCGCTTGACGAATCCGGATCAGGTCAACGGGCATCGATCGAAGAGTACAGAAGGGGCGCCATTCGGTGATTGGAGTCGCCTAGCGGGTGCGGCAAACAGGCTCAAAGGAAAGCCCGGTTCGCTATGGCGAAGAGGCACATCGTAGCAAGGCTGGCTTTTCGCCGAAAGGGGTCAGGAGCCCACGAATTTCGGGAGGCCCCGTACCTGATTTCTGGAAGGCTGAGTACCCGATTTCCAGAAGGCTGGGTACCCGATTTCCAGAAGGCTCAGTACCCGATTTTCGGATAGCCGGGTACCCAATCCGAGCTCTCAGTGCACGATTCTGTCGAGGACAGCCGGATGCAGGCCCGGCCCCGCGGCGACGATGTGCCCACCGCGCAACCAATCCTCTTTCCCGTCGCCATCCGTAACGATTCCGCCCGCCTCACGCACCAGGAGCGCGCCGCCAGCAACATCATGAGGTGAAAGGTGCAACTCCCAGTAGGCGTCGAGCCGACCCGCGGCCACAAAGGCCAAGTCGATCGCTGCAGACCCCATGCGCCGCATTCCACGCACATCGTAAAAGAAACGATTGAAATTCTCGAGGTTCGAATGTTCGAGCTCGTTGCGGCGGTAGGGAAAGCCTGTGGCCAGGATGGCATCGCCGAGAGTGCCCACGTCCGAGACGCTGATTGGCTCGCCATTCATGAAGGCTCCCCCACCACGCAATGCGCTAAAGGTCTCGCCCAGCCGCGGTAAGTGCACTACGGCCAGCTGCGGAACATTGCCCACGAACAATCCCATCGACACGGCGAAGGCCGGCAATCCGTGCACGAAGTTGACCGTGCCGTCGAGAGGATCGAGAAACCAACGTGGCGTTCCATCATCGGTCAAAGCGTCGCGCACTTCCTCTTCCGCTTCAATGTGAAAAGTGGGCGTGGCTTCGCGCAGGGCCTTTACGAGCAGGCGCTCGCTCTCTACGTCGGCTTCGGTAACCAAGTCCCGAGCAGTCGACTTAGATTTGATCTGAGAAGCCTGAAGCCGACCGAAGTAGGTCATCAATAGGTCACCGGAGACCTTCGCTGCCTTGGCAGCCAGCTCGAGTAGGGCTTCGGGATTTTCAATCGAATCGTGAACCTTCATCGCACCTTCCCTCCACTTCTACTCCAACGCACAAGCTCTTCGCAAATTCGGTCCTGCATCGGTTTCCAGCAATACTTATTCATGCCTGCAACTTTGGGGTAGTCAACGAGGATGGAAAAACACAGGCGTTCACCAGATAACGTCTCGGCATAACCAGAAAGCGACCCGGTACCTTCAATCCAGCCGGTCTTGGCGAAGACCCGCCCACGAGCAGGCCCCGCCTTCATACGACTCTCCAGGGAGCCGCTTGTCCCAGCCACTGCCAGGGAGGAGATGAATGCGTCGCGCGTCTTGGCGTCCAGCTTCAAGACGCCGGCAAGCAAACTTGAGAGCTGTTTGGCCGTAACGCGATCGTCTCGCGAAAGGCCTGAACCATCGACTTGTACCAATCCCTCGCCACTCACACCGAGCTCGCTCAAAGCGCTGGTCACCACAACCCGACCGCCAGAGCGCGTCCCCTCGCCACCGGCTGCTGCGCCCATCGCTAAGAAGAGCTGATCTGCAACGGAGTTGTTAGAGTCCGTATTGATTGGAGCCAGGAGCGGCCAGAGCGGCGTACGTAGAGTCGCCAAGTTCTCACCCGCAGGAGCGTTGCGCATACGAGTCACTTGGCCCAAGACATCGATCCCTCCATCGCGCAGGGCGCCAAGGAGTACCGTTCCAAATAGCGCCACGGGATCGGGGTGAGCAAAACGACTGCTCCAAGCGCCGACGTTGGACGGGATGTCCCCACGCAAGGTTGCCTTGGCAGCAGTGGCTCCGACCGCGATGTTAAGGCGCGCGCTAGCCTTGACTGTCTTGACGCTACCGACGCGCTCAAGTCCATGCCATTTGGGATACAACTCGGCTTTGGCTTGGCTGCCATTGGTCGTCGAAGCGACAACCGCCGTTAAACACCCAGCGTTTGCGCTGAAGCCGGCGGACAAGGCACAGTGCTCTTGCCAGTGCTGGCTTTCCGAAGGCCAGCCGGGCCCGGGTCCGGCCTCCAGATAGAGTCCTTGATCCAGAACGATGTCCCCGCTGATCTTGCGAATTCCACGCGCACGCAATTCTTTGATCACAGGAGCCAGGAGATGCCCGGCGCGCCCATCGCCCTCCGCATCAAATAACGGATCGCCACCGGCACGAACCACCAAGTCTCCACGCAAAACCCCAGAGACGATCTGTGCACTTGAATCGAAACGAGTCTCGAAGTTCCATTCGGCGCCCAAGACGACGAGCGCAGCCGCGCTGGTCACGAGCTTCATATTCGAAGCGGGACGCAGGGCGATGTTCGCTTGGCGCTCAGCCAAGGCTCCACTTCCTTTTGGATCAAATACGTGAACAGCGATGGTGGTATTTTGCGCGTTGACCTTGCCTCCGCTGCGTTTGGAAGCGTCCCTAACCGCAGCAGCGATGCAACCCTCGATCTTTCCTTCGAGAGCAGAATCGCGGAGATTGAGCACGACAGGCCGCAGCTTCTCCTTAAGCGGCTCGCGCGGTTCCGGCTCGATTGCTGGAGCTGAAAGAACCTCTACCGCCGGCTGCGTATTGTGCGCAACCACTTCGTCCCCGTCTCCGCCTGTAAAGGCCCGGACAAGAATAATCAGCGCAGCTAGATTAGCGATAGCCAAGAAGCTCAATCGCGCGGTTCGGGCGGTCTGTCGTCGTCGTTCGCCAGAATCCATATTGTGTTGTAGACCATTCGGGCCGTGTTGGTGACCTTGGGGATGTTGACCTTGTCAACAGTGTCGCGCCAAGTGTGGTAGTCCTTGTTCTTGCTGATCGGCAAGCCCTCAAAGAAGAACATCACAGGCAAGCCAATGCTATGAAAAGCGAAGTGATCTGAACGTTGCCAGAGATCTTCGCCCTTGCCGGTGATCACTTTGCGCAGGCCGGTCTTGTCCAGGCGCTTGGCTCGATCGAGGACCTTTTCCAGTTTCGGATTGCGATTGATGCCCAGGACGGAAGTCTCTGCCGTCGCTCCGAAGCCAATCTGGTCCAAGTTGATCATGCAGATAATTTGGCTCTGATCGACAGGTAAGCGCTTTGCAATTTCACGTGCGCCTACCAAGCCGTCCTCCTCGCCGCAGAAATTCGCGAAGATGACCGAACGCCGCGGCGCTCCTTGCGAAAGCGCCTCGGCCACCTCAAGGAAAGCCGCCACGCCCGAGCCGTTGTCGTTGGCGCCACAACCGACGCGTCCCGCGGGACCGACTCCGATGTGATCGAAGTGCGCACCGAGGAGCACGTACTCCCGAGTCAATTCCGGGTCCGTACCGCGCAGGACACCCATAATGTTGTCGTGACGGACTTCGCGCCGGGTGGTGCCCGATGCCATATCGATGCGAACTCCCTTGAGCTTGACCTTTGTCGGCTTCGCCGACTTGTCCATCTTCTCTGCCAGCTTCTGCGCATCCGTGCCGAGTAGGGCGCTAGCGCAGTCCATGGAAATTTCCAAGGTAGGTAGGGACTTGGAAGGCGCACGGCGCGGCCCGCGGTCCGTGCCCGCATCGTTCCAGCTCGCGTAGCTATAACGGAAGTCGAGCCCATTGTTCTCGTCGCCTTCAGCGCCTACAGGATCGCGGCGTACGATCAACGCTCCCGCCGCCCCGGCCTTGTTCAGGATCAGCTGCTTGCTCCAAAGCGAAGCAGAACTAGTGACTTCCTCACCTTCGAATTTCTTCTTGTGTCGCGGCTCGCCACTGAAAAGCAAGACGACCTTGTCCTTGATCTTGACCGACTTGTAATCGTTGTACTTGTCCGAGCTGGAATCGATGCCGAATCCACCAAAGACCAATTCTCCAGACACGGCTCCGCCGGCACGATGAACAGGTACAAAGTCTTTGCCGTACTCGAAACTTGCGTCGGTCTTGCCGCCACTAAAAGAGAGTTGACAGCCTTCCTCATCCGGAGCGTCCCCTTCATGCATGAAGGGCCGGTAGAAGCTGCCCTTTCCGTCTCCGCTTCCAGGCCCATCTCCACCGAAGTCGCCCATGACCTCCAAGCTGTCCGGAGCAAACTCTAATCCAAACTCCTCGTACAACTGGACCAAGTACGCGGCCGCCCGCGTCTGGCCTTCGCTCGGCGTGTCGCGCCCTTCCATGCCGGGATTCGCCAAGAACTCAAGACGAGTCTCAACGTCTTCCTCGGAAATGGATTTAAAGCCGGGTCCACCTTCTTCAACAGAAATCGGTTGGGCAGAAAAGCCTGCGACCAATACCGACAAAGCGAATCCAGCAGCCAAGACTCCTGATCCAATCTTATTCCAACCCATCACTGTTCTCCGTGCACCTGGCTCTCGCTCTCGTTTTCCGGTGTCTCATTTTCCATTGTCTGCTTGGCCTGAAGCACATGCCGGCTACCGTCTTGCGCAATTTCGATATCGCCCTCAAAAATGACTGCGGCTTCACGCGCGGCTCTTTCGGGGTCCATCGATGGATAGAAGTGCGTGAGCAATAGCGTCTGACAATTCGCGTGATTGGCCAAGCGTGCCGCACCTGCTGGATTCAAGTGATTGGGCTGCGCCAACTCTTCGGGAAAAGAACACTCGCAACAGAAGAGCCCGACATCACGAGCCAATTCCGCCACATTACGTTCCTCGCCGGTGTCTCCGCTATAGCAAACGGATGCGCCATTCGGCAAATCCACGCGCCAAGCCAAGCTCATCTTCTTGTGGTGCGTGTCGACCGTGCTCAACCGATACTCAGGAAAGCTCTTGGAAGCGATCTTATCGCCTGGGTTAACCTCTAAATAGTGGACACCATCGAAGCCGCGCTCGACCCCGCCGAGAGCCTTGCCGGCCTTCTCGACAAACTTGCGCAAGCCGCTTGGTCCAACGAGCTCCAGCTTGCCGGCCTCGAAGGAGGGGTTTCGCCGCGCGTAAGCCAAGGCGAATAGGTCCAAGACATGATCCAAGTGAAAGTGCGACAGCACCACACGCTTGACCTTTTCTAGTTTGAAGCCCGCATTGGCCAGGGATCTTAATGTTCCGGGGCCGCAATCAAAGAGCGTCAAGTCGCCACTCTCCGCCTCGCATAGAGCGTAGCCCGCACAGCCGTAATTCTGCTGCTGCAAGATCGAGCCCGCACCGAGCACGATCCATGTGTGTTCTGCTGCCGCTTCCATATTTCCGCGCTCTGTGCCTAGCAGTCGGAACTGCCTGAGTAACCGTTCGGGTGTGCCTTCAAAAACTGCCAGGCGTCCGAAACAATGTCGCGCAAGTCGGGTCGCTGGGGCTCCCAACCGAGATCCGCCTTGGCCAAGGTCCCGCCGCTGATGAGTTGCGGCGGATCGCCGGGCCGCCGCGGAGTGATCGTCGCGGGAATCGCATGCCCGGTCACTTCCCGGGCCATCTCAATCACTTCGCGAACAGAAAACCCTGTTCCGGTTCCCAGGTTGCAAGCGATCCGTGCAGTGCCCGCTTCGAGCTTGTTCAGTGCCGCGATGTGCGCCGACGCCAAGTCTTCGATGTGAATGTAGTCGCGAATGCATGTTCCATCCGGCGTATCGTAGTCATCGCCAAAGATCTTGATCTCGTCTCGCTGCCCAAGGGCCACTTGCAAGATCAAGGGAATCAAGTGAGTTTCCGGGTCATGATCCTCGCCGAGATCGCCCTCCTGTGAAGCCCCCGCCGCGTTGAAATAACGCAGCGCGGCATAGTGCAAGTCATAAGCATGAGCAAAGTCTTCGATCATGTGCTCCATGTGCAACTTGGTACGTCCATAAGGCGAGATCGGCTTTTGCGGATGGCCGTCCGTCATTGGGATTTCGACCGGATCCCCATAGGTTGCGCAACTGCTCGAAAACACGATATTGCGGCAATCCGCAGCGCGCATGGCCTGCAGCAAATTCCACGTGTAGGTCACGTTGTGCTCGTAGTACTTGGCCGGATCCTCCACCGACTCCCCTACATAGCACTTGGCCGCGAAGTGAATCACCGAGCGCGGATTGTGCTTTTCAAAGACCCGCGCCAAACCCTCGCGATCTCCGAGGCCGCAAACCTCAAGCGGAGCCTTCAAGGCTTCCCGGTGGCCCGCAGACAGGTCGTCCAGAACGACGACCGGCGTCCCGAGCTTCTCCAAGGCGCGCACCGTGTGACTGCCGATGTATCCGGCCCCGCCCGCCACCAGGACGGGGCGGTTCTGTTCGTCTCTACTCATTGTGAGAGCAGGATAGCCTCGCCCTTGAAGAACCTTCTCAACCAACTCTTCAATTTCCTGTCCAGCCCAGGCGCACGGGCTCACTTGAGTGGTGAAAGCATCGGGAACCCCCGACATCCAACCTCACACTCGTTTTACTTTCCCACCCGATCCGATGAACTCAACGACCCAACATCTGGCCATAGGCGCCGTTCTCCTCGCTCTACCGAACTCTTTGCAAGCACAGAACGTTCAAATCGACGGATTGATGAACGCTCCGCTTGGTTCTGGGGTTCTCTCCTTGAGTCCGACTGGCCAACTCCAGGTCGACAATCTCGGGTCGAGCGGTTTGGACGGGGTTCGCTGCAGCCTGCCCGGATCTGATGGGGCTCGGGTGGCCCCGGACTTTCAGCTTGCTCCAAACGAGCACTGCACATTTATTGCGAACGCCATCGTTCAAGGGTCCCCCACAACAGCAGCGCTTGCCTTGACCCTTGAGGGCCAAGCTCGGCCCAGCGGAACGACCCTTCAACCTGATTTCTCAGCGATAGGAGAGCAGACCTACGGCATGCGCGTCTTTGAGAATGGCCAGCTCGCCTATGAGCAGTCAGGCCTCGCCGGTCCATCCACACTCACAAACCAAGCAGGCGGCGATTCAGTTCCGCAGTACATCTACACGGTCGTTGGAAGTGGCAGCTCTCAATATCTCAACTGCGTGATTTGGGATGGAACGGTGATCCCCCCGGGCGGCAACCCGATCGATTGCGATGTCGTCGAACTCTTCGTTTCAAACAGTCCGGTCCAAGGAATCGAATCCCTCGACCTGACCGTATCCGGCCCCAGCAGCATCGTTCTAGCCTCAGAAGAAATGTACTTCCTGGATCAGTTTGTTAGCGGCCTCGACAACGGCCTACTCGTTCCCACGAGTGGCAAGCTCAAGGTGAGCAACCTTGGTTCTTCTGGTTGCGACGGATTCAGCATTGCGCCCGGCCCTGGCGACGCAACCGAAGTGGCCATGCAGATGGATCCCATCGACGCGGGTCAAAACCCCGGCGGCGAAGTGACCTTTGAATGCGTGGACGCCAGCGGCAACTCGGATGCGATCGATGTCCTAGCCATCGGAAACGAGTGGTTGTTCAGCCCCAACTTCAGTCAACTCGGGACGATTGAATACACCTTAGAGCTCTACCTACAAGGACAGCTTGTCTTCTCCGAAAGCGAAAGGAGCGGCGCCGCCGTCTTCTCTTCCGACATCAGCAGTTTCTCCAAGAAGTGCCTGTTTGATTCAAGCGGAACCTCCGAAGCCGAGTGGTCCGTGCACGGTCAAGCTGCAACCCTCCACACAGTATTCAATGGCCCCACCCTCCTCGCCGACAAGTGCGTCATGCGTTCGGAAGGCAACACCGTACTCGACGGAAGGGTGCACGCCTTCAACCTGCGTGCTGGCGACATGACTGAAGAGATTCTTGTCGATCAGATCTACTCGACTGTCCCGACCTGTGTCGGCACCAACTACTGCAGCGCCACCGTCAACTCCACCGGCGGGCCTGCTGTCATGTGCTCCTACGGAAGCTCAAGCATCGCTGACAACGACTTAACACTCACTGCAATCGGAACTCCCGCCAACAACTTCGGCATCTTCTTCTATGGCCCCAACCAAGTCACAGCCCCCTTCGGCGACGGTTTCCGCTGTGTAGGCGGCGGCATCTACCGCCTGCCTATCACGCTTTCTAGCGCAGCCGGAGTCATGACCCACGAACTGGACAACACGAGTCCCCCGGTCCTCGCAGGCCAGATCCTCCCCGGACAAGTCTGGAACTTCCAAGCCTGGTACCGCGACACGGCAGCGGGCGGAGCGGGCTTCAACCTCTCCGATGGCCACTGGATCCTGTTCACCCCCTGATTCGATTGAAACTCGATTCGCCCCTGAAAGCGCCGGCTAACCCCCGGCGCTTTTTTCATTTGCCCGGGACTAAGCAGCGCTTATCGCTGCGCTTCGCACAAACGATGCAATCTTTCGCCCGCAAGACGGAAGATAGCTTGAGCGTATGAAAACCACAGTCCGGAAGAACATCATCCTTTGGATCTCTGCGATGGTGGTTAGTCAAGCGCTCTCGATGCCTCTCGCCTGCGCGCCCGCCAAAGAGTCCACGCTCAAGAAAACCTTCGAAGAGAATTGGGAGTTCAAACTCGATTCTCTAAGCGTCCTACTCGATGGCCGAGAGCTCAGCGATTCATTCCTGAGAGGATGTGTTTTCGATGTCGGCCTCACCCAAGAGATCGTCGTCCTCGACACGTATCACGAAACGCGAAACGGCCGTCCCATCCAGCTTACCCGCGAATTCCAAACGGTATCGCAAGAGCAAACCCTTGAGTTTGGCTACCAAGGGTTTGGCAATTCGTGGAACGATTGGAAGAACATCTGGTCCTCAAGCGACCTGGAGGGCAGCGCTGTTGAATTCCAGTGGGAGGATGGCGAATACCAGAAGTCTTTCTACCCTGGCCTGAAAATCGGAGACGATAGGCACCTCGATGGTTTGCGCGAAGACATGGACTTACGCGCTCTACTTCCCAATGAACAGGTCATTGTTGGCGACAGTTGGGAGATCGACCTGACAAGCCTGCCCGACTTGCTTTCGCCCGGCGGATACATGTCATGGAAAGTGTCCAATGGCTCGGAGAGCTGGGATCTACTCGATATTCTCCAGCCGAGGCAGATGCGAGAATTGCGCAAGGTATTGGGGAGCATGCTGGCGGGTGACGCGATTGTGACCTACGTCAGCGCGGAGGACGAGCACTCCGAACTCCAAATCGCAATCGACGTTTGGACCCAAGAAGATGCGGACCGATTGACAGAGCTCGCCCAGGAGATGGCCGCCATCTGGGACCCCATCGAACTCATAGATTTGAGGCTGGATGTTCGTTTGGAAGCCAAGGGAGTCGCCTTCTGGAATTCCGCTGAAAACCAAATCGAATCCATGGAACTCAGCGGCCAGCTCGAGAATGAGTTCAACTTGGATCTAGAGTGGAATAACGGCTATTTTTCCATTCAACTCTCAACCATCAGCTCAGCGATTTTTGAGCTGAGTGTAGAAGTGGAATGACAGCAGCCAGTCGCTAATGCGCCCCTTCTACGTCTTCCCAAAAGGTTGGCCACGACTTCGCTACGCAAGCGGAACCGGAAACCATGAGGTCCGGACGCACCAGTCCCAGCAAGGCGAAGGCAAAGGCCATGCGGTGGTCGCCGTGTGCGCTGAGGAGTAGCGGAGGTGAGTAGGCGATCCCTTGGGATGCGCCGATCTCGAGGAATTCGTCGTTGTCGCGCACATCGATTCCAAGGGCGCGTAAGCCAGCGGCCAGCACTTCGACTCGGCGACACTCTTTGCCGTTTAGGGTTTCGAGGCCGGTCAGGCGCGTTGTCTTGGCGGAGGGGCCAGCGGCTAACGCGTAGGCGCCGGCGACAGCGGCAAGTACGGGCGCAAGATCGGGTACGTCGGAGAGATCCAGTTCGGCGGCGCGCGTGGGGCGTCCCTTGGCGACTAACTCGGCACCCTGACGTTCCACTTGACATCCAAAAGCGCCGAGGTGCTCAACGATGGCGAGGTCGCCTTGGAAGCTCTTTTCGTGAAAGCCGGGCACGCGAACTTCCCCGCCGCTTAGGCAACCGGCGGCGAGGGCTACGGCTGCGCCGGAGGCGTCGGTTTCAATCTCGAGGGCTTCGGTGGGCGCTATCAGCGGACCAAGGGCACGCCACTCAGCGCCGACGTGATCGACGCGCGCGCCGAAGCTTGCCAAAACGCCGGCCGTCATATCGACGTAGGGTTCGCTCGGCAAACCGCCCATGACCAGGATGGAGCGACCGCGGGGCGTGGCGGGTTGCGCGACCAGGGAGAGCAACAATCCCGAAAGCTCTTGGCTCGAAACAGGAGACTGAAGCATCAGGGTTTCGCCAGCCTTTGTGGGCCTTAGAGTCAGAGGCCAGGTTCCGCTCTCGCTCTCCAGTTCGATATGAACTCCTGCGCTGCGCAGGGCGTCAAGTAAGGGATCGCTGGAGCGCAGCAGCAGACTGCCTCGAACATCGATTCGATGGGATTTCTCAGGATCCGCGCAGAATCCGAGGATGGCCGTCACGAGCCGGGCGAGGGTTCCCGATTCGCCGCAGTCGAGGGCGGCGAGTGGCTTCCAGAAGTCCCCTATGGCAGGCGAGCGCCCGGTGACGCGCAGCCCCCCGTCAGCCTGCTCCTCGATCGAAATCCCAGCGGCGCGTAAAACGCGCAGACATGCCTCCACGTCCTCCCCGGCCGGAAGGCAAGCGATCTGTGTCTCGCCCTGGGCCAGTGCAGCCGCCAGAAGCGAGCGAATCGCCAGGGATTTCGAGCCCGGTGGACGTAGGGATCCTTTGATCGTTTGGTCCGGACGCAGGCCCCGCGGGGCGCGATCTTCATCGACTTCTCGCACTTCACTCATAGGTGCGGATTGTAGCGTGTCGTCCGCCTTGCCATACTCCCCGCTCGCACGACCTTTTGTGAGAAGAGTACGTACCCGGGATTCGATCCCCCCCCAGACGCAAATGATGACCCAAGACGCTATCTACCTCGGCCGCGATGACGCGGTCCCCGGCTTGAAATGCCTCGCCAATGGCAAGGTTCGCGACATCTACGAGCTTGATGCAGACAGACTTCTATTTGTGACCACCGATCGCGTTTCCGCGTTTGATGTGGTGATGAATGTTGGCATCCCCCACAAGGGGCGCGTGCTGACCGCCATCAGCGCTTGGTGGTTCGCGAACACTCAAGACATTATCGCCAACCACTTGCTTTCAGTATCGGTGGATGACGTCCCCGGTTTGGACGTTGAATGGAAGAGCAAGTTGGAAGGGCGCATCATGATCGTGCAGCGCTGCGATCCGACGGCTGTCGAGTGGGTCGTGCGCGGCTATGTGGTCGGCTCCGGTTGGAAGGAGTACCAGGAGCAGGGCACCATCTCCGACATCCCGCAACCGGGAGGCTTGAAGCAGGCGCAGCAACTTCCCGAGGCCATCTTGACGCCTAGCACCAAGGACGATTTGCACGACATGCCAATCAGCCCCGAGGAAGCGGCGAAGATCGTTGGGCAAGAAGTGTTCGACGTGGCGAAGAAGGCATCCCTTGACCTATTTGCCTACGGGACGAAGCGCTTGGCGGAACTGGACGTCTTGCTCGCTGATACAAAGTTCGAGTTCGGGTTGCGCGACGGCAAGCTGCTCTTGATCGACGAGGCTCTGACCCCGGACTCTTCACGTTTTTGGCCAAAGGAAACCTATGCGGTCGGCAGTTCGCCTGCGAGTTACGATAAGCAGATCCTGCGCGACTACTTAGAAACTTTGGATTGGAATAAGGAGTACCCGGCGCCCGACTTGGACCCGGCGGTGCTCGAACGAGTTGGCGCTCGCTACTTGGAAGTGTGCGCCTTGGTCACAGGACTTAGCAAGCAAGGAGCAAAAGCATGAAGGTCGCCGTATTGATGGGGTCCGACTCGGACCTGGGACGCTTGGAAGGATGCCTCAAGCAACTGAAGTCGCTCGAGATTGAATATGAGGCGCGGGTCCTTTCCGCACACCGCACGCCGGCACAACTCGTCAAGTTTGTCGAGGAAGGCTCCAAGGGCAAGTTCGGCGTATTTATCTGCGCCGCTGGCGGCGCGGCGCACCTAGCGGGCGTGGTTGCAGCGCACACAATGAAGCCGGTCATCGGCATTCCGATGGACAATCCGCCGCTGGGCGGATTGGACGCATTACTGGCTACGGTACAAATGCCTGGCGGTATTCCCGTCGCAACCGTCGGCACCGGCGGCGGTGGTCCGATCAACGCAGCGCTTTGCGCAGCACGTATTTTAGCCCTCTCGGATCCGCAGCTTGAGGAACGATTGGCCGCCTTCAAAGAAGACATGGTCGCCAAAGTTCTCGCTAAAGACGAGAAGGTCCGCGCAGCAACTAGCTAGCTCAACTCCACCCCCACAATAAAATGCCTGTAGAAACACTTGTATGGGTCGGAGATCGCCCCGGTCACGTTCGCATGATCGAGCAGACTCTGCTCCCCACTAAATTTGAAGAGCTCGACGTTCGTGACGTTGCGGGCATGGTCGATGCCATCTATCGCTTGGCGGTGCGCGGTGCGCCCGCCATTGGCGTAGCGGCGGCTTTCGGAGTGTTGCTTGGAGTCCAGGACTCGAAGGGACTTTCCGGGAAAGACATGCTGGGTCAGACCAAAGAAGTCGCAGCGACCCTGGCAAATGCGCGCCCGACTGCCGTCAATTTGTTTTGGGCCTTGGAACGCATGGTCGCTCATGCACAGAAGCAGTTTGACGCTGGCGCCGATGGCGATGCAATCGTCACGGCTCTGTTTGAAGAAGCGCACCTGATTTTCAAGGAAGACCAGACCACTTGCGAAGCGCTTGGAAGGCACGGAGCCGAGTTGATTACGGATGGCGGCACGTACTTGACGCACTGCAACGCGGGCGCCTTGGCGACGGCGAACACAGGAACCGCCTTGGCTCCCTTCTATGAAGCTCAACGCCAAGGCAAGACGATTGCGGTTTTCGCGGATGAGACTCGGCCGCTGTTGCAAGGCGCGCGCCTTACGACCTGGGAGTTGATGCAGGCGGGAATCGACGTGACACTGATCACCGACAGCATGGCGGGTCGCGTCATGTTTGAGGGCAAGATCGATGCGGTTTTTGTAGGTTCCGACCGCATCGCGCGCAACGGCGATGTCTGCAACAAGATTGGCACGTACTCTGTGGCTGTATTGGCCAAGGAGCACAACGTGCCCTTCTACGCAGTAGCTCCGCTTTCGACCTTTGATCGCACGATCACAAACGGCGATCAAATTCCGATCGAGGAACGTGATCCGAAGGAAATCACCTGCGGTTTTGGTTCGCAAACGGCGCCCGATGGCGTCAAGACCTACAACCCGGCCTTCGATGTGACTCCGGCCCGTTTGGTCACAGGGATCATCACCGAAGCCGGTTTGATTGAGCATCCGACCCAGGAGAAGGTCGAGGCTGTAATGCGTAAAGCGGGGATTGAGCTGGCCTGAAGGCGATCATTCCAAATAACCCGGCCATTCCATCCAGTTTCGGGGGCGCGCTAGACGAGATGAACAAAACCTCACCTCTTCTATTATCGCCCCCCAACGATGACATCTTCAAAGAACACGGCCACCAGTAACGAGAACTCAGTGGATGAAACTGCGGTGACGCAGTCGACTCCCGAATGCTCCACTGAAGAGTCGCCCAAGGCCAAGAAGCCTACGCCGACCAAGCCCGATGAAATGGGCGATGATCTGATCGAGTTCATCACCGCCATCGACGAATACAAGCGCGTCCACAGCCGTCCCTTTCCGTCCTGGGGCGAAGTGTTTGATGTGCTTAAAGAACTCGGGTACGAACGGCCGTAGGACGTGCGCCGAAAGACGGCGGTACCGAGCCCGGCCTTCTCACCCCATCGGGCAATCTCCGCCATCTTCCGGCTCAGCGGCTCAGCGGCTCAGCGGCTCAGCGGCTCAGCGGCTCAGCGGCTCAGCGGCACGCGGCCCAGCCGCGCTCTAGCTCGGCGCGGTCGAGATCGCGACCGATGACGACTAGGGCCGATTCTTCGGGCGCGGGCTCGTCGCTGGGGCCCAGCTCTAACCATTCATACATGCCTTGGACCACGACGCGTTCGGCGCGGTCAGCGCAGCGTAGAATGCCTTTGATGCGGTAGAGCTCGTGGGAACGGCGCGTGCCGAGGAACTGCAGCCAGATCTTTAGTTTGGCTAGGTCCAAAGGCTCGGTCGTGCGCAGGGCAACGCAACTGACATCGGAGTTATGGACGTGTTCGTGCTCGGCATCGACAAATTCCCAGGCATCGTCGCGGGTAGTTCCAATCGCCAGCAAGGGCGGGATCGGGACATCTGCGCGACTAGCGACGAGGATCTCTGCCAGCGAGTTGCGTGCGGTGACGGCTTGGCGACAAGTCTCCAACTCTTCCGGCGTTGCACGATCTGCATGACCAATGATCACTCGATCCGCGTAGGCAATTTGTTGGGCTGCTTCCGCTTGTTGTTCCAACTGACGCGGCAAGTTCACGGCGTGGGCCATCGTCAATATGCCGTCCAAGCGCAGAGCATTGGCCAATTCGGGATCGATCACCAGAGTTTGAGCAATCGGTCCCGGCGCTGCCAAGCCCGAGGTTTCGATCAACACTCGATCAAACTCGCGCTTGCCGAAAAAGCGCTTCTCGCGCGCCTTCAAGAGTTCTTTCAAGCTCTGCTGCAAGTCGCCGCGCACAGTGCAGCAGACGCAACCGTTCGCTAACTCCACGATGCGTTCCGCGGAGGAAAGCACCAGGTCGCCGTCGATGCCCACATCGCCAAACTCGTTGACGATTACGGCGATGCGTTCCCCGTGAGGTTCCGAAAGGATCCGGTTGACCAGCGTGGTCTTGCCGGATCCCAGGAAACCCGTCAGCAAGGTGACGGGGATGGCTGGCGTAGTCGGCACGTGGCCGCTACTCGGCTGTGTAGATCGGGTAACTCTTGGACATCTCCGCAACTTCGCCGCGGACGCGTTTAGCCACGCTCTCGTCGTCAGGGTTCTCCAAGGTTTCTGCGATCCAGTTGCCCAGCGTCCGCATGTCGTCAAGGCCCATGCCGCGCGTTGTGATCGCCGCCGTTCCGAGGCGTACGCCGCTGGCTTCCATCGGGGGGCGTTCGTCGTAGGGAATCAAGTTCTTGTTGCAGGTGATGTCTACGGCGTGCAAGAGGTCTTCTGCTTGGGCACCGGAAAGCCCCTTGCTATTCACATCTACGAGCATCAAGTGATTGTCCGTTCCGCCGGAAACGATGCGTAAGCCGCGCTCGATCAACGTCTCGGCAAGCACCTTGGCATTCTCCACAACCCGTCGGGCGTAGGTTGAGAATTCTGGGTCAAGACATTCGCGCAAAGCGATCGCCTTAGCAGCGATCACGTGCATCAAGGGCCCGCCTTGGCCACCGGGGAAGATACAGGTGTTTACGCGCTTGAGAACCTCAAGATCGTTCGTGACGATCATGCCACCACGCGGTCCACGCAGAGTCTTGTGAGTCGTCATGGTGACCACGTCCGCGTGCGGGACAGGGCTGTCGTGCTGGCCGCCAGCCACCAAGCCGGCGATGTGCGCCATGTCGACCATCAACTTGGCATCGACTTCTTTGGCGATCGAGGCAAAGGCTGCAAAATCGATCTTGCGTGAATAAGCCGAAGCCCCCGCCAGGATCATCTTCGGCTTGACCTTCAAGGCCTGTTCGCGCACACGGTCCATGTCCATCAAATCAGTGCCGCGTTCCACTCCATAAGAATGGAAGTCGTAGAAGAGGCCGGAGAAGTTCTTAGGGTGGCCGTGACTCAGGTGACCGCCGTGATCGAGGCTCATGGCTAGCACCTTGTCGCCGGGATCGCAGATGGCCATGATCGCGCCCATGTTCGCCTGCGTGCCAGAGTGAGCCTGCACGTTGGCGTAGCCGGCGTTGAACAATTCCTTGGCGCGGCTACGCGCCAAGTTTTCGACATCGTCGACATGCTCGCAACCGCCGTAGTAACGGCGGCCGGGATAGCCCTCGGCGTACTTATTCGTGAGGCAGCTGCCCATGGCAGCCATCACTTCGCTGGATGTGTGGTTCTCAGAAGCGATCAATTCGAGCTGGGCTTCTTGCCGGCCCGCTTCCGCGGAAATCGCTTCCCAGACAGCGCTATCAGTGTGTTGTACAGTTTTCATCATTACTTGGTCGCTGCGTTTCCTTCCATGTCCTTCACACGAGCACCGGCTTCATAGATTCCGGATAGTTGCTGATTCATACTTCCATCGGGATTCCAAAATTTCCATTCGCCACTGCGCAAACCGTCCGTGTAGTCGCCCGACCAACGAGACTTGCCGTCGGGAAAAGTAGCTTCTTCGTGGCCAACTTGCATTCCGTCGACGTACACCAAAACGGATTCCATATTTCCGCTGGGATGCAAGCGCGTGATCGTCCCGTTCAGCTTGCCATTCTCGTAGGGCATCTCCATGAGAAGCTCACCACCGGGGTGCAGGATCGTCCAAGTTCCGTCTTGGAGGCCATCCAAAAAATCGCCTGTTGATTCGATGTTGCCGTTCGCGTGATAGCTCGACCACTTGCCGGTTTGTTTCCCGGCGGAAAAGGCACCTTCCTTGCGAAGTTGACCGCTGTCCCAATACTCGCTGACGTCGCCGTCCACTTGACCATCAACGTAACTGCTCTCCATCGCGAGTTCCCCATTGGGAAACCAAGCACTGTGCTTGCCAATCGGCGAGTTGAGCTTGTACTCGCCTTCCATGCTCTGCTTACCATTGGGATGCCAGTGCTCGGTCTTGCCTTCCTTCGCGCCGTCGACCCAGGTGATCACCGAACCCTTTTGGCCATTCGGGTGATATTCGAGCCAGGTACCACTCTCAGATCCGTCCGTGAATTCGCCCTTGACAGCGATCTGGCCATTCTCATGCCACCAGGTCCAAGCGCCATCGCGCTGGCCGATCTTCATCAGGCCCTCGCTCTTTTTCTTGGTCTGGGTACCCGGGTCGTGCCATTCGACGAGCAATTGGCCTTCG
Source organism: Planctomycetota bacterium (assembly GCA_047639675.1). Classification (GTDB taxonomy): domain Bacteria; phylum Planctomycetota; class UBA1135; order UBA1135; genus JABACD01. The sequence goes on along the minus strand of JBLIOI010000054.1, from coordinate 3,439 downwards.
GAGGCGCTGCCGCCCTCTTCGGCATCCCCGCCACCACAGGCGGCCAGAGTGGTCAGGGTCAAGGCGAGGGGCAAAAGGAAGCTGCTGCGGATTCCGCGAGTCTGGCCAGTAGCCAGAGCTTGATTCGAGAGGGTCTTCATGCGGGGGATCATAGGGTTTCGTGCGACGGTTGCAGCACTCGGCTAGACGCTTTGCTGCGAGTGTTGATAGGCTGCGATGGCTCCTCACACCCATCGGCCAAACGCCGTACGTTCCTCCATGAGATCTACGAGAGCCTTCAAGGTAGTTTTTCCCCTAGTCCTGGCGATTTTCGGCTGCGTGAGCGGTTGTTCCAACGATGGCGGCAAAACCGCCGGCACGCCGAAGAACGTGATTTTGGTCACTCTCGACACCACCCGCCCGGATTTTTTCGGTGCCTGGGGTCGAGCTGGCGACCCTACGCCGAACTTTGACAGCCTGGCAAAGGACGGGGTTCGGTTTGCGGAAGCCGTCAGCTCCTCGGCCCTAACCCCGGTCTCCCACGCGTCGATCTTGACTGGACGAGCCCCCTACGGCCACCGCCTCAGAATCCTGGCGGGCCCCTCGGGCTTCCAGCTCCCGGAAGAAGTTCCGACCCTCGGCAGCGTCCTGAAAGAGCGCGGCTTTGCGACGGCGGCCTTCCACAGCTCCTTCCCGGTCTCCGCCATCTACGGTTTCGGCAAGGGCTTCGACGTGTTCGAAGACGTCGCGGGCACTGGTCTGGTCCCGAACAAAGACGGAAGCATGAAGTGGGATGTGACCAAGGGCCAACGACGCTCCGACACGACCACGAGCATGGTGCTCGACTTTGTTGAGAAGACAACAGAGCCCTTCTTCATTTGGATTCACTACTGGGATCCGCACGATCCCTACATGATGCCGCCGAACGAGTACATGCAAGAGAAAGGCGTGCCCTTCGGCCCCAATGGCCCGGATATGCAAAGCATCGAACGCTACGCAGCCGAGATCAGCTACGTCGACAAGCAGTTCGGCACGATCATGGACACGTTAAAGGAGAAGGGCCTCTACTCCGACACCCTCTTCGCAGTCGTCGCCGATCACGGCGAGGGTCTCGATGATGGCTATCGTCGTCACGGCTGGGGCGCACACCGTATTCTCTACCAAGAACAGATTCACGTTCCGCTGATCATGAGGGTGCCCGGCGCATCCTCGAGCTTGGACGTGACGCAACTCGTGCGCTCAGTCGATATTTTTCCGACGGTGCTCGACTACTTGGACATCGCTCCGCCCGGCCAACTGGAAGGTCGCAGTTTGCGCGACTTGATCGAAAGCGATCCCAACCCCGAACCACGCATTGCCTACGCCGACCAAATCAACCTTTGGGATGCCAACGCCAAGATGCTTGAGCGCCGGCCGAAAGCGGACTTCATCCATGTCTTGATGACAGATGAATACAAGTTGATTTACCGGCCTTCCTACCCGCGCGATTCGGAGCTGTACGAGATCCGCAAGGATCCCGACGAGATGAAAAACATCTTCGGCGACCCGACAAAACGCGGAATCGTAGTTTCGATGCTGGAAGACCTAGCGCGCCGCGACCCCTGGGTCCTGAGGCCCTACACGGCGGAAGAGGGCGGCGGGATGAGCCAACACGACATGGATATGCTCGGCAACCTGGGCTACGCCGAAGGTGGCGACGCAAGCACTATCGACGCCAGCGGGATGTGGGAGTGGCTTTGCCCGAAGGAGTGGAAGCGATTGGAGAGCTCAGGCCCCTGCTCAAGCTGCTCGACCTTGACGGTTCCCGTACGCAAGGCGCCCCCGGTCTCTACGGAGAAGTAGGTCGGATTCAACGGGGATTCGCCCCAGGGCAGCCCTGGGGCGCCCAGGGTGGGTCAACTGGGCTGCAGAGGGTCGATCCCGACCGACCCGCACGCCGAAAACACGCATTCTTCAACGATTTTCGACCGATTCCGTCTACCCTCATAGTGTGCGCGGACGGCTCTGCTCAGCAAGGCTGCTCAGATTCGCCGGGCACATCTACTACTCCCCGAGAATCGCCTGGCGCTTCTACGTTCAATTTTTGCAGTCCCTGTCCGAACCACAATTCGGCGGCGTGGCCTGTTTGGAACGGAGAAACGCACTTCGACTATCAGGATTCGAGTCTTCGCATAGCGGCGCTTGAATCCCATCGAAGAGGCACCAAGGACAACCGAGAATAGAGACGATTCCAAACATGAAAAAATACGCACTTGCAGGCGCCGCCATCGCGTGCCTCGCCTCACAAAGTTTCTCCCAGAGCTTAAACGAGTTGTTCATTTCGCACACCGGAGCCGACGACATGGAGTTCGTTGAGATCGTTGGTCAGCCGAACATGTCCCTCGACGGCATGATGATCCTCGTGGTCGAAGGTGACAGCACCAACGCTGGCACCCTCGACGATGCCATCGACTTGACCGGGCTGACCATGCCCGCCGACGGCTACTTCGTTGCAGGCAACACCGCCGTCGCCAACCTCGACCTGGACGTCGGTTCCGACAACGTCTACGAGAACGGCACCGAGACCTTCTACTTGATCTCGACAACGGACGTCGCAGGGATCACCGCCATGCTTGGCACCAATGTTGATTCTGACTTGGACTTGGTCACCGACATCGCTACCTCGAGCAGCGTCACAATCCTCGACATCGTCGCGATGATCGACGGCGGCGTCGCAGGCGGCACCGATTTCACCTACGACAGCGCGCCGATTGTTGGCCCTGACGGAACCTTCTTCCCCGCCGGTATCTACCGCGGCGGAGACTTCCCGAGCACATGGTGTGACAGCTTCCTTGACTTCGGTCTCGCTGCTGACCGCACCCCCGGCGAGGCGAACATCGCTTGCCCCGTCACCGGAAGCCCCGGCTCCTTCTGCGACGGCTCGACCGGCAACTGCCCCTGTGGCGTATCCGGCCTTCCGGACCAAGGTTGCCCGAACACCAACCCGAATGGCAATGGTGCCAAGCTTGTGATGACCGGAACCCCGGACCTCTCCCTGACCACCTTCGGCTTCGTCATCTCCGACGGCGCCGACACCAAGCCCGGCATCATCATCCAGGGCCCCGCTGCCATCAACTACCCCAACGGTAACGGCGGCATCCCGAACGCTTCTGGTCTCTTCTGTGTCAACCCGGCACAGCGCGGCGGTGTTTTCATCACGGACGTCAATGGCGACGCAACGGTCGCTGACTTCCAAGGCAACCCCTTCGCCATGAGCGCGCAACCGGCTGGCAACACCACGTACTACCAGTACTGGTTCCGCGACCCGGCCAACGCTTGCCAGAACGCACCGGCAGACTCCGCAGCGTTCAACTTCTCCAACGGCATCGAAGCCGACTGGTTCTAGTCGCTTTGGCGGTCTCCCTCGACGGGAGTCCTCCGAAATGAAATTCAAGGGAGCGGCGCCGCGTAATGCGGCGCC
>JBLIOI010000053.1:0-30586 GCA_047639675.1 Planctomycetota bacterium | reverse complement strand
TCCTGATCGAGACCATCACAGGCTTGCTGTTGATGTTCTACTACCGGCCGACGGCCGAGTTGGCGTATCAGGACATCTTCGCGCTGCGAGAGAACGTCCCACTAGGCATCATGCGTGAGTTGCACCGTTGGTCGGCTCACTTGATGGTCATCAGCGTTTGGCTGCACATGTACCGCGTCTTCTTGACGGGATCGTACAAGGCGCCGCGCGAGTTCAACTGGAACATTGGCGTGATCCTGTTGGTGCTCACACTTCTACTTTCGTTCACCGGTTATCTGCTCCCTTGGGACCAGTTGGCTGTTTGGGCGATCACGGTGGGAACCAACATGGCGCGCGCGACGCCCCTGTTGGGCCACGAAGGTCCGGGTGCTGCTTTGGTGAGCATCGGTGGACTGGATTTCATTCACGCCGGTGACGACGTGCGCTTCGGCCTCTTGGCTGGGCGTTTCGTGGGGGAGGGGGCGCTGCTCCGCTTCTACGTTCTGCACTGCGTCGGCATTCCGATTGGAGCTGCGGTTCTGATGGCTATCCACTTCTGGCGCGTCCGGAAAGATGGTGGCATCTCAGGTCCTCTCTAATTCGCTCTTGCCCTCTCAGTACTCAATCTAACTAGCTAGATAACAGGTCTCTCCTTCCCGCAAGGATCACGCTCGAGAGACCAGAACGATTTCCTCATGGGTCAAGACATCAAAGGTCTCGTCGACTACCTCCTGTCGCCGACGCTCTATTTCCTGGAGTTCACCATCGCGATCTTCGCGGTGCTGAAGTTCCGTGCGTTCTTCACGAAGAAGTCTGTGATCGCAGTCTTCTTCGCGCTGGCGATCGGCTTCCTGGTGTTCGCCTTTGGCGACCCGAACTTCAAGCGCATCATCACGAAGCCGGACAACGTTCCGATTTTGATTCTGCTTGGAACGGTGATCTACTTCTCCTGGCTCAGTTTGCGCCGGGCGTATATTAACGACGAGCTGACGAAGAAGGGGCTGCCGACGGTTGAAGCTAGCCTCGGCAAGCAGCGGGTCTTTACGTGGCCCGACCTGGTTTACTCGGAGCTGATCTTCCTGGTGCTGTTCACCGCGATCCTGATCGTTTGGTCGATCGAGATCACTGCACCTATCGAAGAACCAGCGGCCTCCGCGCGTACGCCCAACCCATCGAAGGCTCCGTGGTACTTCCTCGGCTTGCAGGAACTGCTCGTTTACTTCGATCCTTGGCTGGCAGGCGTGGTGCTACCGAGCTTCATCGTTGTGGGACTCTGCTCGATTCCCTTTATCGATGTGAACCCCAAGGGCAACGGCTACTACACCTTCGAGGAACGTAAGTTCGCCATATCCTTCTTCTGGGTTGGTTTCCTGCTCTTCTGGGTTTCGTTCGTGATCTTGGGCACCTTCCTACGTGGTCCAAACTGGTCGTTCTTTGGGCCATTTGAATACTGGGATCTGCACAAGCTGGAGCCGATGGTCAACGTTGACCTGGCGACCTACTTCTGGAGTGGCATGCTCGGAATGGCGCGCCCAGAGAATCCGATCATTCGCGAAATGCCCGGTATCATCTCTTTGCTCTTCTTCTTCGGTGTGATCCCGAAGCTCCTAGAGAAGACTTTGATCCGCAAACTGTTCAACGGCGATCGCGCGCACCTGATCCGCTATCACGTGATGATGCAGCTCCTGCTGTGGTTCGCGCTGATACCGATCAAGATGCTTTTACGCTGGACCGTCAGCCTGAAGTACATCGTTGGCATCCCCGAGTGGTTCTTCAATATCTGAACCCTCGCTTCTAGTTTCACACCTTTCACTCAGTCTCAGTCTCACCCGTTATGGCTGATCGCGGCGACACCCACTACAAGGTTTCCACACTCAACTCGTGGTTCCTCTTCTCGAGCGTCTTTCTTCTCGTAGCCACCGTATGGATGGTGATCGATGACTGGAACGCGCCCTGGAAGAAGTACCAGGCGGAATTCCGCACGATCGAGGAGGCGCAAACCCGAGATGCAATCGAATCCGATGAGATGATGGCTCAGGCGGAGGCTGCGGCTGAAGTCGAGGGTCGCTTGAGCGCTGCTCAAGAGCGCTTGGATTCGCGCAGCTCGGAGCTGGCAGCCGCAAAGGATGCGTTACACAAAGCGAACGGCGTTCTCTTTGATGTGGACGAGGCCGGCAAGGCCGCCAAGCAAGATCTCTCTTGGGAACGCTATCTGATCGAGGAGCATCGTAACCACGAGGGCGACCCCGAATACGGGGTAGAGCGCCTGGCGGGATTCGAGCTTGTGTACAGCAACCTTGAGAAGGACAAGTTCATCGAGCTCCAGAATGTCGAAGTGCTGCAAGCAGCTTTCGATGCGATCGGCGCGGAGGTTCTTGAACTCGAAGGCGAGAAGAAGACTGCTCGGAGCGGCTTGGCGCTGCTCGAGAAGAAGCTCGGCGGTTTGGCGCCCGATGACGGCGCTGGAAAGCTGGCTAACATCTTGCGCGACTTCCCCGGCATCGACTTCGTCGATCCGCGCAACAAGGTTAAGAAGCAGGTACCCGCGAACTTGACCTTTGAGCTGAACTTCACCAAGGGGCAGCGCATTGACATGTGCCAAACCTGTCACGAAGCGATCGATCGTTCGGGTTACACCTCGGACCTCGTCGTCGATGGTGAAGAGGTCGGTCATCCCTTCCTGACTCACCCGAATCTCGACCTCTACCTGGGCTCGACGTCACCGCACCCGATTGCAGAAGTCGGTTGCACGATTTGTCACCGCGGCTCGGGCTTGGCGCTCGACTTCATCCGCGCGGACCACCGTCCGGTGCCTGGCGCGCAGATGGAAGATTGGCAGGGTGAACATCACTGGCATAAGCAGCATCACTGGGACTACCCGATGCTGGATGCGAACTTCACCGAAGCGAGCTGCGTGCAATGCCACAAGGGCTCGATGGAGCTGATTGCGGAGGACGCGCCGCGTCTGAGCAAGGGCTATCGACTCTTTGAAGAGAAGGGTTGCTACGCCTGCCACAAGGTTGAATGGTTCCCTACTAAGCGACGCCCTGGGCCGACCTTGCAAAACCTCCAGGCCAAGCTAGACAAGACTTGGGTCGACTCATGGGTTTCGCAGCCGACGAACTTCCGTCCGAGCACGAAGATGCCGCGACTGTTCCACCTCTCGAATTTCAAGCCGGAACAAGAGATTACGGTTAGCGAGTGGGGCGAGGGTCGCTCGATGCTCGGTCAAGAGTGGAACGAGAGTGCCGTCGCATCGATCACGGCCTACTTGTGGAAGGCTGCGCCGAAAGTCGCCAGCTCCTCCATTCCGGTACAAGGCAACGCAGAGACTGGCCGCGAGACATTCCGCCTCGCAGGTTGCTTGGCCTGCCACAACATGGCGGGTTATCCCGGCCAGAATCTGAAAACCGCCGACTTGGCCTTTGAGCTGAACGGCGAGAACGAACACGGACCCAACCTGCGCGGTGTGGCCACCAAGTTGGATCGCGATTGGCTCTACAATTGGATCAAGGATCCCGAGGCCTACTGGCCCGAGACCAAGATGCCCAACCTGGAGCTCAGCGATCAGGAAGCTGCGGACATCACGGCCTACATGATGGACGACCCCGACGGGATCTTCCGCGATGTCCCGGACGTTTGGGAACTTGCCGAGGCACCCTACGATGCCGAGGTCTTGCGCGAGATGGCGCGCTGGTTTTTCAGTCGCCAGGGACGTGACGAACTCGACCGACGCTTTGCTGGCGAGAACGAAGACCACCGCTGGGATCGTGAAGAAGATCTCCTGCTAGCCATCGGTGAAAAGCAGATCGGCCATTACGGTTGCTTCTCCTGTCACTCGATTCCCGGCTTCGAGGAAACGAACCCGATCGGAACCGAGCTGACCAACTGGGGCTCCAAGACTGTCGATAAGTTGGCCTGGGAATTCCGCGCGAAGATCCTGGCTCACGACAATGGTTGGAAGCTTGAGCAACGTGAGGAGTTCAAGCACTACCGCGAGAACTGGATCGGCGAGAAGCTGGCGAACCCGCGTATCTTCGACGAAGAAAAGAGCAAGAATCCCCTCGAGCGTTTGCGCATGCCGGCCTTCGGCTTGAACAACGACGAGATTCTCTCAATCTCCAACTTCGTGGTGGGGCTCGTCGAAGACGAAGTTCAGGCCGCCGAGATGAAGGAGACGCCGGCGCAGGCCGCAATGGACTACGGCATGCGCATCGTGCGCCAACAGAACTGCATGGCTTGCCACGTGGTTGAGCCGGGTCGCGTGATCTTCCACGGTGAGGATGGCGAACTGCACGACATCGCAGCCGAGCCGGTCATCTTCGATGATATGACCACTCCGCCTGCCATGAACAGCTTGGACCAGTTCCAGCAGTACATTGCGAGCTACGAAGAAGAGTTCGAAGAACTCGAGGACGTCGGTTTCCGTTTGCTTGAGGTCGAGCCCTCCCTGGGCAAGCTTCCCGGCGAAACGGTCTTCGTGACTAAGGACCAGTTGGTGGACATCATTCCCGCGCAGGGCGGCGATTTCGTCAGCGTGGTCACGGACTACTACATCAACGGGATCGAAATGCACGATCCGACGGCAGAAGAGCCGGACTACACCTGGACGGCCGGGGAAGATGGTGGAGTGACGGACGTGGACGGCACACAGCGTGTCTACTACGAAGAACAGAGCTACGACAAGATTCGTTGGACCTTTGCTCCGCCGGTCTTGATCGACGAAGGCACCAAGTTGCAGCGCAACTGGTTCTATGCCTTCTTGCTCGATCCGTTCACGCTGCGCAGGCAGTTGCGAGTTCACATGCCGAACTTCAACATCTCGAACGATGATGCTGCTGCGGTTGCGGACTACTTTGCCTACAAGGGAGCGAAGGAAGCGCCCGCTCGATTTGCCCGCGCATTGCGCTTGGCCTCGGGCCTAACCCCGAACGCCAGCATGGAAGGTCGCGGCTTGCCGTGGCCCGAAGTTACATCGCAGTCGTCGGGTACCGAGATTGTGAGTACGGCGGAATTCGGCCTCGAGGCTTCTCTCACAGAGAAGGCTGTGAAGGCCATCGAAGCTGGTTACGCACCGACAATCAAGGCGAGCTTCTTCAGAGACGAGCTCTACGCTGAAAAGATTGAGTTCACTAAGAGCTCTGCTGTGAACCCGAGCTACGAAGCTATCGTGCAACGTTCACCTGCTCATCAGAGTATGGCGGCCAGGGGCGTTGCGATCGGTGAGCTAGGAGTCAAGTGCTTTGAATGTCACTGGATGAACGGAAATGGGCCGTCCCAACTGGATGCTCCGATCGCCTGGGCGCCGGATCTTTCCATGGTGCGCGAGCGCCTGCGTCCCGACTGGGTTCGCGATTGGCTTTGGAATCCGAGCCTTATCTACCCTGGAACGGCCATGGCCGCCAACTTCATCACAGAAGAGCCCGTATACCAGGAGCAGTACCCGGACTCGGAGAACCGCGATCAAATCGAAGCGGTCCTCGACTGGCTTTACACCCTCGACATAGAAGCAGCCAAGAACTAAGCCATGACTAAGGCGACACTCGTTTCAAGCATTTGCATTCTCGCGACAGCGGGGCTTGCCTTGGCGAGTGCGCCGGTCGTCTACGCTCCGGACGTCGCTGACGTTCAGGAAGAGTGCTGTGAGGAGCCTGCCTATGAGCTCCGCACGGTCTTCGTTCAACCCGAAGGCGCGTCGAGCGAGGGCACAGGCAAGGCCCACGGACGAGTGGTCTTTGAGGGCGAGGTTCCTATTCCTTCGGAGCTCTCGATTTCGGAAGCGCAGTCCAAGGGCTGCCGCGATGACGGCTCAAAGGTGGATGCCAAGGCCTACTCCCTATTGATCGGTGCCGACAAGGGGGTTGCGAACGCGGTGGTGATGATCACCCTTCCCGTCGCGGAGGGCGCACAGCCCGAGAAGATGCGCGTACCGGAGAAGCCGATCGTCTTGGACCAAGCCCAATGCCGCTTCACTCACCGTGTTGTTTTGGTGCCTGTTGGTGCGACGCTCGAGTTTCGCAATTCGGATTCGGTGCCGCACAACGTTCACGTCTACGCGATGAAGAACAAGGCCTTCAACCGCACGCTGATGGGGGGCGCCTCGCTCGAGGTCAAGGTCGACAAGGCCGAGGCGATCCAGATCAAGTGCGACATCCACCCGTGGATGGCGAGCTATGTGTACGTCACGGACACCAACTACGCTGCCTTGACCGACGAGCACGGAGCCTTTGAGATTCCCGGGCTTCCCGCTGGAATTTACACAGCCAAGGTCTGGCACGAAAAGCTCGGCAAGAGCGAGGTGCAGATCATGATTGGCGCGGATGGCGCATCGGAAGCTGTCGAATTGGCCATGAAGGCCAAGGTCAAGCGCAGTCGCCGTCGGCGCTGAAACGTGCCGCTAGGACGCGCCAGAGGGGTCTTCTAGATCTAGGTTGCGCTCTTGACGTAACTGAAACGATTGATTCGCCAACAAGTTGACAAACTCACCAACCGTCAACTACCACGGTCGTAGGGGGATCTGCTGCAGGACTTCTCGGGGAATAGCGCCCCGGCGATGGCGTCCACAGCCTCGAATAAATCATCCACCCAACGATTCGATCATGAACCGCACAAGACTATTTACCGGCATCTTGGCCGCTGGCACCCTCCTCTCCGTCACGCCGGCACTGATGGCTCAGTTCAGCGCCATGAACATAATCGAGGCCGCGAACACCATCGAGAGGCCGGTGGAGGCTTCATGGGCATCACTCTCGTACAACAATGAGCAGAGTGAAGGAGAGCGCGCCATGGTTGGCGTCATGCTGGGCGAGTCGAGCACTGGAGCACCCACAGTCGACTCCGTGATCGATGGCAGCCCCGCTCAGGCGGCCGACCTCGAAGCGGGCGATATGATCATTTCGATCAACGGCAACGACGTGGCCAACAACGAGGAGCTCCTCGGACATCTCCAAGGCTTTGCCATCGGTGATGAAGTCGTCATGGGCATCTCCCGCGAAGGTTGGTATCGCACGGTGACGCTAAATCTGGCTGACTCCTCGAAGCTCGACCTTCCAGAGGAACCGAAGGAGCTCGTCGAAATCCACGAGCGTGCTGACAATGACGTCTTGCACAGGTTGGAGAAGCTCGGCTACGTTGGAGCCGAGTCGAACGGGCACAAGGATACGAAGATCAAGGGCAAGGTCGTTCTCAAGAGCGGGGGCGAGGATGTCGTCATCGACTTATCTGACTTCGAAGGGCTTGCCGATCTGCAGGGCCTTGAAGGACTCGAGTGCCTGGCTGATCTGGAGTGCCTGCAAGGCCTAGAGCTGACGGAAGGCGAGCACAAGATCAGGATCGATTTGGAAGTGGATGGCGCTGGTCACTCAAATGCCCTCTTCTTCGGCGACAAGAAAGGTGCCTCGGGTGGCAGTTGGCACGCGATTGGAACGGGTCATGGCGCAGGCGGTGTTCATGAGATCAAAACCGACGTCAACGTCGAGTACGAGGCAGGCGGCGAGACCAAAATCTTCATCACTGAAGATGGTGGCGAGGTTCGTGAGATCATCATTCCGAGCAGCAAGAGCCAGATTGGATGGTCGTCAGCGGGCGGCAAGGCATTCATCATCGACACACAGTCCAGTGACGGGGGCTGCTGCGAGGACAAGGCTCCCGAGTGTAGTGACGGGGGCCGCTGCGAGGACAAGGCTCCTCAATGCACCGAAGGGAGCTCTTCTAAGAAAGTGACGCGCTATGAGATCAAGTCGAATGCACCGCATGACCTCGAGCATCATGTCGCTGGCAAAAATCCGCACCAAGCTCACGGCTTCTTCCCCGCACCGAAGGGCAAGACTGGTATCAACCTCTTCCCCCACAAGGTAGAAACCAAGCACGGGTCGCGGAACAACACTTGGCTGCCCTTCGAGGCTCACGATACCTTCAAGGATCACCATGTTCAGCACAAGGCGCACTTTCCCCATACGAAGGCAGCGACTCCCCACGTCCAGGGTCACGGAGCTACCTCAGAGCTTGAGGAGTTGCGCGAAGAATTGAATGCGCTGCGCTCGGAGCTTCGCGAATTGCGCGACGCTCTGAAGCACATGGGCCGCTAGTCGGGTATTCGACGACATAAATGCAAGGCGGGCTCGCTTCCTATCAGGAAGCGAGCCCGCCTTTGTTTGAACTCTATTACTCGGCGTCGTCTGCTTCCTTCGGCCCCATCTGCTTTAGGATGTCGAGGCCCAGTACTTTGCTATCCGGCGTCCAATCGTGGACGACCCGCGCCACTGCGATCAAGATCGCGTGATCAGCCGCTGCGGCAAGCTCTTCGCGGCTCTTCTCTTCGGCGTAGGGGTCGCCGCGGAGGGCCAGCTCGACCACCTTTAATATACGCCTGCGCGACTCATTGGGCCCCTTCAGGGCCCATTGGACCAGGGGGAGCAGTCGTTGTCCGTGGGTCATTTCGACCCCGTGGAGCTGGCAGAGCTGCTGTAAGAGTATTTCGGCTTCCATAAGGGGGGCTGTGGCTGGGAAGGGGGGGACCTGATTCCTTCACCCCCAAAAGTATCCCGCGGATGGGGGTCACGCTGGCTGCTCACCGGGAATTCGTGCAGGTTGAGCGTTCGGTTGTTCGCCGGGTACCCAGTAGATCCTGAGCTCTGCTCATCATGTAGGATGTAGCCATGAGGAACCGAATTCTCTTTATGGTTGGATTGCTCGTGCTCTTTGGCGCGGGCTTTATCTCGTGCACAGAGAGCGAGAAGGGGGCAGAACCGCGGGTCAAACGCGACAAGCCCTTGCACGTGCTTTTGATCGTGATCGATACGCTGCGAGCGGATCACCTCTCGTGTTATGGCTATTGGCGTGAGACTTCACCGAACATCGACGGCTTAGCGGATCGCGGAGTGAAGTTCACGCGTTCCATCGCGCAGAGCTCGTGGACCGCACCGAGCATGGTGACCATGATGACGGGACAACGCCTCTCGTCGCCGCGCATGGACGTGCCCAGTGATCGTCCGACGATGGCGGGCCTATTCAAGGATGCGGGCTTCCGCACTGGCGCATGGGTTGCGAATGAATTGCTGACGCCGGTGACCGGATTCGCTCGCGGTTTTGATCGTTGGACTGGCGAGAAGAAGTGGCACATGACCAAGCCGCCTGGTCGCTTGGACGGGATCGTCGATTGGCTGGAAGAGACGAAGGACGACGATACTTTCACTTGGGTGCACTTCACGGATCCCCACGATCCCTACGAGCCGCCCGGTTCCTCGCGCACCACGAAGCAGGGGAAGATCACTGATCATCAACGTGGACTGATAGCAGATGCTGCTGAACGCCAGAGCATCGAAGGGACGATCGGAAACCAGACGGCTTTCATCGCCGGGAAGGTTGGACTCTACGACGACGAGATCCACGCTGTGGACCAGAAGGTCGGAACGTTAGTCGCTGCCCTGGAGAAGAACGGAAATCTCGATGATGCAATCATCGTCATCACCTCCGATCACGGCGAGTGTCTTTGGGAGCGCACGGAATCCGACGGCCGAGTAAAGGCCAAGGACAAGAAACGTGGAGAACCTGCAGGTATTCAGCATCTGCTCAAGCAAACCCACGGTGACTTTGTCTATCAAGAGTTGGTACGCGTGCCGCTGATCATCGTCGCGCCGGGCCTAGAGCGCGGGCGAGTCGATGGGACCGTTTCGGAGTCCTTGCACTTGGCTTCGACGATCTTGAAGTTGGCGGACGTGAATGTGGATGGCGTCGAGCAGATGATGGGCGGCGACCTATTCGGTGCAGATGCCCCGGCGGGCGCTTACACCATGACCCGCTTGGGGGAGGCTTTCATCGGCGAGGACGGTTGGAAGTTGATCTGGCCAACGAAGGTGGGTGCCAAGGACTTCGATCAAGAGTTGATGCTCTTTGATTTGAACGTCGATCCCAACGAATGGAACAATCTGGCGGGCGAGCACCCCGAGCGCGTCGCTGAGCTGAAGAAACGAATTGAAAGCAGGCGGGAGAACTCATTGCCCAAGCCGAGTATAGATAGCCAACTCGCGGTTATGGAGGCGAATAAGGATGCCTTGAACGCCCTTGGATATGCGGAGCAAGGGCACGACGTGATTATCGAAGACGAGGAAGAAGACGAGGAAGAAGACTCCACCAAGGAATAACCCCCACCCGATACCTTGAATCGCCCCAGCCAACTCAGTTGGCACTCTGTCTCAAGATTGACTGTTCCCAGGCCCGATTAGGCACAGGACACGGGCTCGCATATTGGCGAGATCCCCCCCCGTAATCTCCTATCGCCTTTTCGGCACCCCACTATTCGCTATGGGAAGAGCAATCCTCCTGTCTAGCCTCGTGCTCGGTTTAACCGCCCTGCTGCTCCCCCGAGGTGACAATTCAGACGTAGACGCCGGTACCGCTGTGCGTCTTGATATCGACGAACTTGTCAACGAAGCCGATCAGGTCTTCGAGGGCTATGTACGCGAGTCCAAAGCCGTGCGGACAGCGGAAGGCCGCATCGAAACGGAGTACACGATCGAAGTCGATCGTGTCTTCTTTGGTGATGTACCCGGAAACTACTCCGTGCGCATTCCTGGCGGCATTCTCGAAGATGGCTATGGGTTGATTCTTCCTGGGCTGCCCGAAGTGCTGGCTGGTGAGGAGGTGATTCTCTTTTTGTCGGAAGCCGGTGGCAGCGGTGTCCGTATGCCGGTGGGGCTTTCGCAGGGCAAGTTTCGTGTGGAGACTGACCTGAGCGGCCAAAGGCATTTGACTCGGCGTCACGGGTCCTTGACGACGATCGATCCGCAGACGGGGCAGACCTTTGATGCGGGTGGTTCGCAGGTCTTTGACTACGCGGGCACAGTCGCAGAGATTGCGGCTGCAGCTTCGCTGAAGGAGTCACGCTGATGCTGTTCAAGAAGAAGTGGATCGCGTTGGCCTCCTTGGTGGCCGCTGGGTCAGCGCTTGTATTCGCCCACGTGAGATTGGTGCATCCGTCGAACAGTACGCCGCTCTACTGGAACACGACCAACCTCGGTATCACTATCAACAGCACCGGATCGGACAATATCAGCGATGGAAGCGACGAAACGGCGCTGCGGAATGCGATCGAGGAATGGAACTCGATCGACGGCACGTCGATGACTCTGGTTGAGAGCGCCACGACGACTAGTACGAACTGGGCGAGCAATTCGCTGCATCTCTTGATGTTCGATGAGGACAATAGCTCCGGCTACTTTCCTAATGGATCGAGCACCGTGGCGATCACGCCCGTTTGGTTTTACAACAGCGGGCGCATCGATGACGCCGACGTGCTCTTCAACGGCAAGGGCTTTGCCTTCACGACCTCGCAAGAGGGCGGCCACTACGATGTGCAGGACGTTGCTGTGCACGAGATCGGGCACTTGCTCGGGCTCGACCACACTGGCTGGGCCGGGGGATCGATGTATCCCTACGTGGACCCGACTGTCATCCTGCACCGTAGTCTGAGCCAGGATGAGCGCCAGGCGCTGCGCTACATCTATCCGAGCGGCACCCACGCGCGTATTTCAGGGACGATCAAGCGTCTCTCCAACGGCACGGTGGTGAAAGGTGCCCATGTTGTGGTGCGCGACTCAGACGGCCGTACGATGGCTGGCGCTTTGACGAATGGTGCTGGATCCTTTTCCGTCGGTGGCTTAGATGCGGGGACCTACCAGCTGTACGTCACACCCCTTGACTTTCCGGTTAGCTCAGCGAACATTGGAGCCGGTTGGACCATTCAAACCGACTTCGAATCAACGGTCCACGGAAACGTCACTCTGACTGCGGGCCAAATTCAGGCGCTGGGCGACATCAGCGTTGGTGCCAACGTTTCCCTTTCGCTCGGACGAAACGCGGACCGCTATCCGCTGCGTGCGCCCAAAGGAGCTACGACGAATTTCACGATTCGCGGAAGCGGATTGAATGCAGGATCGACTCTCAGCTGCAGCGATCCGTCGATCACGATCTCCTCTGTACTCTGGTTCGGCAGCCAAGTTCGTTTTGATGCAGCGATACCCGGCGCTGCGATCAACGGGCACGCGGACATGTGGGTGATTAACACTGCCGTCGAAGAGAGCATCTTGCCCGCCGCACTCGAGATCACGCCGGCGGATCCGATCGTGACCTTGGCAAGTCCCAACCAGGGAAGCATCGACGGCGGCACTTCGGTAACTATCACTGGCACAGGATTCAATGCGGGAGCGCGCGTGATCGTCGGCGGGGAGATCTATGAGGATGGGGCCACGGGTGGTTGTACCGTCGCGAGCAGCACCTCGATCACCCTGACCACTCGTTCGGGGGCCAGCGGCATTTTCGATGTCGTCGTAATCGATCCGAGTGGCGTCGAAGGGCGCCAGTCAAGCGCTTATCAGTTCATCGCCGTACCGACCATCTCTACCGTTTTCCCCCCGGTAGGCTCGTCCTCTGGCTCGACCGTCTTCCGCATCGGTGGAACGAACTTCGAGGGGGGCAGTGTGGTTCGCATCAACAACGTCGTTCAAGGAACCATTTCTCTTGTCAACAGCGGTGTCCTGGAAGTGACTGCTGGCAGCGAAGCTGCTGGCGGACCGTACTTGCTCGAAGTCGTCAACCCCGGCGGCGGAATCGCAACGAGTACGTTTAGTTACGCCAACAGCCCGGATCCTGTGATTAGCAGCGTCACTCCTTCTCAAGGATCAGCTAGCGGGGGCGAGGTTGTCGTCATTACCGGATCCAACTTCACCGTAAACACAGAGGTGACTTTTGGAGCCGACAGTGTCACAGGCCAAGGTGGGGCTTCGGGAACATTGGTTACCGTGCTCAGCAGCACGTCCATCGAAGTGACAACGCCGGCCTCAGGCAGTGGCATCGCGAACGTCATCGCCTCCGATTCCAGCAGCGGCCAAGCTACCGTACTCAGCGCAGGTTTCAGTTTCCTCTCAAGCGACAGTGGTGGCGGCGGAGGTTGCTACACCGTTCCCGTGCAGGGCCCACCCAATTGGGGTGATGTCCTACGGACGGCGCTGTGGTTCGCCTTGATGGCTCTCGGCGCGCACTTAATTAGGCCGAGGATGCGCAGGGTGATGGCCTAGGAATAGACGACGCATGTGTCGTGGAGCGTATTGCGCTCCCAGGGCGTTCCTTAGTCAGGTAAGGTGTTCCCATGAGCACAATCACATTCGACATCGAAGTGGCGGGCCTCCCTTGGGAAGAGGTTGACGAGAGTACGCGCGATTACCTGAAGAGGCGGGAGCGCGATCCTTCTAGGCGTGAAGCGGTTAAGGATCGTTTGGCGTTGTATCCCGGACTCGGCAAGGTGATCGCGATTGGCATGCGATCGAGCGGGGAAAAGCAGGGGACGATTCTGCTCGAAGGGCCTGAAGAAGTGGAGCTGCAAGCCTGGGACAAGGTCCCGGGTGCAAGTGTCTATCGGGGCAGCGAAGCGCAACTACTCGCCAAGTTTTGGCAACGGGTCGCAGCGACAGATGGCAACCAAGCGCCGCAGCTTGTGACGTACAACGGCCGCGGCTACGACGGCCCCGTCATTACAGTGCGTTCTGCACAGTTGGGTATCGCACCCTCGCGTAACTTGGTTCCGGATCGTCACGCAACGGATGATCACTGCGACTTGATGGACGCCTTCTCTTTCTTTGGGGCGACGCGTGATCGCTACACCCTCGACTATTGGTGCCACCGTTTTGGCGTGGCGAGTCCAAAGAGCTCCATCGATGGCAGCCAGGTGGGCGCTGCCTACCTTGATGGGCGAATCGAAGAAATCGGGGCATACTGCTTGCGAGATGTCCGTGCGACGGCAGAGCTGTTTGAGAAGGTGCAGGGGAGCTTGGTCCCAGTCCACGTCGAGAGGCCGCATTAGGCACGTTCGTGCGGCTACGCACGGGCTCTGGAGCGATTGCGCTCGAGAACTCTAGCGGTAGTCGCCTGATTCAGGCGGGGTAGAGGGACGCATACGCGATCTTCGGGGTAGGCTTAGTTGCCCCCCTTGTCCCTCACAAGATTCGATCTAAGATTCGACAATGCGTCTTCGATTACGAAAAACAACCCGTGCCCTTTTCTCTTCCCAGCTTCTCTTTCTAGCGGCTTGTGGAGGAGGTGATGCTTCCGAGGCTGATGAGAATCCGGTGATCGGCGACACGCTACCGCCGTCCACGAGTGCTTCTCCGTCGACGGGCACCTTCCCCGCTTTCTTCGAAGCGACGCTCACCTCGAATGAACCGGCGACGATCTACTACACGACGGATGGTTCGTTTCCGTCGGTCGGGGCTACGACGACTTCCTTCGGGCCGAGTCCGATCACGGGGATCATGATCGATCATGAGCTAACCCTGCGTTACTTCGCGATCGACACGGCCGAGAACGTGGAGTCTTCGTCGGCATCGTTCTACTTCTTCGATCTCTCTCCGCCGGAGCTCTTATTGTGTTCGACTTATCCGGGGCCCTACGGCTTCTACGAAGAGGTCGATGTGTGCTTCCTTAGCAACGAGACCGTGAGCTACTCGGTTGAGGTGGGTGGGGACGGCACCGTGGGCGATGGATCCACGGTTGGCACTGGATTCCTTGCGACCGGATTCGAGTCGCACGTGAATCTTCCCACCTGGCAGCTGGGTGTTGGCAGTCAGAACCCGGGTGCATCGATGTGGATTCACCTCACGGATAGTGCGGGGGGGACGACAAGTGCTGAACAAGAGATCCCAACTCTTAACCCTGAACTCATCCCGGTTTCTGGCCTGTCGAACGACATCGAGCTGACGAGCGATGGCCTCTTCGGTTATGTCTTGCGCCCCGAGCTAGCTCAGGTTTGGAAGTTTGATACGGACTCAGCCAGCCCGAGTTTCAACACGATCCTGAGCATGATCGATGTCGCCCTGAACCCGACGGGTATGACGATCGTGGCGGACAATACACGGCTCTACATCACGGGTGATGGGGGCTTCACGGAAGTTGATGTCGTTACCGATACGCCCACGGGCTTTCCGATGACTGGCTCCCTAACACCGACCGGACTCGCGATTCAGGAATCGACCTCCTTCGCCTTCTGCGGGGCCAGCAACGGTACCTATTGGCGAGTTGACATCGACCCGATGAGCGCCAACTACCTCGTACCTCAGCAGCTTTCGATTCAGCCGAACTTCCTCGACGTCGCAGAAATCGTCTTTGTGCCCGACGAAACCAAGGCCCTGGTGACGTGGCAATCGGACTCCTTCTACAAGCTGCAGATCTTGGATACAGATCCGATGAGCTCCGGCTACTTGATCTCAGTTCAGGAACTGGTGAGTGCTCCGGCCCCAGTTGTCATCGGTTCGCCGATCATCAATCAAGGAGGAACCACGGGTTGGGCTTCCAATGAATTCGGGCGCCTCACACGCTTCGATTTGGCGCAAGACCCGGTAGTGATGGGCTTCAGTAGCGCTTCCTTGAGCGTCAGGGGGATGACCTTGGCACCGGACGAAGCGGTGATGTTCCTAACTGGCGTGCCTTTGGACGGCATTCGCGTTGTCCACCCGGGATTTCTGTCGGAACTGACCCTTGTTCCTTCGAAGGGAGCAAGTGGTAGCGGTACCGCACGTGCGATGCGCTACACAGCAGATGGCAAGCGTGCCTACTTGATTCGCGACAACGGGTCGGCAACTGCTGAAATCTGGATGCTCTGGTTGACCGCACAGTAGGTCCTGCGATCGCCTCGCTAGCGCAGCCAAGCCTCCCAGTCCTTACTGGTGAGGTCCGGTTCCGCAGGTAGCAGCGCGCGCATCTCTTCAACGGCTGCCGCTGCGGCGGCCGGCGGCGACTTGGGTAGAACCAGGTAACGTTGCGCGGATTCAAGGCCGACGACCTTCAGCACGAAGTCCACTATGCCGTCGTCCAAAGAGTCGATCGCGATCAGCGAGCGCCAGGCGTACCAAGTCGATGCCAAGTTCAATCCCAACGCACTCGGATGCAATCCGACACTACCCGCTGGTAAGAGCATCGAGAGTTCGCGGCCGACACTCTGCGGTAGGGGAGCATCAGGTCCCGTGCTGACTTCGGCTTGATCACTTGGCCCGGGCGCTCTAACAGCTTTGCGCCAAGTTTCAAAGCGCGTCAATCCTCCGAGCATGACCGTGCCGACGACTAGGATCAGGGGCGCAATTCCGCCCCGGAGCTTTTGCAATCTCAAACTCCCCATATGAATGGCTCGCGCCGCGAGAATCGTGGCTGCCGGGGTCGCGTAGAGCCAAAACGACCACTGTTCCTCGCCGGTGTGCCGGTAGAAAGCGAAGAGAAAGAGCAGCGTTCCCAGAGTGAGAGGCGTGGCTAAATCCACGTTGATCTCTTCGCTTGGAGGCCATTCACCTGCACTGAGCCGTTCGTTCCACTTGCTTGAGAAGCGGCGTAGGAGGCCAAGGAGGAACCCGATTGAAGCCAAAACACACAGTAGCGTGCCAAGCGTCGCTTGCCCGTGATCTAGTTGCGCAGAGATCCAAGTGGTGAGCGGAACAGATCCATCAAGCAGCGGAAGGAATAGGACCCAAGCACGCTCGATGATCGTGATCGGCGCTTGTCCCAAGGCTTCGAGAGCGTTCTTGGAGGCAGAGGAGTGCAGGAGAATTGGCAGGAGACACGACGCTCCCCCAACAATGGCCACGCGAGTTGCTTCGCCCCATTTGCGCCCGAACGCGCTGCGCAAAATCAAAGGAGGAAGGAAGAAGGCGGGCGCGAAGGTTACAGAGCATCCCGCCATGAATGCCGCGCCCATTCCGAACAGCGCTCTCAAGGAACCATGCCTCACAAAGCACCCGTAGGCCGCCACGGCTAGCAGGATGAAAACGAGAGAGGCGTTCTCGTAGTTGACCAAGATCCCGTAGAGCGCACTGACCGGCAGGAAAACATTGAGCGCCAAAGCGATCAAGGCCACTTGTTTTCCAAAGGCGATGCGCGCCAACCACCACAAGCACAAGAGTGCTGCTAGATGCATCAGCAAGAAGGGGAGCCGCAAAGCTGCTTCGATACCTTCGGGGGCGCGGCCTTCTTGCCAAGCAGATTCCCAGCCCGCCGGCGCCATGAGGCGCAATGATCCCCAGGCGAGAAGCGCTGTTGTCGGCGGATGGTTGTGATAGACAAATAGGCTTGTTTCTAAATCGCGCGCTGCCTCAGGAGTTCCACCAGGCAGGTCTATGTTGAGCACCGGGTAACCGCCAGCGACCTCTAGACCGAGGCGCTCGTAGTTCACCGCAGCCATCGCGAAGAAGGCTCCTTGAAAGCCTTCAAATTCGCGGTCGAAGCTCGCGCCGATGTCGCGTACACGCGGAACCAATGCCAAGAAGAGCAGCACGCACAGAGATATGCGTTCTAACAACTGCGCACTGATTAGCGGTAGTTCGCGACCTTGCGATGTCCGAGCGGACTCCTCTTTTGCGGACATGCTTGGACCCGGACTAAGTCCGCATCATCAAAGCAGGCAAGCGCTTGGGATCGCTGGTGTCGGCATAACTCTCTCGCCCGCGTTCCACGTAGGCGCGCGGGCCGTCCTTCGGCAACGGCAAGTGACTGCGCTTGAACAGTTCCGGGTCACGAACGGGGTCGACATTGCGAACCACGCGGCTGGCGACGTACGGTTGCAGAGCTGCGCGCATCAGGGCCAGGGTTTCTTTCGAGTTGTGAGCACCGACGACGGTGACCACGAAGGGCTGATGGAAGAGCAGGTCTACGGCGCGGGCATAGCCAGCGACATAGTGCCCAAATCGAAGATAAGTGCCGGTGAATGAGGCTAATGCCTCTCGGGCGCTATCTTCGTAGTCGCGTTCTCCTGTGAGTAGAGATAGGCGTAGGAGCGCTTCCGCCATCACCGAGTTTTCCAAGATCGAGCGGTTGCGCCTACGCAATCCACCGCGCGCCTGCGGATCGTGGGCCTTGTCGTAGAAGCCGTTGTTGTCAGCTCGTAAGCTCTCGATGGTGAAGTTGGCGAGCTTTTCTGCATCGGCCAAGTAGCGGTTCTCGCCAGCAAACTGCGCGGCGTCAATCAGGGCGCGCAAGGTGTAAGCCTGGTCGCTAAGCATGCCCGGCAGGTGCCGGCGTCCATCATAGTAATGGTGCATGCCTCTCTCGTCGTCCCACATCTCTGTCATCAGGAAATCGAGAGTGTCGAGGGCTCGGTCTCTCCACTTACTCGAGTTCAGAACAGTGCTGGCCTTCAACAAGGTGGAAACCGCCATGGCATTCCAGTTGGTGAAAACCGTGTCATCCACCGGCGGCCTGCCGCGCTTTTCGCGCGCTTCCTTGGTGGGTAGGTGAGCGTATTCAGTATTGGCGTCTTGGCTCCCGCGGAAGGCTTTTGTCTTGGGGTCGAAGAGCGCTGCGTCCATCCATTCGAGGCCCCCGATGGCCGAATCCTTAAACTCCTCTTCCCCGAATGCTTGGTAGGCCTCAACGAAGATGAACAAGCGCTGAGCGTTGCTGTCGAGCATCTTCTCGGTGTTGGGCGCGCTCCAGTCAGCTTGGGTAGCGTAGCGATAGAAGCCACCTTCCACCTTGTCGTGGATTTCGCCCGCTTGCATGCGGCGCAAGGTTCGCCTTACCAAGTCCAGCATGCGCGCGTCGCCGGTTTGCGTCCAACGAATCAGAGCGAAGTCGATTGCTTCGGGGTGCGGAAACTTGTGTTGCTTGCCCCAGCCGCCATAGATGGGGTCCGCTGTTTCGAGAACACTGGTTCCAATCTTGTCGACGATCTCCAGCGAAAGTTCGACCTGCTTCTGGCCGAGGGCCGCCTTGGATGGCGGGGGAGTCGCCGGTAATCCGTCATGAGACGCACGCCGCTCCAGGTTCAAAAGCTCGCGTACAACGTCTGCTCCCTGGGCATACCCATCGGAGACTTCCTCGAGGCGCTTTGCCAGCTGGTCTTTGTCGAGGAAATTGTCGGCGCCCAGAATGTCTCCATTCTCGTCGAGCCAGGCCAAAGTAGGCCAGCCGCCCATCGTGTAGCGCGGATCGATGTCCGGTCTGCGGTCCTTGTCGACCCGAATGGCGACGAAATCGTCCTGGATGCGCTTGGCGATAGCGGGATCCGAGAGAACCTCCTTCTCAAGCTTGCGGCACCAGCGGCACCACCCAGCCATGACGAATAGCAGCACTGGGCAACCGCGCGCCCGTGCCGTACTGAAGGCTTCATCATTCCAATCGAGCCATTCCATCTAGAACACTTTCTACCCAGGATGAAGGGAGGACGCAAGGAGCGAACCGAGTGCTGTTCATTGTGATCCTAGGAGTCTTCCCATAGTTGACTCGCTATGATCTTGGAAGTTGCGGTTTCCCGTATCTTACGGGGCGCGAATCGCAAGGCACCAACCACAAGAATGACTGTGAACAAGAACTGGATTTCGATCGGAGCGATCACGCTTCTCGCCCTCTCCTGCAACCAACAACGCGAAGCGACCGAGAAGGCCGAGCAAATAGCTGCCAATGCCGCTGCAGCCACTGCGCCCCCGGAGGTCGCAGAGGTGGACGGGTCCGGTATGATCGGCCCGGTCATCGAAACCATGGACGCGGGCGGATACACCTACGTGCACATCAAGACTCCCGCCGGTGAAGTGTGGGCCGCAGGCCCGCCGACGCGCGTGAAGGTCGGCCAAGTCGTCGAGATCAGGAATCCGATGCCCATGGCTGACTTCAAGAGCGGGTCGCTCGACCGTACCTTCGAGTTGATCTACTTCAGCGCCGGGATCACGGCCCCGGGGCAGGGTGATGTTGCCACGGGCGCTACGAGCGCCCAGGGTGAAAGCGCCCAAGGCGAGAGGGTCGCAAAAGCCACGGATGGCGTCACGATCGAAGATGTGTTCTTGAAGAAGGACGCGCTGGTCGGGAAAGAGATCCTCTTGCGCGGCAAGGTCGTGAAGTTCACGCCTCAGATCATGGGTAAGAACTGGTTCCACATGCAGGACGGTAGTGGCGGCGCGGGGACCAACGATTTGACGATCACCACTGCGAAGACCCTCACAGTTGGGGATCTTGTGCTGGTTCGCGGGGTTCTCTTGGGCGACCAGGACTACGGCTTCGGCTACAGCTACAAGGTGATCATCGAGGATGCAGATGTGACCGTCGAGTAGGCAGCGACGGCAACAAAAGACGGCGGTAGCGAGCCTGCGCAACCTCCGCCATCCTAGCAGTTGACCCCAGACCAAAATCCAACGGATTCTGATCTGGGGTCGACTGCTAGGATGGCGGAGATTGCGCAGGCTCGTTACCGCCGTCTTCTATTGTGCTGCGTTCTACGCAGTCTCTTTCGTGCCCACCTCTGGCAAGTCCGGTAGCTCGACTTTTTCCCAGTCGAGCTTCGGGCTTTCAGCGTAGAGCTGATCCAGGTCGTAGAAGTCGCGCGCCTCTGCTTGGAGGATGTGCACGACGACGTCGCCATAATCGAGCAAGACCCACCAGCAGGCGTCCGCACCTTCCGCTCGACGGTAGGTTTCGCCTACCGCTTTCAAGCGTACGTGCAGCTCTTGATGGATGGCCTTCACGTGCGGTCGGTTAAGACCGGTGATGACTACGAAATAGTCGGCAACTTGAAGTTGGTCCCTGACCTCATAGACATCGATATCGATGCCCTTCTTGAGATCAGCGAGCCATGCGGCCGCAGCGGCTAGGGGTTTTGCTTCGATTTGAGTGTCCTTGGTCGTTTAGACGAACCAGGGCAGGAAGACCAGGGCGACGACGGTCATGAGTTTGATGAGAATGTTCAGCGACGGGCCTGAGGTGTCCTTGAAGGGGTCACCGACCGTATCACCAACAACAGCTGCGTGGTGGCAATCAGAGCCTTTACCGCCGTGTGCACCGCCTTCGATGTATTTCTTAGCGTTGTCCCAAGCACCACCAGCGTTGGCCATGAAGATGGCCATCATGATGCCGGTGACGAGCGCACCAGCGAGCAGTCCGCCGAGTGCTTCGACGTCCCAGAGGCCAACAGCGATGGGAGCGATGATGGCGATCAAGCCAGGAACGACCATTTGCTTGAGCGAACCAGCGGTTGAGATCTCGATACAACGGGCGGCGTCGGGCTTAGCCGTGCCTTCCATGATGCCGGGGATCTCGCGGAACTGACGACGAATCTCTTCGACCATCTCGTTGGCTGCGTTGCCAACAGCACGCATGGTGAGCGCGCTGAACATGAAGGGCAAGATGCCGCCGAGCAGCAAGCCGACCATCACGTTGGTCGAGTTGATGTCGAGGGTGATGTTGCCGTCGGCCGCTCCGGTGAGTACACCGGCTCGGCTGCAGAAGGCGCTGAAGAGTGCCAGCGCGGTCAGCGCTGCAGAACCGATAGCAAAACCCTTACCGATTGCTGCCGTGGTGTTACCCACTGCGTCAAGAGCGTCGGTGCGTTGACGAACTTCTTCGGGGAGCTTTGCCATCTCGGCCAAGCCACCAGCGTTGTCAGCAACCGGGCCGTAAGCGTCTACGCCGAGGGTGATGCCCAAAGTTGAGAGCATGCCGACGGCTGCGATGGCAACGCCATAAACGCCACCAGTCCCATCGACATTACACACATTGAAAGAGATTAGGATTGCTCCGGCGATCATCAAAACCGGTGCTGCCACCGACTCCATGCCGGTTGCGAGGCCGTGGATGATGTTCGTTGCTGCACCAGTCTTGCACTGCGCAGCGATGTTCTGAACCGGCTTGCGATCCGTCGCCGTGTAGTACTCAGTGACCTTACCGATCAGGATACCAATGATCGTTCCCGAGGCGATTGCGACCAATAGGCGCCAGCCTTCGACGCCATCGGGGAAGGTGAAGAACATCGTGGTGAGCGCGGCAGAGCCAATGATCGAGAGAATCGAGGCGATGGTGACACCGTGATGCAACGCATTGGAAATCTGTGACTCGTCCTTGGCCTTCACGAAGAAGGTGCCGATCATTGAGGCGAAGATTCCGAGGCCTGCGACGCCGAGGGGCAAGAGCACCATCGACTTCATGTTCGGGTCGCCTGAGTAAGCTGAAGCTCCAAGGATCATCGTTGCGACGAGTGAACCCACGTAGGACTCGAACAGGTCGGCGCCCATGCCTGCGACGTCACCGACGTTGTCTCCAACGTTGTCTGCGATGGTTCCCGGGTTACGGGGGTCGTCCTCGGGGATTCCTGCTTCAACCTTGCCAACGAGGTCAGCACCGACGTCCGCCGCCTTGGTGAAGATGCCGCCACCCACGCGCGAGAAGAGCGCGATGGAAGAAGCGCCGAAGCTGAAGCCCAACACGTTGTTGAGTGACTCGGGGCTGAAGTTGTTCTCCGCAGCGTAGAGCAAGGTGAAGCCAACGACGCCGAGCAGCGCCAAGCCCACAACACTCATGCCCATCACGATGCCCGACGAGAAAGCCACTTCGAGGCCCTCGGTCAAGCTGCTGCGTGATGCTTGGGTCGTACGAACTGCAGCACGGGTCGCCGTGTGCATGCCGAAGTAACCTGCCACACCTGATGCGATCGCACCCGCGACGAAGGCGATAGCCGTCTTCATTCCGAGTCCTTCCGAACTTGAGAACGCGATAGCAGCACCGACAACGACGACGAAGACCGTCAGCCATTTGTACTCGGCTTTCAGGAACGCGGCGGCGCCATCTTGCACCTGCTTGGCGATGTCCTGCATGACGGAGTTACCCGCATCCTTCTTCATAATGCCGAAGAATCGGACGATGGCAAAGATTAGGGCGGCCACGGCGAAACCGCCGACGGTGGGAAGGAACCATTCCATAAGGTGAGGGGTGGAAACTGGGGGGTGTGTGTACGACTCAGCTTCTACCTATCGAGGGTAGTGCTAGTCTCAGTTGATCTTGGGGAGCCTGGATGGGTCCCGTGGCAGTTCTCTCTTCCGAGCGCCGGAGGCCAGCGGGAAGTTTCGAGGGCAAAGAGGATACTTTTGAGCCCGGGAGCGTCAACCGTTGGGGGCTAGAGAACAGACCCTTTTTGTTAGCTTGTGGTGGCGACTCGCCCCAAAGCGCTGGAATCCGGGTCTTTTGGAGGGGGGGGGCAGCTTGGACTGGGAGGCTAGCCGTCGGAATCACTCCGAGCATTTTCCGGTCCTTCCGTCCCTTGGTGCATGGCATTTGCCTGGCGATCTCTCCGGCGGTGATTCATCCGCAAGAGGACAATCAAGAGCACCGCCACCAAAGCAAAGGAAACCACCAGGTGGAAGTTCTCCATCTGCGACTCCAACTTCTCGACTTGGCCGCCGAACTTCATCGCGATCCAAATCGAGGTGGGAACCGAAATCATGACGCCCAAAGTGTCGAGCACCAGAAAACGGAAGTAGCCCATTCCTAGCGTTCCCGCCGTGAAATAGGCAGGGATTCGGATTCCGGGCAAGAAGCGGCAGGTGAAGATTAACCAGCTTCCATGCTTCTCGAACTTCTGCTCTACGAGTGCGAAGCGTTCAGGGTGCAGGATCTTAGACACCCAACGATTCTCAAGCGCGCGCGGCCCGTAACGCTTGCCAACCCAGTAGGGTAGCGAATCGCCAATCAAGATCGCGAGAGAGCAAACCAGCGTGATCGGGATGAACTCCACCTTATCCTGGTAGAGCATCAGCCCGGCGGCAATCAACGTCACCTCTTCCGGGAGGGGCAACCCAACCCCACACAGGACCAGGACCACGAAGGGGCCCAGGTAGTTGAACCGCTCAGTGAGATCATTGAGCCAGTTCGGGAGATCCATCAGAAGCTCGAACACCCCAGGAGGTTACCCGGGGGTGCCGTGGATTCCAGACTAACGCGCCAGAAGGTCGCGCCGAGCGAGTTCTGCGCTGGCTCGCGCCTCCTCTCCCAGAGGGAACCGGGCTGCATGAGCTTGGCTGAAGGCCTCAATTGCTGCGTCATAGAGCCCGACCCGGCCCGTAGGCCAAAGATCGACCTCCTCGCCGCTGGCGTCATCTGCGAACAGCCCAAGCAGCACGCCGCGTTGGAAAAAGATCGGGCCTAGTTCGTCAATCCTGGCTTCCGCACGCCTGAGAGTCACTAGCCCGGCCTCCAAAGCCGCCAGCCGTGCCGCCGGATCCGTGGCGATCTCCGGCGAGCCAAGCCACAGGGCGCGATGGGCTGCGAGCACGGTCCATGCCTCAACGGAGCGCGGGTCGAGTCGGGTTGCCCGTTCAAAGCAAGCTTCTGCGTCCTTTAGCGCGCCAAGGCTTCCGCCGGGCCAAGGAACTTCGTCGCCGTACTCTGCAACGCGCACGAGAATCGAGCCCGCATGAATAGCGAGGTCTGCGGGGTGATGAGCGCTGGCCTCACCTCGTTGCAGTAGGTCTAGGGCCACCTTGGTCCAACGTGTTCGCAGGCTCGGATCGGGTTGGCGGTAGGGCGATCCGCGATCGCTGGCGATGATCGAAGCCAGGTAGCTCCAGCCGCTCGTCGATTGCGGGTCAAGTTGGAGGGCGACTTCCGCACGCGAGTAGGCCAAGTTCGGACGTCCCGCCTCGAAGGCGAGGCGCACACGTACCCACTGCCAGCCGGCCGCGACGCTTGAGATCGGGCCGAGTAACCGGGAGGAAAGCGAACCGCGTGGGCCTGCAAGATGCGGAGCGCTTGCGCTCAAGTACAAGAGTCCTGCGAGGACGAACAACAGGAATGCGCGCGACGATTTCCTCACGCGCCCTTCCTCCAGCGACCTAGTCCGAAGCGAAAGAGTGTGAGCCCGGCTAGCACGAAGACGCCCATCCCGAGCCAAGTTTCCAGTGGAACAGCTCCAGCTGAACGTCCTTGTGACAGGAGTTGCAGCGAACTCGGCAGGTCGTAGCCCGGCAACCACTTGGCGAAGGTCCACTGAGAGAAAATCGCCTCTTCGATCCAAATCAACGAATAGCCGCCGAATATGAGCAGTATTAGGCTCGGTGGCTGTAGCCATGCTCCGAGGCAGAGTGCCAGGGAGATTGTCGCCGCCAAAGTGAGAGCTACGCGCAGAAGGAATTGGAAGGTGCCCGAGCGTTCGTCACAAGGAACGAAAAGATGCAGCTCGGTGTCGTGCAGAGTGAGCGGGTGTGTCGCTCCGTGTGCGCGAAATTCGAAGTAGATTTCACCGCCCCCGGAGGGCACTTGGACCTCAAGGCTTGTGTGCATCATTGGGCTGGCGCTTGCGCTCGAGAAGGCTTCTGCCTGCGGGCTCGTATGCGAGCTGATCTCGAAGCGTTCAACTTCATCGTATTCGCCGAAGATGCCCAGGTTGAAACGCACAACGCTACCGGCGGGTCTCTCATCGGTTGTCGTTCGCCAACCCAGACTTCCCGCCTGGTCAATGGCATGGGCGTCCAAGAGCTTGGCCCTTCCTGCGAATTGCAGCGAATCCCCCGCGCCACCTGCGGCGGCTTCAACCAAGATGAAAATCGCCAAGATCCAGGTCAAAGCTCCAGCGGACTGCCCCGCCCAATAGGAAATGGCCAAGGAGCTGCGCGAAAGCTGGCGGGGCAAGAGCCAGTGGCGTTCGTAGCTATCGATGCGTTTGAAGGTTCCGGCAACCCGAATTAGTAACAACGGAGCCAGAACAATCAAGAGGGCGAAGATGACGTCCGCGCGCAGGAACCCGCGCATGAGTTGGGCGGAGGGCTGTTCCGCCGATGCGCTAAGCTCTGTACCTGTCGTGCGCGAGACAATCACCACGATTGCGATTGCGATGAGCAGCAGCCCGTAGCCCGGGTTCAGCGCCCGGCGTAGATTCAGTCGGAAGAGGAGGAGGTTCATCGGTGGACTGCCATGCTATACCTCTTGGAGACCGCGCTGCCCACTGATCTTCAACTGCCATGCAGACAACCGCCCGATTCTTCCTTCTTGCCCTTGCCCTCTCTCTTTCCGCTTGTGGTGCCCAATGGGAAATGTTGAGTTCACACGAAGAGGATGCACGCTTCGCAGAAGGGACAGACGGCCATCGCGACTTTCCGCGAGGCTTTGAAGAGGTCTGGCCGGCGACTATCGCAGGCTTGCATGCAAGCGGGATCGCCGTGCCACAAAGTGTTGTGCCAGCGGAGAACTCCGTGACTATCGATCTCGACTCTTTGTGGGTGTTTGTCACCGAAGAAAGCAGTGGCCGAACTTGTGTCATGCTGCGCTTCAACGGAATGAGCGAGCAAGATGGGCGCGACCAAGCCGCATCGGTTCTGGATCGAATCCAACAGCGCTTGCGCTAGCAGTCCGTGGTTAAATGACTTTTACGACGGGACTGCTAGCCCTGGCCTTTGTAGAGCTCGAACAAGGATCGGCCCGACGCGGAAACTTCGCCGAGCTCGCCACCATGTTCACGCACCCAATCTTCAAGCCCGTCGAGCTGTAAAGGGCCCATCCCGCTGACTTCAAATCGCCAACAACCGGGTCGCGAGAGCAGTTCCGCAGGTTTGCCTTGGCCGCCGATACGCCCATCGCACAAAATGACGAGCTCGTCGCAGTGCTTATGAAGGTCGCTGATCAGGTGGGATGAAAAGACAATGGTCGCACCTCGTTCTCGCGCCTCACTCAGCAAGTCTTCAAGAACGTCAAAGCCCGGCGCATCGAGCCCTGCTGTCGGTTCGTCGAGCAGGATCAAATCGGGATTGTGCAACCAGGCTTGGGCCAACGCGAAACGACGTAGCATGCCCCTCGAGTAGCGGCGCAAGCTCTTGTTCGTATGATCCGCGAGACCGACGCGTTCGAGGAGTTCATCGCCTCGGGAACGAATCAAATTTGCTGACATTCCCTGCAACGACCCGAGCAGGGCTAAGAGTGCGCGTGGTTTTAGCTCTCCAGGAAAGGGGGAGTCCTCAGGGACGTAGCCGATGCGGGCGCGCAGCTTGTCGTCGTCCAATGTTGCACCCAGCACTTCAACCTGCCCCGAACTTTGCCGTTCAACGCCCGCTAGAATCTTCTGTAAGGTGCTCTTGCCAGAACCGTTGGGCCCAACAAGGCCCAGGATTTGCCCGCGAACGACGTCTAGTTGAATGTCGCGCAGAACAGGCTTGCGCCCCAGCCCGAAGCGTATTGGGAAGTACTTGGAAAGGCCGCGAAGCCGCACTGCGTAACTAGAATCAGTTGTGGGGGCCATCACTAGGGGATTACATTACCAACTCAGGTTCAGGGGCTGCTCCTTCAAATGGCGCACTTCTTCCTGTTCGTGGACACGCGTACTGAATTGATGCAGAATTCAGGGGCTGCGCTCGCCCCAACGTGCCGAATGGAACGGCCCTCTTTGAACTAGCAAATACGATGGTTGACGCAATTGAAGAATCCCAAGTGACGAAGCCGACGCGAATCCTTCTCGTTGATGACCATGAGCTCGTTCGCACGGCGATGTGCGGGTTGCTTGAGCGCGACAGCGCCTACGAAGTTGTCGGTGAGTGTTCCAACGCTGGCGACGCGACGAGCATGGCCATGGAGTGCCAGCCAGAGATCTTGGTGATGGACATCGACATGCCAGGCATGATTTGCTTCGACGCGGTCAAGCAGATCACCGAGCGTTTGCCGGAGCTCAAGGTTATCTTCCTTTCGGCCTTCTTTCACGATCACTACATCGAGCAGGCTTTGGCGGTTGGGGCCAAGGGCTACTTGGTCAAGGGCGACCCCCCGCGCGCCCTATTCCAGGCGCTTGAAGAGGTCTCCAAGGGCGGCGTCTACTTTTCAAACGAGGTCAAGGCCCGTTTCGCTCTGGACAAGGACGGCAAGCCGGACACTTCCAAGCTGACGGTGACTTCAACCCTCACCAACCGCGAAGTTGAAGTCCTGCGTTACTTGGCCCGCGGCCTGTCGAAGAAGGAAATCGCCAAGACCATGCACCTCAGTGTTAAGACAGTCGAGCACCATAGCGCCAGCGTGATGCGCAAGCTCGATATTCACGACCGCGTGGAGCTGGCCCGCTACGCAATCAGGGAGGGGCTCGCGGAGCCTTAAGCCCTGCGCTAGTACCCGAAACAAGAGATTGCGCCATTGCTTGCGTGACTTGCCTTGCGGGCAAAGTCGTGCAACAAATGGCGCAAACTCTTGTTCGGAGTACTAAACTCTCCCGATGCCCATTCTCTACGTTCTGTCAGGCCCTGACATCGGTAAGACTTTTGAGCTCTCGAACGGAGCGATCCTCGGCCGCGGTCCAGAGTGCGACGCGGTTTTGCGTGGCAATGGCGTGAGTCGCAAGCACGCCCGTCTAGAAGAAGCTGCGGATGGCTGGTCGCTCATCGATCTTGACTCGCGCAACGGCATTTCCGACGAGTCGGGTCGCCACCGCAAGATCAATCTCATCGATGGCCAACGCTTTGATGTCGGTCAACTCGAAATGCGCTACCGCTTCGAATCGCAGGGTGCAACGGCGCCACCGCGTCCGCTTCCGCGCCAGGAAGCGATCGCCGCTACAGAGAACGAGCCCGATGAGATCGAACCCAAGGGCATTGAGTTTGAAGAGGAACTCCAGGAAGAGCTAGACGATGAAATCCTCTTCGAGGGCGAAGAGTTGTTCGACGAGCCCTCTCCCGTCGCAGCTCCAGCACCGCGATCGGTTCCGGCGCCCGCACCGAATCGTGCCCCGACTCCCGAACGCCGGGTCTCCAGTTCCCAGCCGGAAAGCGCTTCAGCTCCAGTGCGCGAGTCCCGTCCGGCTTTGCAATTCTCAGGTCACAAGGAACCGAGTGGGTTCTTTTCCGCGGACCTTTCCCAGTACCCACTCCCGCTTCGTTTGCTAGCTGGCCTTATCGTGCTCGCGCTATTCGTCGGACTCTTCTACTTTGCGTACCGAGCCACGGGGACGCTCAAGGAACGCGCGGTTGGGGTCCAAGTGGACGAAAGCAACTAGCTAGACCAAGCTCGAAATAGCTGTTCCGCTGATCTATCCCAAGAATAGCGCTGATTCGCGAGTCGTTTTTGGTCATCTAATTCTTGCTGTGAAGCGCCCAATGCAACATGGATCGCGCGTGCGCAATCGGCGGCCTCGTTGATAAAGGTCGCTGCCTCCGGTGCGACTTCCTTATGGGCCGGGATTGCCGAAATTGCGAGTGGCGCAGCTGCGCGCTGTGCTTCGAGCACGCTAATCCCAAAGCCTTCGAGTAGAGAGGGCAACACAACACAGCTGGTCTTCGAGAGTTGCTCGCATAGTTCTTCATCGCTGGTGGCACCGAGGAAGTGAATGCGCTCGGCTACACCCAGGCTGCTAGCGAGCGCCATTAATTCTTCCTGCGCGTTGCCTTTGGCGGAGCCGAGAAAATTGACGTCAGGAAGAGAGGTGTCGCTGGCCAGAGTTTCGATTAAGAGACGCTGGTTCTTGCGAGGTTCTAAATGGCCAATGCATAAGAGCGGTGCATCGGGTATCGCTTGCCGTTCGATGGGAAGGAAGTGATCGCCAGCGTTGTTAATGACTTGGATCTTGGAACGCTCGACTTCGAGGTTGTAGGCAATGTTGTCGGCCATCGCCTCTGTCACAGTCATGAGAAGCGCTGCCCGCTTGGCGGAGTGCCCAATGATTTCGCGCGCGAATAGCCTGCGCGAAAAAGGGGTGTGTTTCAGGTCCAGGGAGCGCAGATCGTGGATGAGCAGTGAAATTGGCGTGTCAAAACCACGTGGCACGGGTTGGTGCGCCGTGTGCACCAGGTCGAAGGGATGGCCCTCTGCAGTGCGCTCGGCAAGCAGCTCGCGTAGCGCATGGCCCTCCGCCATGGCTCGGCGCATGGCGGGGCGAAAAGGCACCTTGGACGGGATTCGCATCACTTCCGGTGGCAAATCAAAGGCGCAAGCTTCACGGCCCTCGAGAATGCTCAAGCTCCCACCAGCTGCAGCGAGCAAGCGAGCTACCCGTGGCAATAGCTCCTTGTTGTGCCTCCACACGCCGCCCTTGCCCTGACTCAGGACTGTGCCCAAGACGAGTACATTGGGGGCCTTCAACGTGCCCATGACATCCAAATCTCCTCGACGCGCTGCGCACACTCTCGCCACGAGAATTGCGCTGCACGCAAGGGAAGAGCGGAACGCTCGGCCTCAGTTTGTCGCAGGGCGATGTTGATCGCTGACCAGAGGCTGGCTGGATCGCCCGGCCGTGTAACGATTCCCGCGTCGCCCGCGACTTCGGCTTGAGCGCTATCCGCCGCCACGATCACCGGCGTCGCGCAGGCGAGGGACTCAAGCGTGGGGAAGCCGAAGCCCTCTGATGTTGATAAGACCAGAGTAACCCTTGCCATTGCAATCAAACAGGGCAAGTCCTCGCAGACGATCTCACCCAGCGTATGCAGCCTTGCCCGCAAGCCAAGGCTGGCTGCCAGGTCAACATCGCGAAGGAGATCTGGCGTGACCTTTCCAGTGACCACCAAGTGCAGGTCGCTATCCTCTGCAATAGCCAAGGCGCGCAATGCCGCTGCCAGGTTTTTCTTGGGGCGCGTAGCTCCCAATAGGACTGCGAAGGGTGCGTCGGGCAATCGATACTTTTCGATCAGTGCCCTTCGATCGACGGCGGCCCTTGCAAAGCCCGGGTCAATTCCCCAATGGCAGGCATGAACTCTCGAATGTCCATGTGGCGATTCTGCCAGCAAGTCAGTCCGCACGAATTCAGTCGGGCATATCACGGCGTCGGCACGCCAAGGGCCAAAGCGCGCCCAAAACCGATGGGACAGTCCGCTGTTCTCTCGAGCAGCATGTCGCCAAGGGAGCTCGTGTACTGTCTGCA